>CAMLKG010000001.1 GCA_946480695.1 uncultured Cellvibrio sp.
GATCTCTGGTGTGACGCCGCCCTGGCGAGGTCGCGCACTATACGCACCGACCCGGAGCCAGGCAAGCTTTATTCACACCACTTTATAAAGATTTTCGCTTTGCCGGTTACATAAAAAACAAGACGAACAAAAATCACCCAATGTCGAATAGATGGTATTTCTTTTTTCCAACTTTAACCAAATAAAAGCGCCCGAAAAATGCATTTGCGATAGCGAAAGATTCAGCAGCCTTCATATTGTCCTCGAGCGATTTGACTGCACCATTAATCAGCACAGCGCTTCTCGCAAGCGCATCCTTGATTTGTTTGCCAGAGGCCGCAAGCTCAGCATCCGCTAAAAGCTGGGTTAGCGGAATTGAATCTAATTGTGGGCGCCCGATTTTTGATGATGGCAGCCCATCTTGCTGCAATTGCAGAAAATCCGCCTCGCTCAAACTGGACAACTCATCACTAAACAATGCCTGTGTAATGCGTTGCGCCGCAAGCAATCCAGTTTCGCCATGTACAAGCCTGGTGACCTCTTCCGCAAGGATTCTTTGTGCCTCAGGTTTACCGCCACTGGCAGCATCCTCCGCCTCAATTTGCGCGATTTGATTAACCGTAAGGAAAGTAAAGTAACGCAGGAACTTATATGCATCTGCATCAGCGGTATTCAGCCAAAACTGATAGAAGGCATAAGGGGATGTGCGCGCCGGATCAAGCCATACAGTTCCGGTTTCGGTTTTACCAAACTTGGTCCCATCAGCCTTGGTTACCAAGGGCATGGTAAGCCCGAAAACCTGCGCCCCATGCAATCGGCGCGTCAAATCAATGCCACCCGTGATATTTCCCCATTGATCGCTACCGCCAATTTGCAGGGTGCAATGGTTACGCTGGTATAGCTCAGCGAAATCATAGGACTGCAACAACATGTAAGTGAATTCAGTAAATGATATCCCCTCACCTTCACGTTCAATGCGCTGCTTGACGGATTCCTTATTAATCATGTTATTGACAGAAAAGTGCTTGCCGACATCACGCAGGAAAGTCAGGACATCGATATTTCCAACCCAATCCAGGTTATTAACAACCTCGGCGGAATTATCACCGTTATCAAACTCGATAAATTGGCTGACTTGCTGCTTTAGTTTGCCGACCCAGGACGCAACCACGTCGGGAGTATTAAGTTTGCGCTCCTGCGCCTTAAAGCTGGGATCACCAATTAACCCTGTAGCCCCGCCAACCAATGCGATGGGCTTGTGACCCGCCAATTGGAAGCGCTTGAGCATTAATAACGGGACCAAACTACCGATGTGAAGGCTATCCGCCGTTGGATCAAACCCGCAATAAAGGGTGCGACTGCCCGAATTAAGGTGCTCAACAATAGCTTCACCGCCTGTCATTTGGGCGATGAGCCCGCGGTCCTGCAACTCCTGCAGGAAATTCTTATCAATTGCCGTCATAACCCACCAATCAAAGGCCGAATTGTGTTTCGATTAGGAACAAAAAGGCGGCCAAGATACCTGATCCGGCCTCAATTTCAAGGTTAAAGCAAAGACTTGTTGCATCCAGATGAAATTTTGGGGTGTTAAGGGCTTTTTTTTCTGCTATAAATGCTTTTTCTTGGATCACATCCCTATAAAGAAAGACGTCATTATCTATGCCGCGAATAAAGAATTATTACGATACCCTCCGATCGACCCTCTCAGCCCACCTGCCCAGGCATCATTTGCTGGCGGCGGCTGCATTATCCGCTGGTGTGATAGCGCTTATTGTTACCGGAGATAATAACGATCCAAGCGATGCCCTGATTGAAAGCGCCAACATTCCGGGGCTGCGCATTCAAGGCACTGAAACACAGGCAACACCAATTGCCATCCTGCCCGTCGAAGCCATTATCCAGGAAGTAGCCGCAGTTCCGGAGCCGCAGAAAGTCGTTGTGATAGAGCCAGAACCCTCCCCCTGGAAAGAATTTACGGTTCAAAATGGCGATAATTTATCCATTATTTTTAAACGTGCCGGCCTTAACGACCGCGCGATTTATGAGTTATTCAGTGAAGCGAAAGAAGCCAAAGACCTGCGCAATATTCGCCCCGGCCAAAAAATGGCTTTTTTGGTTGAGGAGGGAAAACTCCAAAGCTTGAATTATGTTATCGACGAGCTGAACAGCCTTAGCTTCAACCGCACACCTAAAGGGTTTGATAGCAAGGAAACCGCCCTTAAACCCGATGTAAAACACGCCTTTCGCCAGGCAACCATTGATAGCTCGCTCTATATGGCCGGGAAGCGTGCGGGAATGCCCAGCAACCTCACAATGGAGCTAGCTAATATTTTTGGTTGGGACATCGATTTTGCACTCGATATCCAAAAAGGTGACAGCTTCAAAGTCATGTACGAAGAACAATTCCTGAATGGGAAAAAGATTGGTACCGGCAAGATCATGGCTGCTGAATTTACCAACGCCGGTAAAACCTTCCAGGCGGTTCGCTATACGGATAAGGATGGCGTAAGTAATTACTTCACACCTGACGGTCGCGGCATGCATAAGGCATTCCTCCGTACTCCAATTGAATTTGCCCGCATAAGCTCTCATTTCAACCTGGCCCGCAAGCATCCCGTGCTTCATATCATTCGCGCCCATAAAGGTACCGACTATGCGGCTGTGAGAGGCACCCCGATTCGCGCAACAGGTAATGGGAAGGTGGCTTTTGCTGGTCGCAAGGGTGGTTATGGTAATTGCGTGGTCATTCAACACGGCCAAGGTATAGAAACCCTTTATGGACATATGAACAGTTTTGCCAAGGGAATGAAACCCGGTGCGCGCGTGAGCCAAGGCGATGTAATTGGTTACGTTGGTTCTACAGGTCTGGCTTCCGGGCCGCATTTGCATTATGAGTTCCATGTCAACGGCCAAGTCCGTAATCCGGTGACAGTGCCGCTTCCCAAATCAATCGGTATTGAAAGAGCCGAGCTGGCGCGCTTCAATGAAACGACCCGCCCACTTTTTGCCAAGCTGGACGAATACAAATCCACCACACAGGTGGCAGTGGCTAAAAGTGGCAACAAAACCAATTAATCTTTAATTCCATGTCTCAACGCCAGCTCTATATAGGTTTGATGTCTGGCACCAGCGCTGATGGTATAGATGCAGCGCTGGTTGATATGCAACCAAGCCCACAACTTGTTACCCATTACACCCTGCCATTTTCCAAGCCATTCCGCGACCAAATCCATGCTATTTCCCTGCCGGGAGATAATGAAATTGATCGAATGGGCCAACTGGATATCGCCTTGGGAAGAAAATTCGCTGAATGCGCTTTAGAGCTAATCGCCCAGGCAGGATTAACCAGCAACGATATAGTTGCAATCGGAAGTCACGGTCAAACTATTCGCCATCGCCCTCCAGGTTCCCCTGCGGGTACTTTCACGCTACAAATTGGCGACCCCAATGTCATTGCAGAATTAACCGGTATTACCACCGTGGCCGATTTCCGCCGGCGCGATATGGCGGCTGGCGGGCAAGGCGCCCCTCTGGTACCCGCGTTTCATCATGCTGTATTTCATTCCCCGGTTGTGGATCGTGTAATCGTAAATATCGGGGGCATGGCCAACATTACCTGGCTACCCGCGAATGGCGCAGTGATCGGCTTCGATACAGGACCGGGTAACGTATTAATGGATTTATGGATTCAGGAACATCGCCAACAAGCTTTTGACCGGGACGGAGCCTGGGCGGGATCGGGTCAAACAATACCTGAATTACTGTCAGGTTTACTGAGTGACCCTTTTTTTAAACGCCCATTCCCTAAAAGCACTGGCCGCGAATATTTTAATCGCGATTGGCTGACCCGGCATTTGCAAGCATTGCCCACCCCGCCAAAGCAAGGGGACGTACAGGCGACATTACTCAGTCTGACAGCCAGGTCCATTAGCGACAGCATTAAATCCCTCGGTACCCCCAAAGAAATTTTCCTCTGCGGCGGCGGCGCATTTAATAAGCAATTGCTCCAAAGTATTCAGTGTTTGCTGCCAGCATGTAACCTGGCAACCACCGCGGGCTGCGGGATCGATCCCCAATGGATTGAAGCAATGGCTTTTGCCTGGTTAGCACAACAAACTATAAATCATCGCCCCGGCAACCTTTGTGCAGTAACCGGAGCCAAACGGGAGGTGATTTTAGGGGGAGTCTATTACGCTTGAAAGGAATTAGATGTTGAACGATGAACCACATCCGCAGGTGCTGGATGCATTCGGGTTTTGGATTACAAATTTAGAGCCTTGCAACCCCTCTTCATAATCCACCCGTGCACCAACCAGGTAAGGATAACTCATCGCATCGACCACAACTTTCACGCCATCGCGCTCAACAATGGAATCATCATCCGCAACAGCTTCATCAAATGTGAAGCCATACTGGAAGCCTGAACAACCGCCGCCGGTCACATATACCCGCAATTTCAAGTCGGGATTATCTTCTTCCTCGATCAAACTCCGAACCTTGGCAATTGCACTATCGGTAACGGTAACAACTTCAGGAATATAGATTTCAGCGGTAGACATAACAACTCCGGATAACAACTGGCTCGACATTTCGAGTGAGAAATATTATCCCTTTACCTGAGTAAAACAGTCAACTATTAAGCTTTGGCTGCCTGTATATCTACAACCGTGTCCACCGGTTGCTGTTGATTATTTACCATGGAGCCGTTGAGCTGGGACCCCTTAACCATCTGGATGGAATTATAGTGAACTGTACCGGTGACATTTGCCTTGGCGGCTAATTCCAGGTGTTTGCTGGAATGGATATTACCCAGCACCTTGCCGTTAACGATAACGACAGGCACCCGGATTTCACCTTCGATCAGACCGGTATCGGCAATGACCAACTTTGCGTCCTTCTCATTATCAGAGTAGATATTACCGGTAACCTTACCCTCTATTTGCAGTTCACCGGTAAAGTGCAGATCACCGTTTACGCGGGTCGCACGGGAAATTAATGTGTGGTTATTCGAAAACGCCATTTATTGCTCCTTAGCAGAGGCTATTTGGTTTCTGGCCATTCAAGCTGCCTTTCCACCGTTACCGGGTTGAGTCGGTTATCTGATTTCACAGCTAACTCAACCCGCGAGGGAACAAAACCCTCCGGCAATACAATTTCCGTTTCGATATTTTGGAAAAACTTGAAATTTAAAGGGATATTTTCAGTCATGGGTTCGACGCCCACTGTGGATATAACCAATTCATGCAGGGATATCTTCGCTTCCTGGCCATCGCGCTGCCCTACGATGAAAAATCGCAATTGACCGGCAAAGTCATCGTCACCTTCAGCCAGTTTTTGCACAACCAACTTGAGTTGATGTTTGTTATCCGGCAGGGCTGCCACCGAGAAAACCCCAAAACTGATTCCCTTGGGATTCTTGTTCTTGTCTGAGGTCATAATCCGGAACACCTCAATGTCCCGAGTTAAAGCCGCTTTTTCCTCACGCAACACCACCAATCGCTTGCGCATGTCCTCACCCGCCCGGCGATCGACTTCCGCACTGACTTGCAAGCGGGTCACCTCCCGGCGCAACTCAGCCGCATCCCCGGTAACCTTCTCCAATTGCGCCCGCAATTCGTCGGCTTCTTGCAGCGTCAGTCGCTCGCCACCCGTTCGATACTGCGCGTAGCGATAAGTTACCGCCAGCAAGGCAGCCATCAGTGATATACATAAAAGGGCCGCCAATACCGTTTTTACCGGGCGATGGGGAACAACTTTCAGGCGATAAACGGGAGAGCCTTTAACTTTGGCCATAAATGTCATTGCTTCGTCGTTATTATTCGCGGAGCGGCGAACTTACCCGCTCCGCACAGAATCACGGCATCAACGCCACTACATCCAAACCGGCTTTCTCATCAAAACCGAACATAATATTCATGTTCTGGATCGCCTGGCCTGACGCACCTTTGGTGAGGTTGTCGATAACCGAGAGTACGACGACAGTATCGCGTTGTTGCGGGCGCAACACTGAGATACGGCACACATTTGAACCTTTCACACTTCGCGTTTGTGGCAATTCACCCGCCGGCAACACATCCACAAATGGTTCACTGGCGTAACGTTGCTCGTAGAGTTTCTGTAAATCGGGCAGTTTGTCGGCATCCAATGCGGTGGCGTAAAGGGTCGCGTGTATACCGCGGATAATCGGCAGCAAGTGCGGCACAAATGTCAGGGATACCGGAGGGGCACCCGCCGGCTGGACATCGCGCAAGCCCTGCTCGATTTCCGGCAAGTGGCGATGACCCGCTACTCCGTAGGCCTTGAAGCTATCGCTGATCTCCATTAACAAATTATCGATTTTTGCCTGGCGACCGGCGCCGCTGGCACCGCTGGCGGCGTTCGATATAAGGCGCGTTGGATCAACCAAATTGTTCTCAATCAACGGCAAGAAACCCAATTGGGTCGCGGTCGGATAACAGCCGGGGCAAGCCACCAGCCTGGCGGTGCGGATCTTGTCGCGATTAACCTCCGGCAAACCGTAAACAGCCTGGGGGACCAGATCAGGCGCACCGTGTGTTTGGTTGTACCACTTTTCCCACAAGGGAACGTCGCGGATACGAAAATCGGCGGATAAATCGATAATACGCGCTTTGGTATTCATCAAGGCGCCCATCATATTTTGGGCGACGCCGTGTGGAGTGGCGAAGAAAACCACATCGCACTCACCCAATACCGCTACATCCGGTTCGGTAAATGCCAGGTCGATATGACCGCGCAAGCTGGGATACATATCCGCTACTTTCACACCGGCTTCGGCGCGAGAGGTAATTACCGTAACCTTTACGTGTGGATGCTTAGCCAACAAACGCAGCAATTCCACACCCGTATAACCGGTTCCACCAACGATGGCTGCTTTAATCACCTCAACCTCCTAAAACAAAAAGACAATCCGCCGTAGCGCTAGGAATTAAACCCCGGCAGTTGTTATGCTGACGACCTAATTCTGACAATAACGAAAGACGGCTATCATAAGAGCCTTGCCAGTAAATCGAAAGTAAAAGCTTCCTCCATTTTGCTCGATAGTTAATTACCTATAGGAACCCTTTGTGTCCAACCTTCCCGCTGCTCCGGCAACCAAGCAATTTCTAAAGCGCGGCACAGAATCATTACGAGACAAATTGGCGGGTGGTGATTCCCTGCCCCACCTGACCTTGCTGGGTCTGCTTACTGGGATTATTGCCGGGGCGATTATTGTGTTGTTTCGCTGGGCGGTAGAAATCCCGCTTGGCTATTTCCTGCCACATCACCATGAGAATTTCGAAGCTATCAGCAACCTGGCACACCTAACCCTGCCATTCACCGGGGCATTAATCCTGGGATTGGTCCTGCAGTGTGTCGATAAGCGCCACCATGCCACCAGCATCGGGCATGTGATGGATCGCTTGCAAAATCACCAGGGCCGCATGCCGGCGGGCAATTTTGCCAACCAGTTCTTTGGTGGTGCTGCCTGCTTGCTCACCGGGCAATCGGTCGGGCGCGAAGGGCCGGCGGTACACCTGGGTGCGGGCACCGGCAGTTTACTGGGGCAATGGTTGAAGCTGCCCGCAAATTCGCTTCGCCCATTGGCAGGATGCGGTGTCGCCGCCGCCATTGCCGCCTGTTTCAATACCCCAATGGCGGGCGTCATCTTTGCCATGGAAGTGGTGATGATGGAGTACACCATTGCGGGTTTTATCCCTGTCACCCTGGCGGCGGTAGCCGGGGCGACCATGACGCGCCTTGCCTTCGGCTCCGAGATTGCGTTTGTGAATGCCCAATCAGTAATGGGCGATTTGCGTGAGCTGCCTTTTATGGCGTCGGTGGGTCTGGCAATGGCGGTTTTCGCCACAGCTTATATCCGTATGCACGGCCGCGCTTGCCGTTGGGCCTTGGAGCGACCGATTGTGTTGCGTTTCGCAGTGGCTGGATTGCTCACCGGAACCTGTGCGCTATGGACTCCTCAAATCATGGGTGTTGGTTACGACACTATAGGTAGCGCCCTGAATGGCGAGATTGGCTTCTGGCTTTTGCTCGCGATTGCAACAACCAAACTTTTCGCGACCTCTATTAGCCTCGGTGTGGGAATGCCGGGTGGTGTAGTGGGTCCGTTATTGTTTATCGGCGCTTGCGTTGGCGGTGCTGTTGGAACCCTGGCACAGATGATCATGCCGGATTCCGCCAGCGCCATCGGCTTTTATGTAATCCTCGGTATGGGCGCCATGATGGGAGCGACACTGAATGCGCCGCTTGCCGCCATGATGGCCATCCTGGAGCTCACCTATAACCCGAATATTATTTTTCCGAGCATGTTGGTAGTCATTGCGGCGTGCCTTTGCACGCGCTGGGCCTTCGGTTGCGATGGACTTTTCCAGCACGTATTGCGAATCCAGGGAAAATTCCGCAACACAGAAGCGATGGAACAATTATTGGGCCGCACCGGTGTGCGCGGGCTAATGGATCGTCACCTGGCGGAAGCCCCTGCTTTAATTGTCCGCAATGCCGCAGAACAAATATTGAATCACCATCCACACTGGATTTTGTTGCGCGACAGCCAACAGCTATTACAACCGGCCGACCTGGCTGCTCACCTGCAAAAACTACCTGAGCCATGCGATTCACAAATTACTGAAATCAACCTCCAGGAAATACCGGCGCGGCGTTATGATTTAGCCCGCATCCCGGCCGATGCGAATTTATATGAAGCCCTGGAGTTAATGAATCGCCACCAGGTTGATGTGCTTTGGGTAGAATCACTGACCGATGATCACCAACCGTTGGGGATTATCAGCCGGGAAAAAATTGATAGTTATTACCGAATTTAACGTCGCCATTAATACGACCTGTTATTCCGCCGGTGCGGGATAACATCAGCATTGGGAAAAATAAATGATCTGGATAAAAGCCTTCCACATTATTTCCGTGATCTCCTGGATGGCCGCGCTTTTCTATTTGCCGCGCTTGTTTGTTTATCACACCATGAGTGGCGACGAGATCAGCCGCGAACGTTTTAAAATTATGGAGCGCAAACTTTTACGCGGTATTGCCAACCCTGCAATGATTGCCACGTTTACCTTCGGCATCTGGATGAGCTGGTTGCTGTGGGATTATTACTCCACGCAAATCTGGTATTGGTGCAAACTCGGGCTAGTCACGCTGTTAACTGTTTACCATCACGCTTGCGTCGTGTACTTCAAGCAATTGCGCGATGACCGCTGCACCAAAAGCCATAAATTTTTTCGTGTGTTCAATGAATTGCCGGTGTTTTTGTTAATCGGCATAGTCATCCTGGTGGTAGTCAAACCCTTTTAAGAGTGCATTATGAGCATCCTTTACGCGATCACCGATTCACAATTGCTGCCCGGCGATAAATTATTTACCGGCGTCGAAGCCGCATTACAAGGTGGATGCAAATGGATTCAATATCGCGATAAATCCAGTGATGCGGAACAGCGGCGGCGTGACGCGCACCAATTGGTTGCCTTGTGTAACCAGTACCAGGCGTCGCTGATTGTGAATGACGATGTACAGCTCGCGCTGGAAACCAATGCCCGGGGAGTACACCTGGGCCAGGATGACGGAAGCGTGCGGGCTGCGCGGCAATTATTGGGTGAGCATGCAATTATCGGAGTCACTTGCCATGACTCACTCCCCCTTGCACAACAAGCCATTGATGACGGCGCGAGTTATATCGCCTTCGGGCGATTTTTTCCATCGCATACCAAGCCTCACGCGCGCCCTGCAAAATTCACGTTAATCAGCGAAGCCAAAACGAAATTTCCGCACATGCCGATTGTCGTGATCGGCGGTATTACATTGGATAACGCACATATATTGTTAGACGCGGGCGCCGACAAACTCGCGATTTGCCATGACCTGTTTAATGTTGCGGACATCCATCTGCAAGCACAACGATTCAACCAGCTTAAAAATGATTAAGGACCCCTATGAGCCGCTCAGAAGAATTATTTTTACAAGCCCAGAAACATATCCCCGGCGGAGTTAACTCACCGGTTCGCGCATTTAAAGCCGTGGGTGGAACACCGGTATTTTTTGAAAAAGCACAAGGCGCCTATGTGTGGGACGCCGATGGCAAACGTTATATTGATTACGTGCAAAGCTGGGGACCGATGGTATTGGGCCATGCGCACCCGGAGGTCATTAACGCTGTCATTGAGGCTGCACAACATGGATTAAGTTTTGGCGCGCCCACAGAGCGTGAAACGACGCTCGCGGAAAAACTGTGCACACTTATGCCCGGCATGGATATGGTGCGTTTTGTCAGCTCAGGTACGGAAGCAACCATGAGTGCAATCCGTTTAGCGCGCGCCTTCACCAAGCGGGACAAAATTATTAAATTCGAAGGCTGCTATCACGGCCACTCGGATTCATTGCTTATCAAAGCCGGTTCAGGTGCGTTAACGCTCGGCGTCCCAAGCTCACCCGGTGTGCCCGCTGTACTGGCAGATCACACCATCACCCTTGATTACAACGACATAGACCAAGTGCGCGAATGCTTTAAAAAACTCGGCGACCACATTGCGTGCATTATTGTTGAACCGGTTGTTGGTAATATGAATTGCGTTCCACCCATAGCAGGATTTTTGGAATGCCTGCGCGAAGTTTGCGATCAATACGGAAGCATTTTAATCCTGGATGAAGTCATGACCGGCTTTCGTGTCAGCCATACAGGTGCGCAAGGACACTATGGAGTTAAAGCGGACATCACCACACTTGGCAAAGTTATTGGCGGCGGTATGCCCGTGGGCGCATTCGGTGGCCGCCGCGACATCATGCAAATGATCGCCCCCTCCGGCCCCGTGTACCAGGCAGGCACATTATCCGGAAATCCGGTTGCCATGGCGGCAGGATTGAAAACATTGGAATTATTGGAACAACCGGATTTCTACCAAAACCTTTGTGCACGCACAACGCAATTGGTCGAAGGTTTACAACAACGTGCCGATGCTGCCGGTATTCCGTTCACAACAAACCACGTTGGCAGCATGTTTGGATTTTTCTTTACCCGTGAGAAAAAAGTTACCAACTTTAAACAAGTGATGGCGTGCGATATCCCGCGCTTCAATAAATTTTTCCACGGTATGCTGGAACGCGGCATCTATTTAGCCCCGGCATCTTATGAAGCGGGATTCATGTCGGCGGCACATACCGATGAGGATATTCGCGTTACCCTGGCAGCGGCGTCAGAGGTTTTTGCCCTATTAAAATAGCCGTTAAATGCTATTAAGGCCCGGAAAGGGCCTTAATAGCAGGTTATACAGATACCGTGACCCAAAGGTCCCCATCAAGGCCGCTCTCGCGGATTAAGCATGAGTAACAAATCCCCACTCGGCAAACGATGGCTGATAAATACCCCCTGATCTTGTTTAAACTCCATTCGTCGCTCATAGTATTCCCTGACCTGATCGCAATCCCAACCTTGCAAACCAATGCAAATCCGAATGTTGTTATATCCCATGTATTTCAGTGTCGAAATCCAATTGAGCGGAGGAGCCATCCCCTCAGACAGAAGATTCTTCGGCTTTATCCTGGCTTCAACCGCTCGAAATACCGATTGCACCTCAGCCCATTCAACCGCAACAAATACTCGTTCGACCTCTTCCGGTTGATAAGGAATGGCTTTAGCAAACTGTCTAAGCAAGATATCAGTGTATGTTTTATACCAGCTAATGCCTTCATAGCTGGTGGCAGCCAAGCGGATTGCCAACAAAAACATGATTACCATCATCGCCAACAATGCTCTGCGAGATTGATAACTGTATACAAAAAACGCGGCAAATAACGCAATAAACACACACAATGTAGTTCGCTCCTGGATATATATACCAACAGGGACCACCGAAACATAAATTCCAAGACCGGAAACCATTGCAATGATCAAAGTCATGTATTGTTTTTTAATAATGGCAACAGTAAATGCAATCAATGCAAGTACAGCAACTACGTCCCGCCTTAAAAACTCCTGAGCTTTACTCCAATGGGCTGCTAACGATGAGGCAACTCGCACCAGGTTATCTATTAAGCTAGCAACATCTACCACGTAATGTGGATTCCTCCACCCTGCAATCTGCATTGCGTTTCCAGTAAAACAATAGATTATTAATTGAGTAGCCAGATAAGCCACGACAAATGATCCTATCCAATAAGCCATCAATCGCCAGAAATAAGAAAATTTGAGATTGTGTAAAAACAATAAAGGCATTAAAAAATAAAACGCACTAAAGGTTCCAAAAAATAATATTCCCATTAATGGAAAGAAATAATGATCAGGTAATGTTCTTTGTATACAGGGGGATAGAGCAAGCAGAATGAACGCCAATAGAAGTGTTTCAGGCCATTGTAACTGCGCTGGCAACACTGGAATCAATACACATAAAATACCAAACGCCAGAGAAAAATAAATATCGTTCGCCACTCTATGGGCAACACAATATGCGAAGCTTAATATGCAACCATAACTCACCAATAGTGCTATCTCACCAGGTAATATGCGTAAAAACTTGAAGAATAAATAATTTATCCAGCGTCCTTCCTGTGCCAATTTGTCACCGTATCCTGTCACGTAGTACATGGAATCCTGACGCCAGATATCAACCTGCAGAAATAAAGATAAATTTATTCCTAACAGTAAAATCATAAATATTAGAATTAACAATTCGGGAAGCCTATTGCGCAACGGCCCCCTGAAAATGGATAAATCCATACATCACCGTAATATTAATTATGCATATTCCGAGCAAGGCCCAATAAAGGGTGGCCTTGGGATTCAGCATCTATTGATAGTGGAAAAGATGTAATGCCGATGGGTAAGCAGAAAAAAGCCGCTATACATACGCAAGCGGCTCAGGCATTAATGTAATTTCAGCTGATTTTGGGAGAAATGTCTATAATTATATGAAATATAACGGGAATAGCATCAATAGGGAATTTTAACTAGGTAATGTAGGCAGGCCCAAAACCAAAACTCCAAATCAATACGCTGATTGCCATAATTGAAACCAGCATCACCAGGCCGATGGTGAGAATCGAACTGGAATAAATAAAACCTTCATCCTCCGGAATATTCATAAAAATCGGAATACCCATGTAAAGCAAATATACGGTATAAAAAATTGCAACTATCCCCACCAGCATAGTCAGGACAACATTGGGATAAAGTGCGCAAAGCCCCGCAACGAATAGCGGCGTAGCTGTGTATGCGGCAAACACAATACAACGCGCAAGGCCAGGTGAAGTGTCATAGGTGCGTGACATCCAATTAATGAACGCCCCCATTATCGCCACCCCGGCAAGCATGGCCAGATACATCAATGTACTCATGAGCGCAGCACTGGATTCAGTCAACATTACCGGCGCGCCATTGCCAATGGTCCATCCCACCTTGGTGGTGCCGATGTACATGGAAACCGGTGGAATGAGCGCAAGGAAAAGCACATGGGCAAAATAAAGGTGGGAAATACTTTCCTGGGTATCGCGAATTTCTTCCCATTCGCGATGGGGATGCGTAAACAGACCGGCAACATGCGAAATCATATCCTGCCTCCAGCAACTTCATTTATGGAATTGTTTTCTGCAAGGCAGTAAAACTGAAGCATTACAGAAAACAGGGATTATTATTCTAAAAAGCGCCTCAACATCTGCGTGTGTATCAGTATAGGACCTTGGTCCACAGACTTCATTCACCGCATTAGAATAATTCCAGTTCAAAAATTCCGGTCGCGATAACTGCTAACGCTAAAGGAGTTTCTGTAAATCAGCCCACAATAATTCGGCAGACTCGGTATTGGCTACTGAGCCAATGTACTGCGCTTGCGAGTCCACCACGAACACGCGTGTTGAATGGTTAACCTGATACTGCTCCCCGGCGATGGCAGGCATAGCTGCGCCAGCGGGAACGCTCAATACTTTGTTGTCGATAATTGCCGTACGCTCATAAGCAGCACCAAAGAACCGCGCAAAATTGGCAACCGCAGGATTATCACCGCGCAAGCCGATTATGTGCGGATGGAAAAAGGCCAGGTATTCGGCCAGGCGCTCCGCAGAATCCCGCTCCGGGTCCACACTGACAAAAATCACCTGCAAATCATTACCATTCCCACGCGCCATTTTTAATAATTTACTGAGTTTGTGTAATTCCAGTGGGCAAAAATCTGGACAGGAAGTAAAACCAAAAAAAACCAAACTCCATTGCCGTTGGAATTTCTCACGCGTAAATGGTTCGCCCATTGCAGTGCGCAACATTACTTGCGGCAATGGCTTGGGCTCAGGTAATAATTGCAAGCTGGCCAGGGTTACCGGTTTATCAATAAATGCGGCAAATAATTGTTTTGCACTGAACGCCCCCAATACCAAACAGGCAAACGCAATTAAAATTATTAGCGTGCGCGATACTTTAATCACCATGGGCTATTACCGGAACTGAAATCGTTTGTTGTGTACCGCTGGAAAAGTGCAAATTCAATTCCACTTTGTCACCGATCTTCAGGGGTGATGCCGCTTCCAGTAACATAATATGCAATCCACCAGGCTTCATAACCACTTTTCCTTTAGCGGGAATACTCAATTGATCCAGGTGCTCCATAACTGCTTTATCATGCTCGTAATAGGTGCGATGCAGCACCAATTCTTTACAACAATCCGCCGATACAGATTGGATAACTACCGGCGAGTCACCGGGATTATGGATGTGCAAATAGGCCGCGTTAGCCCTGGCGCCCGGTGGTGCGAGGTTCACCCAGGCCTTATCTATTTGCAATTGAGTAGCGGCAATTGCGCTATGGGTTGCGAGTACCAGAAAAAGAAGCCTGGGAAACCAGCATTTCAAGATTCCAATAAGCATAATGGTCCACCAGCAATATCAGGAACAACAACATTAAATGCACAATGGAAAAACGGAACGTTTTCATTGCCGATTCACCATCCGCGCTAAATTTTAATTGCCATGCATGTGCAATAAATTTTGCATTGAGCAGTATCGCGCCACACAAATATATTAATCCACTCATGCCAACCAAATAAGGCAGCAGGCATACCAACGCCAATAAAAGCGTGTATAACACAATCAATGTTTTGGTAAATGCAATGCCGTGGGTCACTGGCATCATAGGAATACCAGCGCGCGCATAATCGTTCACGCGATGGATCGCCAGGGCCCAAAAATGCGGTGGTGTCCAGGTGAATACAATCATCATTAATAAAAGCGCTTCACCGTTCACCTGCCCTGTGATTGCACTCCAGCCCAATACCGGAGGCAATGCACCGGCAATGCCGCCGATAACAATATTTTGCGGCGTCGCGCGCTTTAACAGCAGGGTATAAACCACCGCATAGCCGAACAAACCCAGCAAGGTCAACCAGGCAGTGAGCCAATTAACCCAGGCGCCGAGGATCGTAAAACCACCAACGGCCAAGGCACATGCGAAAGAAACAGCTTGATAGGTAGTTAGCCGTCCCTTGGGTAAGGGACGCATATAAGTACGTGCCATCTGCGCATCAATTTTTTGGTCAAGCACGTGATTAAATGCCGCCGCCGCCGCCGATACCAGCGCAATGCCAACACTGGCCAGCAATACTTTTATTACGTTCGGTGGTGCGGGGGTTGCTAACATCATCCCCACCCAGGCTGTCAGCACCAGCAATGCCACCACTTTGGGTTTGGTAAGCTGATAATAGTCGCGGCATAGCACAAAAAATTCCTTGCGGACATTCAGCGGCAGTATCAATTTTTCAGAAGTCATACGCACCTCCGGTGCACGAACCCAATAATTATCAGTGACTGACAGATGCAACTGAAACAACATTCCTATCGCTGGCTGCAAGCGGTTTTGTACGCTTATGTAACTGCTGGGCAAATGCAACAAGCAGCATCAATAAATTGGCGGCGACCAGGTTATGGGCCACCGCATTTATCAAGGGTAAATGCCAATAGACATTCAAAACCCCCAACGTAATTTGCATAATTAATATCGCGCCTATTACCAGCATTAATTTTTTGACCGCAACGCTTTGCGCCCGGCGCCAACATCCAATCAACAGACTGGCCAGGATAATCATTGTCAGCATCGCGCCAAAACGATGGGCAATGTGAATGCTCATCCGCGCTTCATAGGGCAACACACCGTATTCATAAGTTTCATGTCCCAGCGGCAAATGAAAAATGGATTCCAACGAAAATCGTGTTTGCCAACCAGCTTCGCACAGTGGCAATTGTGTACAGGCCAGGGCTGCGTAATTGGCAGAAGTCCATCCTCCCAAGGCTATTTGTAGCAGCAGGATGCACAACCCGACATAGGCAAACGGTAAAAAAGGACGCAACTGCGGTTCCGGTATAAAGGGAAATTTTTCTGCAAGTAGTTCCAGACGGAGCAATACCAGCAAGCTG
The DNA here is from genome assembly GCA_946480695.1 of uncultured Cellvibrio sp. The sequence goes on from CAMLKG010000001.1 coordinate 16,397, forward strand.
AATAATAAAAACCCGCCCAGCAAGTGGGCCATGACTACCAGTGGAATTAAATTAAGCGTTACCGTCCACATACCCAATAGCGCCTGCAAAATAATTAACCCGCCCAACAAGCCACACAGGATGCGCCAACGTTTCAGGATAAAACTGCCAATAACCAACATCATCACCAACAGCCCGAGCATTCCTGCAACATATCTATGCAACATTTCATTCAATGCCTTATGTGGTTCAACCACCGCACCCGGAAATGTTTCCCGGATCTCGGCAATATGCCCATCGTGCAATGGTGCTGTTAATTTCCCATAGCATCCTGGCCAATCCGGGCAACCCAATCCGGCATCAGTTAGCCGGGTGTAGGCGCCCAAGCCTATTACCAATAATGTCATTACTATCGCGACATTGACCAAACGTTGAAAATATATTTGGAGAGGAGCCGAAAAAAAATTTTTTATCATAACCGGCTCCGGTCATAATTAAACAGGCGCAGCAGATCGCTGCGAAGGTCGCTGGCCACCCGTGCGGGTGAGCCGGAAAGGGGATAGCGTAACAGCGCAATGCCGTGTTGGTTGATAATGACGAAGTGATGTTCAAATGGCGCAAGGTCTTCCGGTGAAGAACGGATTTTTAAACCAGGGAACGACTGCTGCAAATGACCGTGGCCCGACCCGCCGTTGATAAACATTGTTTGTACACCCAGTTGCTTGCGGCCCAACCCGGTATAGAGTTGTTGCAGTAGCGTTAATGCCTCCAGGCAATTTTGCTTGCATTCCTTTGTGCTTATATAAGCAATTGTCCAATGCAAATCGCCGGTGGTCATTGCAGGTATTAATTGTGCTTCGTGCGCCATCCATAATCCTTTGTTGGTTGCGCCCGCAGTAAACCATCCCAACGACAAACTGAGTTTTGCCGTCGCCAAAGGCACCAGCGCACATAACAAGAATAATAAAAAAAATCGTTTTGCATTCATTATTCTGCTCCGTCCTGCATCCGTTCAATGATGGTTATCCCACTGCTCTTTGCACATGCCACACCAACAACAATAGCAGCTATCGCGAGCAGCAACCATTGGAGCGCATAGGCCCTATGTCGTTCAGGGGGAAGAACGACAGGATTGTAATGCGTAATAAATGGGGAATAACCCTGCTGGTAAATAACACCGCTGATCAGGTCATCAGATAAATAGGTTGCAAATGCTTGTGTATCTATTTTTTGTACACGCATAGGCCAGGTGCCCTTATCTTCCAGGTTTTTCCCGAGCAATAGTCCATCTACGCGGGCACGATAAATGCCCTGCACAATTAACTCACCGGCGATGTTAACCTCAGGTAGTTCGCTACGCGTCGCCGGTGCAGCAACCCAACCAAGATTAACAATAACGATAGCGCTTTGCGGCGACGAATCGTCCTGTCGGACCGGAACCAACACATCATAGCCCTGGCGACCTTTTACAATTTGGTTATCCAGCAACCACACGAAGGGAGATATCCAGCGCCCGGCAAAGCTAATTGTCCGGCCATCGTTGACCGGTGTGTCGCCATTTCTTTGTTGATGGGTTATAAGTTCAGTTAAGGGGATGGATGGCTGTGTTTGCCACTGAGCAATACTCGTGAGATTCGCTTGCTTGTGCGCGGCGCGTTGCCATTGCCAAACCGAAAGCGATAATAAAACTGCAACCGCGACCAGATTTACCAGTAGCCAATGCCAACGAATTACCCATGGACGATTAAACGCTATAATTGTCATAGCTTTTGGTTCCCATGATCTGTTGCGGCGTTTTTTGTATCCGGTACCGCCTGGTTGTGTTAAGCGTCTTATTAAACATTTTTTCTAATTGAAATTCTGCCTGGATACTTTCCTGTTAAATTCTCACTGTCCTTCATGGAGCGCCGGTAATGTTTATCAAAATAATCCTGATTTTTTTGCTGCTGGTGGTAGTTGCCAGCTTATTCCAGGCACTTTACGTCATGTTAAAAAATGACGAAGCTGGGCCAAAAATGTCCAGGTTTCTAGGTCGCCGTTTACTCTTTTCTGCCCTGGTGGTATTGGCAATTCTTATTTTATTGGCGACCGGTTTTATCACCCCGAATCCCCGCCCTTATTAATTGCATGTTAATTGGCCGTGCTAAAGCACATACACGAAAACAAACAGGTTTAGCCAAACTACATCCACAAAATGCCAATACCAGGCCGCAGCCTGGAAGCCAAAATGCCGTTGCGGTGTAAAATGGCCTTTTATTGCAATGCGTAAAAAAATTACCGTTAAAAAAATCGCTCCCAGCGTTACATGCAGTCCATGGAATCCCGTCAACAGGAAAAAGGTGTTGCCATAGACACCGGAGTCGAGTCGCAAGCCCAGTTCGTGATAGGCATGAATGTATTCATAGGCTTGCAGGCCCAAAAAGCAAACACCTAGAATAATGGTCAGCATCAGGAAAAATCCCAGTTGTGTTGGCTTCTGCTGTTCAATTCCCAGATGCGCAAATTGCAGGGTAATGGAAGATACCAACAAAATAATGGTGTTCAGCAATGGAATTCCCTCCCAGGGCATAGCCTGGGTTTCCATGCCGGAAGGTGTTTTGGTCAATGGCCAAATAGCTTCAAAGTTGGGCCAGAGCACTTCAGCAGTGGCGGCGTTATTACCGGCACCATCCAGCCAGGGAACTGAAATCATGCGCGCATAAAACAGGGCACCGAAAAATGCACTGAAAAACATAATTTCGGAAAAAATAAACCAGCTCATCCCCTGGCGAAAGGAACGATCCATTTGCGCGCTATAGAGTCCGCTCATGGATTCGTTAATCACATTGGAAAACCAGCCGAACAGCATCACCAATAACAAACCGACGCCGGTAATTAATGCCAGTACTCCCCAATGGTTGTCATTAACCCAATGTGCCGCCCCAAGCCCCATAAGCAACAACGCAACAGCACCGACAACTGGCCAGTGGCTGTGGTGGGGAACATAATAATGTTGGTAACCGGAACTCATGGTGTACCTCCGTCCAAGTAATTAAACACTGCTATCGGCGCGCCGTTTGGCCCTGGCTTTTATATAAACGATACGACAAGGTAATGGTGGAATATTCCGCCGGCAATGCAGGATCTATATAAAATTGCACCGGCATGGATTTTTCACCATAAGCATCCAACGGCTGTTCAACAAAACAAAAACATTCGATTTTTTTAAAATACTGTGCCGCTGCACCCGGCGATACCGAGGGCACGGCGCGGCCAACCATCGCCTCGCCAGACAAATTTTTAACATCGAAATGAATCACCTTTACCGCACCGGGATTTAATTCAAGCGCTGCAATTTCCGGGGCAAAAGACCAGGGAATGGAGTTGTCACGGTTGGCGATAAATTCCACTTTAATAAGGCGCTTTTTATCAATTTCGATAGAGGGCGCAGCAGCAGTATTTGCCGTTTTTCCATTGAGTCCCGTCAAGCGGCAAAACACATCATAGAGTGGGACCAAAGCAAAGCCGAATAAAAACATCCCCATACAAACCATTATGAGTTTGCGCAGCAAAGGTTGGTGCGAAACTACCGGGCTTGTCATTAAAGCCTCCGCTAATGCAATGGAACATTAATGCCGGGTTTAATATCGGGTGGTGTGTGGAATGTGTGGTACGGAGCCGGCGAGGGAATTTCCCACTCCAACCCCATCGCCCCTTCCCAAACACGGGTACTCGCTTTTTCGCCTTTGCGGCCTATGCAACGAAACACCATTACAACGAAAATGAGCTGCGATAAACCGAATAAAAATCCGCCGATACTGATAAACGCGTTCATATCGGCAAATTGCAATGCGTAATCCGGAATCCGGCGCGGCATACCTGCCAGCCCGACAAAATGCATTGGGAAAAACAACATGTTCACCGAAATGAGCGAACACCAGAAATGCAATTGCCCCAAACGCTCGCTGTACATTACGCCCGTCCACTTGGGTATCCAGAAATAAACGCCGGCGATAATGCCAAACAAGGCACCGGTTACTAATACATAATGGAAGTGGGCGACTACAAAATAGGTATCCTGGTATTGGAAATCAGCAGGTGTAATTGCCAGCATTAATCCGGAGAAACCGCCTATCGTAAACAGCACAATGAATGCGATAGCGAACATCATCGGTGTTTCAAACGTCATGGCGCCGCGCCACATAGTCGCGACCCAATTAAATACTTTTACTCCGGTAGGCACAGCGATAAGCATGGTGGTGTACATAAAAAACAATTCAGCGGCAACGGGCATACCCGTGGTAAACATATGGTGCGCCCACACAATGAATGAGAGAAATGCAATGCTGGCGGTCGCAATTACCATGGATGCGTAACCAAATAATGGCTTGCGTGCGAAGCAGGGGATAATGCTGGACACAATCCCGAAGGCTGGCAGGATCATGATGTACACTTCCGGGTGACCAAAAAACCAGAAAATATGTTGGAACATCACTGGGTCGCCACCACCGGCCGCGTTAAAAAAACTGGTGCCAAAATATTTATCGGTGAGTACCATAGTCACCACACCGGCCAATACCGGCATTACCGCAATTAATAAAAATGCGGTAATCAACCAGGTCCACACAAACAAGGGTAATTTCATCCAGGCCATACCCGGCGCGCGCAAATTAAAAATGGTCACGATAATATTCATCGCCCCCATGATTGATGAAATACCCATGATATGCACCGCAAATACAAAAAATGCCGTGCTGTCATTGGAATAAGTCGTTGATAGCGGCGCGTAGAAAGTCCAGCCGGAGGCGGGCCCCCCACCTTCCATAAACAAGGTGGACAATAAAATTAAAAATGCGCACGGCAGCAACCAGAAGCTCCAGTTATTCATACGCGGCAGCGCCATATCCGGTGCGCCTATCATTAACGGCACCATCCAGTTAGCCAGGCCGACAAACGCGGGCATAATGGCGCCGAACACCATTACCAATCCATGGACTGTAGTCATTTGGTTGAAAAAATGCGGATCAACAAATTGCAGCCCGGGCTGGAACAATTCCGCACGAATGATCATTGCCATAGTGCCGCCGGTAAACAACATCAGCAGCGAAAATAACAGGTAGAGTGTGCCTATATCCTTATGGTTGGTGGTGAATAACCAGCGTGAAATGCCCGCGGGTTTTTCATCGTGGATAAGATGGGGTTCGGCGCTGTGCCCTGCATCAAGAGTGTGTAAATGTTCCTGGCTCATTGTTGTTCTCCACCAGTGAGCATTGCATTAATGTCCGCAATTTGTACCAGGTCGCCGGTATTATTTCCCCAGGCATTACGTTCGTAAGTAATTACCGCAGCAAGTTCCGCCGCGGTTAATTGTTTCGCGAACGCCTGCATTGCGGTGCCTGGTTTACCAAACAGGACTATATGAATATGCGCTGGCTTGTCCTTGATCACCATTGCGCTGCCTTTTAATGCGGGGAAGGCACCGGCCAGCCCTTCGCCACCGGCCTGGTGACATACCGCGCACCGGCTTTCATAGGTTTTTTGGCCGAGCGCCATTAGCTCTTCCATCGTCATCAGGCCACGCGCCGCCTCTTCAGCTTTTGCTTTTTCCTGCGCGGCAATTTGTTCAGCGACCCATTGGTCAAACGCTTCCGGTGTCCGCACATCGACGACTATCGGCATATAAGCGTGGTCTTTACCACACAACTCCGCGCATTGGCCGCGATAAATACCGGGCTTGTCAATTTTCGCCCAGGTTTCATTAATAAAGCCGGGATTCGCATCTTTTTTAATTGCGAAATCCGGTACCCACCAGGAATGGATTACGTCCTCAGCCGTCACCAAAAACCGGATTTTCTTACCGGTTGGCAGCACTAACGGCTTATCCACTTCGCGCAAATAAAGCTCGGTTTTTTCAGCGGCATTTTCAATTTGTTCGCGCGGAGTTGCGAGCAGTGAATAAAACTCGATGGGGTGTTCAAGGTATTTGTAATGCCATTTCCATTGCGATCCGGTAACCAGTACCGTCATATCTGCCTTGGAGGCATCTTCCATTGCAATCAGCGTTTTACTGGCAGGGATCGCCATTCCGATAAGGATAAGTACCGGAATCGCCGTCCATATTATTTCCACTTTCAAACTGCCGTGGAATTGCGCGGGTTCTGTTATTTTGGCTTTGCGGTGGCTGATGATGGACCAGAACATCAAGCCAAATACCACCGCACCGATTACGCAACAGATATAGAAAATTACCATATGCAGGTTGTAAACCTTATGGCTAAGTTCCGTTACCCCACGCGTCATGTTGTAGGCAGACTGGGCGTTCGCGCCCGCGAGGACAGTAGAACAACAACTCGCACACACAAGGGAAAATAAAACCCGTAACCCGGTGCGGTTTGATTTTTTATTTTGCAAAGCAGGGTTCAGCAATGGCCTATAGCGTTTCACTGCACGACTCCTTCTTATCGCTTTTCGCTGGGAAATCGTAACGAACCTCCGGGCTACACCCAACAAAGGGAAACAAGCCCATCATTCACTATTCGTTATAAACTGCTTAAAAATTAAAACAACCAGGTACCGGGCAATCCGGTAATAAGGAAATCAGGTGTAATCCAGTTTTTACTGGAAAATGGCGCAACCTGACAAAGAGACAGCCATTGGCTACAGAAATGCCAAACGCAGGACACACCCGAAAATCGGTCACCTAAATTCCCACTTCGTAACACTTAAGTGGAAAATCCACTAAAAATAAAAGTGTTTTGACTGAATAACTATAAACGCGGAACAACAAAACGCAAGAAATTGAACTGGAAGGGATATTTAAATATAACCATAAAACTCTTTATGCAAAAACAAAATATAACTATTTAAAGAGTAGGCTTTTGAATTAGCGATCAAATCAATCCATGCAATTACATGAAAAACGCACACCGTCTTCCAACCGCATGGCGGTGAGCGAGCCTCCCCAGACACAACCGGTATCCAATGCAAATACATTGGGAAAACTTACCTTGCCTTCCAGTGCGGCCCAATGGCCAAAAATAATTTTTTCATCGCGGGTTTTACGTTGTACAAATGAAAACCATGGCGCAAATCCGGCAGGTGCCGCATCAACATTCTCTTTGGCCTGGAGTTCCAGTTCACCTTGCGCATTGCAAAAACGCATGCGGGTAAAATAATTGGTGATGACCCGCAAGCGCTCAACACCGGTTAAGTGATCGCTCCATATTGCCGGCGTATTGCCATACATACCCGCAAGGAAATCTTCCGGATGGTCACTTTGCAACACGGCTTCCACCTCGCGTGAACGCGCCAATGCATCCCGCAGGCTCCATTGGGGAGGAATTCCGGCGTGCACAATGGCGTAACCAGGTAGTGGATCATGATGGACCAATTTTTGGTGTCGTAACCAATACACTAAATCCGCCCGATCCGGAGCCGTTAGTAATTCGCCCAGGGTGTCATGTTTGCTTTGTTTGCGCAGCCCGTAATAAACCGCAATGAAATGCAAATCGTGGTTGCCAAGAACGACGGTAATTGAGTCGCGTAATTTGTACAGGTATCGCAAGGTGGCGAGTGTTTCCGGTCCACGATTGATTAAATCCCCCGCCAGCCAAAGTTTATCCTTCGCGGGATCAAACGCGATTTTTTTTAACAGGCATTGCAGTGGCTCAAGGCAACCCTGGATATCACCAATTGCGTAGGTAGCCATAAATTAATGTACCGCGTGTGGGGGAACCAGCGCAAAGGCGGGTATGGGTGCGTCGAACATGGCGCCGGCATCCGTGCGCATTTGGTACGTGCCTTCCATTAATCCGGTTTCGGTTTCCAGAATCACACCGCTGGTATAGGTATAAGTTTCGCCCGGCTGTAAATGGGGTTGTTCACCGACAACACCCAACCCCTGCACTTCCTGTAATTTTTCATTGGCGTCGGTTATACGCCAGTGACGGCTGATTAATTGCGCAGGTTCATCGCCCTGGTTAGCGATGGTAATAGTGTAGGCGTAAACATACCGATGCTCTGCCGGCACCGATTGGGTTTTGATATATTGGGCTTTTACATTGACAGAAATAGCGGACATTTTTATTTACCTTCCAACTAGATAAGCTATCTTCCAACCATTCAGGTAAGCGTTGCGGATGCTTGTATATTTTGGCCTTTAACTTGAACCTTAATCGGCATTCCCATCATAACCGGGTGATTTACCACTAAATGAAATCTCACCCAGGACATTGGACATGGCAACGTATTCGCGCAAACTGATTTCTTCCGGACGCAAGCTTAAGTCCAGGGTTAAGTTTTCCATCTGCTCGCCGGTCAATAATTGTTTAAGCGAATTACGCAAGGTTTTGCGGCGTTGCTGAAAGGCCACATTCACCAACGTCTCTAACGTTTTTATATGGGTGGCAACATAAGGTAATTGCGCATAGGGAGTCAGGCGAACAATAGCGGAATCCACTTTTGGCGCAGGATCAAATGACGTTGGCGGCACATCAAATAAATCCTCTACCGCGCAATAATATTGCACCATGATTCCCAAACGTCCGTATGCGCTTTCACCCGGTTGCGCCGCCATACGCTTTACCACTTCCTTCTGCAACATAAAGTGCATGTCGCGCACTTTATTGGCGTAACCCAATAAATGGAAAATCAGCGGCGTGGAAATATTGTATGGCAGGTTTCCAACAATGCGCAGTGGGCGATCATTTTTAAGTAATTGCGCAAAATCAAATTGCAATGCATCGGCCTGGAATAATTGGAAATTCGGATGCTTTTCAAATTTGACCTTTAACCAGGGCACCAGGTCGCGATCCAGTTCGATCACATTTAAATTATCGCAGGCATCCGCCAACAATTCGGTGATCGCGCCCTTGCCCGGACCTATCTCCACCATCACATCATCTTTATGCGGGTGCACCGAACGCACTATTTCGCGGATGACGCCATGATCAATTAAAAAATTTTGCCCAAAGCGTTTGCGCGCCTTATGTTGGGATTCATGATTCATCATTTTTTTCATGAAAAATTTCTCACATTAACTTAATGCGCGTGCTTCGCCTTTACCATTGCGATTGCGTAGGCCAGGGCCGTGCGCAAACTACCCAGGTCGGCCTTGCCAGTTGCGGCCAGGTCCAATGCCGTGCCATGGTCGACCGACGTGCGGATAATAGGTAAACCCAAAGTCACATTGACCGCCTGGCCAAAACCTTTGTATTTCAATACCGGCAATCCCTGGTCGTGGTACATGGCCAATACCGCATCAGCGTTATTCAAGTATTTAGGGGTAAATAATGTATCCGCCGGAAGCGGGCCAATTAAATCCATTCCACCCGTGCGCAGTTTATTTAACACCGGCTCGATGACGTCGATTTCCTCGCGCCCCAAATGCCCTCCCTCACCGGCGTGTGGATTTAATCCGCATACCAAAATACGCGGTTCTTTGATGCCGAATTGCAATTGCATGTCGCGGTGCAAAATTTCAGTAACCTGGGTTAATTCATCCCGGGTGATAGCCGCGGCGACGTCTTTGAGTGGCAAGTGTGTAGTTGCAAGGGCGACGCGCAGGCCTTCGGTGGCCAACATCATAACTACCTTGGGCGTTCGGGTTTTATCTGCCAGGTATTCTGTGTGCCCACTGAAAGGAATCCCGGCATCGTTGATTACACTTTTTTGCACCGGGCCGGTGACCAACGCCTCAAAGTCTCCGCTCAGGCATCCATCAATCGCCGCGTCCAATGTTTGTAAAATATAAGGCGCATTTTTAACATTTAATGTGCCTGGAATAACCTGGTCGGCAAGCGCAACAGGTAACACCGCCAGCTCACCGGCAACGCCGGGGCGAGGGGGTTCCTGCGGATTTACCTCACGCAATCGCAACGACAGGTTCAATTGTTGCGCGCGCGCTTGCAGTAATTGCGGATCGGCAATAGCGACAATTTCATGCGGTTGCGCCTGCTGGGCGAGCGCAATGACGAGATCCGGACCTATACCCGCCGGTTCGCCTGGAGTCAATGCAATACGGAAACAATCGGTCATTTTTCCTTGCCCCAAAATACAACGGCTAAAAACCGGAATTGCAACGCAATCCAATTTTTAGCCGCATTGAATAATAAATTGTTAGCTAACGGCTGACTGCTACAGCTTTATTTCGACGTAAGCCTCTTCGCGAATTTGCGTGAGCCACAATTGGAACTCTTCATCAAAACGGCGCGAGCGCAACACGTTGGCAGCCTGGTTGCGTTTCACCTTATCGCTCATATCTTCTTTGCGACGTTCAACTACTTGCAGGATATGCCAGCCAAACTGGCTTTTAAACGGGCGACTGATATTGCCAATGGGCGTGTTGGCCATGGCTTCCTCGAACTCGGGCACAAACATGCCAGGCGTTGACCATCCCAAATCGCCGCCACTTAACATGGAACCCGTATCCTCGGAATTTTCGCGCGCGAGTTTGGCGAAGTCTTCACCTTTTTCAATGCGCGCTTTCAGGTCCAGCAATTTTTGGCGCGCCTGGGCATCGTCCATAATTTCCGATGTTTTTACCAAAATGTGGCGCGCGTGGGTCTGTTCAATCATTTGCGCACCGCCACCGCGCTGTTCGATATTTTTCAGGATATGGAAACCGGCACCACTGCGGAAAGGTTTGGATACCTGGCCCACCGCAAGGTTTAGCATTTGATTACCGAACAACTCCGGCAATTGCGCAAGCTTGCGCCAACCGATATCGCCGCCCTGCAATGCCGCCTGGTCATTGGAATAACTGATCGCCAGTTGCGAAAAGTCAGCACCACCTTGCAGTTTTTGATAGATATCATTGGCTTTTTTTTCAGCTTCCGCGACAGTGTCAGCGTCCGCGCTGCTGGAAACAGCAACCAGGATATGGCCGATATGATAGTCCGGTGAAGTTGCATACTTACCGTCACTGGACGCGAGGAAATTATTAATATCCTGGTCGGTAATTTTTATACGGCTATTCACTACACCTTGTTGTAAATGGCTGATGGTCAATTCGTTGCGCATTTGCTTGCGTAAACCGGCCAGGTTTAGCCCCTGGCGTTGCAGGTCCGCTTCCAATTGCGCGAGCGTAATCTGGTTTTTTTGCAGTACGCGGCCAATGGCTTGGTCCACTTCTACTTCATCGACTTTTATGTCGTAGCGTTCAGCCAGGCCCAATTCAATACGTTCGATAATTAACTGCTCAAGAATTTGTTTATTGAGCACATCTTCCGGCGGCAATTGCTGGTATTGGCCGCGCAGTCGCTCCAGCACCGATTGTTTGCGCGCGTTGAGTTCACTTTCCAACACCACATCTTTATCGACGATAGCAACCACGCGATCCAGTGATACCGCATTGCTTTGAGCCAAACCGGTTTGGCTACCGAGCAGCAATAACCCACCCAGCAGGATCGCCCAGGCACTACGCATTTGATGAGGCTTGTTTTGGTTCTTACTCATAACATCAATCACTGTTTTATTTTAAAGAGGCTTCGCGCTCGCTATAACCCAACATGGCTTTATCGAGCAAATTACTGATACGTTGGCTTAGGGTACCGAAACCGCGCAATTGCACTTCAAAGAAAATGCCGCGGTCATAATCATCACTGTTGACGGTGGCGAGGAAATTCGGGCTGAAATCAAAATCCAGCCATTGGCGAGCCAGGACTCGCACCCGGTAGCAACAATCGGTGTATTCGAGCCCGGCGAAGGTGTCGAGTTCCGCGCTGTAGTTAAAATCATAATTGGTACGCGCAATCACCGCCCATTGGCTATTAAGCGGCCAGAGCGCCGTGACATCAAGCTGGTTCAGGGTCGCTCCAATCTGTGGATTGGGATCAAGCGGACTCAAGGTAACAGGGTCACGCGTGTAGCGATATCCCACATTTAATATCCGGTATTGTTCGTCCATGTAGTGCAGGCTGCTGCTGACCGCCTGGACTTTTTCAAACTGGTGATCATAAAGCACATCGCTGCTAATACGCAGGTGATCACCCAATTGCGCGCTTGCCTGGCCGGCAATCGCCGAACTGCTGCGCGTGTTTGCATACCCGTCTTCATTATTGAGGATGGTAATTTCGCGATCCTCAAAATAATTGATCTGGCCGATACTCAAACGCAAGCGTTCGATACCCGAGCCAGCTTCCACAAAACGACTGGTTACCCCCAGCGCCAGGTGGTTGGCATCATCAATACGATCACCACCCGAGAACCGCGAATCGCGGAATAATTGCTGGTAGGTAAAGATCAAATCGGATGAATCGAAATTGACATTACTGCCATTCGTAGTCAGGTCGTAAAACTTATCCTGGTTCTCATAGTCGCGATACAGGTAAAACGCGCGCGGTTCAAGGGTCTGGATGAAGTCTTCATCAAACCAGCGCTCGTCACGCTCAAAGTAAAGCCCGGCATCCAATGAGCCTTGCGGGGCAGCCACACCTGGTGTGGTATCGGCATCGGCGAGCATGTTGGTGGCCTCGAGTTGATAACCGAGGGTTTTCACCCCTACGCCAGGCTTGATAAACCCTGCCGCGTATTCTTTATCCCATGTCAGGCCGTAATCGGTACGCAGGCGCTCACCGGTGATTAAATCCGCTTTCCTGGCCGCTTGCGCCGGGTTATCGCTGAAGTAGCGGTTCATCGCGAAATGCGTGTATTCGTTGTCCAGCTCGAGCAGCCAATCATTCAATCGATACTCGCCGTCCACATTGATGCGGGGAAGCTCGCGGTACGGTAGTTGGGTATCGGTAAACAGGCGGAACTCTTCAAACTTGCCCGCGAATTGCCAATGCGCGGTGGCATAACTGCCGGAGACACGCTGGCGAATCAGGGCCTGGCGATTTAAATCCACTGCGCTCCTGTCAATATCACGCAAATAATCGGTATCGCTGACATCGGTATAATCGATGAGCGTAGACCAGGGCTGGTTGCGTCCACCCACCTGGCTCAAGTTGTATTGCCAGCGATCCTTGCCTTTGTAGGGATATGCATCCGCTTCAGCGATTTCCTCTTTTTCAATCTGCCGCTGTAAGCGCTCGCTGAACCCACCGCGATCATTATTCAAAAAACTCGTGTCAAGCTTGGTATCAAAGTAGCTCGACATGTGGCGCAATTCGGTGGCAAGGATATTCCCGTGGTCCGAGAGATAACGCCAGGTGAATGTCGCGTCGTAATTGGGTGCGATATTCCAATAGAAAGGTACGGTGAATTCGCCAATACCATCGTCTTCGTCCAATCCCACCGACGGAAAGAGGAAACCGGTGAGTCGATCCGGTCCAATCGGGAAGCGGAAGTAAGGCGCATAGGCAACGGGAATATCCTTGATTTCCAGGCGCATATGCGTGGCGGTGCCGTAATGTTTATCGTTGTGCAGGGTGATGTTCGAACCTTTGATTAACCAGGTGTTGTCACCCGGCTCGCAACTGGTGAATGTCCCCTGGTCCAGGCTGATAATCTGGTCACCGAATTTTTCAAGCTTTTCCGCGCGGCCACGCACCCGTGTTTCATAAAGCACGAAGCGCGCCTGTTCCAGCTCGGCATTGCCGGTATTGGTGTCCACATAAGCGCGTTCCGCCCGCAATAACACGCCCGGTTCGCGCACCTGGATGTTGCCTTTCAATTCCGCTTCGCGGGTTGTTTTATCGAAGGTGAACGTATCGGCGCGGAAGGAGCGACGGCCCTGGGTCAGTCGCACATCGCTGTGCATGATGAATTTGGTTTGTTTTTCGGATTCTGAATAATCGGCCGTACCAAAAATACTCGCCTTTTCGGGATCCAGGTTAGATTCGGCATCATCGCGCGGCGGCGCTATATAGGCCCCGCAGCAGGCGGTAGGCACTAACTTTTTCTGTTCTTCGGTCAATTCTTCCATGGGAATCCAATCCAATTCACGCAACGCATCATTGGGGTCGGCGTTTACGCTGGAGGAGCTGGAAGTTGGCGAAATATTATCCGCCCATAGGTTTGCCGCAGGCAAAAGCAACAAACCTGCACATTGGGCCGCTATATATAAGGCCAGGCGGGAGGGAATAAATGAAAAATGTCGGTGCTGTCTGGATTGATTCTGGGTTGGAGCCATTAACCGCGGTCTCATACTGGCGGGCGATAACGCACATTGCCATCAATTGTTTTGTTCGCTGTAATTGAGTCAACAGGCGTCTGAAAAAGTTGCCGCCGAAAAAATTCCTGCGATTCTACTGGAATCCGTCTGCACAGGGAATGAATCCTGCAAAAGCAATGCGCTGGGGGAAAAGCCACAGCTAAGGTAGAATCCGCCACCCTTCATCTTTTACTTCTCAATTGAGGTAACCGGGCCAAAGAATGACCAAGAAAACGTCTATAGATTCTCGACAGTTAGCCCTTACCAACTGGGTAACGCTTAACACTCCTGATAGCTGGCATCCCATACATTTACACAGCCTGGGTAGTGATGCAGGGTTTCGCCGTTATTTCCGCTTCCAGCACCCCTCCCACTGGCTTGCTGTGGATGCACCGCCCGCAACCGAAGATAGCCAACAATTCGTGACCATAGCCAACCTCATCCGAACCCTGGGCGTACACAGCCCAAAGATTTTAGCGGCGGCGCCCGCAAAGGGTTTCTTGTTGGTAGAAGATATGGGTGATCGTTTGTTGTTTCGCACCGCCAACCGCAGCAATGCAGACCAGCTCTATAAATTGGCGATAGATACGTTATTGCAATTGCAAGGATGTGCCGATCATCCGTCCCTCATTCCACGTTATGACCGATCACTGCTACGCCGCGAGCTGGAAATTTTCAGCGAATGGTTTGTAACCAAATTGCTTGGCCATGAACCCGGCGCGCGGGAACAACAACTACTTGACCGGATGTTTACCCAACTGGAAGGCAACGCCCTCGCACAACCCCAGGGATTTGTGCACCGCGACTATCATTCACGCAACCTCATACTGCGTGGCGACAACCAACTTGGCGTCATCGATTTCCAGGGCGCCTTGTGGGGTGGAATCACCTATGACCTGGTTTCCCTGTTGCGCGATTGCTACCTGCGCTGGCCGGAAGAAAAGGTCCTCGAATGGGCGCGTTATTACCACCGGCGCGCTATGGATTTGGCGCGTATACCATCAGTCAGCGAGACTGAGTTCATGCGTTGGTTCGATTGGCTGGGATTGCAACGCCATATCAAGGTGCTGGGAATTTTTGCGCGTTTGCAATTGCGTGATAGCAAACCCGGTTATTTATCGGACTTGCCGTTAGTGATTCGCTATACGCTGGAAGTTGCCGCCCGTTATCCAGAGCTGGAACCTTTTGCTGACTGGTTTGCACAGCAACTTTTACCGCTGGCGCAACAACAGGACTGGTATAACGATTATCGCAGTGCGGGGAATTGCCCATGAAAGCAATGATCCTGGCTGCCGGCCTGGGCAATCGTATGCGCCCGTTGACCGATAACACCCCCAAGCCCCTACTGTGCGCGGCCGGTAAACCGCTAATTGAGTATCATCTGGAGAACCTGCAGCGCGCGGGCGTGCGCGAAGTCGTTATCAACCTCGCTTACCTCGGGGAAAAAATCCGCGCGCACCTCGGCGACGGCATGCGTTGGAATTTGCAAATCCGGTATTCACAGGAGCACGAACCCCTGGAAACAGGCGGCGCCATTTTGCGCGCACTGGACTTGCTCGGCGAGGACACTTTTTTATTAATCAATGGCGACGTGTGGTGTGACATTGAATTTAGCGAGCTGACAGCGACCAGGTTAAAACCCTTGCAACAAGGCCATTTATTGTTGGTGCCTAACCCCGGGTTTCATCCGCGCGGGGATTTTGCGTTGGACGGTTCAGGTTTGCTGCTTGATGATCCCGAAAAAAATCACCCCCAGCGCTTCACTTTTGCAGGCATCAGCCTATTAAAGCCGGAACTTGTTTCTACTTATCCGAATAAACGCGAAAAATTTCCATTGGTAGAAGCATTTCGACACGCCATTACGCAGCATAAATTAAGCGGACAAATATTTAACGGACACTGGAGTGACGTAGGCACCCCCGAACGCCTGGATGATCTCGACAACCATCTTGCCAGGCAGGGGCTTTAGCCCCCTCCTGCACCGGTTGATTTTTATCAAACACGGTTAATTCATCGCCAACAATTGGCTATTTCCAAGGCCGTCAACCTGCAATACCAACTGGATGTCATTGTCCGCTGCATTCACCATCTCACCGTTTAATAGCAGTTCGGTTTTGATCGGATAAATACCTTGGGGCAATCCCTCCGGCAGGGTGAAGGAAAATTCATTTTTGTAACGTCCACCGGTTTTGGTTTTCTCATTAACTGGCTTGGCGAAATTTTTTAATTCCTTGGTGTTATCTTCGTTATCGTAAATAACGATACGTTCTTCAATGAGCGCTGTTTTTCGCTGCGTACCCGGCACTACCACTATGTCTGACTGGATAACGACCTCTTGTCCCGGTGCCACCACATTACCGGGTAATGTTTTGGTCTGGTATTCGGTTGCAATGGGCTCCGCCGGCAAATTCCGGTTTTGGGTTTTATATTCCGCAGCCACTTGCTCTTCCCTGGCAATGCGCTCTGAACGATGCTTGATAATCATTTTGGTGATTAACGTCACCGCGACCGCAACAGCCGCCACCCGGGCAGCCGCTTTTAACCGCTCCCGGTTTTTACACCCCTGATCATTGCTTCTGCATTTATACGAACGGTCAATATTATCCTTGAGATCTTTCAAGCTGAACGCATTCACCGGCAACACCAGTGCACAACAAATAAGTGCAATCAAAAACTTGCTTTTCATTTTTCCGCTCCTTCAATGTTTACCTGATAGTAAAACCCGTTTCTTTAAGCTTGCGCTGGGTTTCCAGCGCGCGACTTTTTAATGTCGATGCTGGCTTGTAACTGGCATCCAGTTCCAAGACCGATTCTGCCTTGGCAATTGCGCACGAATAATTCTTTTTATCCATGCATGCGGTGGCATCCCCCATCAACCGGTTAATCTTTTGCGTTAAATCTTTTGACTGTTCCTGCGCAAGCGCTGCTGCCTGTTTAATTTCAATCGCTTGGGCATTTGCAACATCCAATTCCAATACCGCATTAGCATTGTTAATCGCACAGGAGAAATCTTTACCATCCAGGCATTCGCGCGCGCTTGCCAGGGCGGTCCCAACCGCTTGTTCTTTTTGCGCCGCCGATTGCGCCTGCTGCGCGCGCGCCACACTCAAGGCCTCGTGGAAACTGACAACGAGCGAATTATGCGGGCCGATTGCCTCCGCCTTTTGCAAAAATAACGCGGCGCAATCCAAATCCTGGTGCTGGAGGCAGGTCTGTGCCTCGGTGATCAACTCGCGAATTTTTTCTTCGCTTACACGCTGTGCTTTTGCAGTTTGGGCGGCCGCCAATAATTGGGTCGCAACACCACTAGCGGGATCAAGGTTAGCCGCCACCAAGCTATGCTCAATGGCGCAATCAAAATCCTGCGAAGCAAAACAGGCCTGGGCCGCCGATATTTTTTCTGCAATAGTTATTTGCACTTGTTGTTCCGCCTGGTGCTGGCTGTAAGCAAACCAACCGCTTCCGACGAGGGATACCAATGCAAAACCCAACGCAGCTGTCAGCAGCAATGGATTACGCCTGGGAAATAATTCGTCGGCAAATTCCGTTATGTTCGCATAACGCTCCGGCTTTACCAGCGCCAATCCACGGCTCAAAGCCTTCCATTCGCGCGCGGTTAATGAATCCAGTCGCTTGGGCTGGAGCTTCTGCTCAAGCGCCTGCAATGCTGAACGGTTATTGTAAGGATGGCGTCCGGCGAGCATTTCATAAACAACACAGGCCAAGGCATAAACATCATCAGTAAACCCGAGCGGCTCATCCTTTACCATTTCCACTGTGGCGTAAGCGGGGGTCAAGGCACCTAATTGGCCGGCATCAAATTTATGCTTTTGCGCTTCACGCGTAGCGGCGCGCGCAATACCGAAATCCAGTACTTTCGCAGTGCCATCGCGGTTGACAAAGATGTTACCGGGCTTGAAATCCGCATGAATTAGCTGCCGCTGGTGGGCATACGCCAGGGCCGAACATAAATCGCGGGTAATTTTCCATACTTGTTCTTTCGGCAACCCCTGGTTGCGATGGGCGCTGATTAATTGATCCAGGGGCTGGCCATCCAATAGCTCCATGGTCATATAAAGCGTATCCCCGTCGCGATCGAAGTCGTGGACCGTTACGATATTCGGATGTGCAAGAGTGTGGGATTTCGCCGTTTCTTGCTGCAGGGTAACAAAGGCGTCGGGGTGATCTTTAAAATCCTGGTTCAATACTTTAATCGCAATGTAGGGATTCGGGTCCTCCGCCTCAACCTTGCGCAGGTCTTTGGCTTTATAGACCGTCCCCATCCCTCCATGGCCAAGCACATCCTCAAGCAAAAAGCGTTTCTTTAATAGCAAGCCCTTGCCAGTCTGCGACTGCTTAACCAACTCGCGAGCCCTGGCAAAACCAGCCGATTGACTATGCGAAGCCGTGTATTGGGTCAGGGCAGGCTCGCCGGACGGTACCGCCGGAGCAATGCGAGTCTTATCATCCTCGGCCACCACGGATTCGCTGCGCAGCCGGGTATGGTCAGAATTGTCAGAATCGGTCATGGATATCCCCTGAGTGTTTGGGCCTGGCTCATCAAGCAGATCTTACCATGGCACCCTTTCCTTTTTCGTGCCACATCACACCTGTGTCAACACAATAATGACCTTGATTTGTCCTTGTCAAAGCGATAGGCACACAGACATCGCTACCTGGCCCCACCGCTTCGCCAGCGAGCTTTAGGCGCATAAACAGGAGTATCGGCGCCCCCACTAACCTCCCGGATTAAAGCGTTTCTTCGGTTGACAAACTGTTCTAACACGGCATAATGTCGCGTCCTTGAATCCAGACCCTTTTTAGTCAGTTTTTCCAGAATTTATTTATAGGAGCACTAAGGTGGCAAATACACCCCAAGCCAAAAAACGCGCGCGTCAAAATGAAAAAGCTCGCAAGCACAACGCAAGCATGCGCTCCATGGGGCGTACTTACCTCAAGAAAGTGTTGGCTGCTGTAGCTACTGGCGATAAAGCGGCTGCGCAAGCTGCTTATGTATCAGCGGTTGCCGTAATTGATCGTATCGCTGACAAAGGCCTGATCCACAAGAATAAGGCAGCTCGCCACAAGAGCCGTTTGAATGCCAAGCTCAAGGCAATGGCGGCCTAATCGCACAGTATCAAACATAAAAACCGGCTTAAGCCGGTTTTTTTTTGCCTCCAATTTACACCACTAGGCCATCCGGGCAACAAACGGATGATAAAACCAGCACTTAGAGTAATTTAAGCTCTATACACTGTCACAAAAACAGATTAAATTCGGCAGCACTTTTGGCTGGAAGGTTATTCCAGCGCTATAACAAGAGAGCCGGGTTTTGGATGGTCCGTTCCAATATGGCCGAAAACAGGGAAGCGGTTAGTGAAAGTATCCAAAACCTGAAAGCGCATACTAATAATGGAGATACCCTATGTTGCCGCGAGAGCACTATCTGAAACAAACGTTCCAGGATGCCGTTAACTTCCCCGATGGTTTTGAAAAAGGTGGGTTATCCGACGTACAAGCCAGGCTGATCCGCAAACAGGGAGTTCTGATTAACGCCCTGATGATGGACGAAGTCTCCGATCCCACGACAGAAGACCAACATATCCTGAAAGTGATAGCCAATCAAAGTGCGCCCAAAAGCCCGATCGAACAGGCATGGATTAAATACCTTGCCATAGTTAAAACCCGCCAGGTCTCCGCACCCGCTAAAACTAAAGCCAAACCCAAAGCCAAAGCGGCCGAACCCAAAGAAAAAGCCGTGGAATCCAAGCCGAAAGCAGCTGCGGTAAAACCCGCGAAAACAACCAAAAAAGCCGCCAAAACCGAGGCGAGTTGACAAGCTCGCCTGCTTCCTGAACAATCCGGCTACCGAAGGGGAGTAGTTCCCGCTGCGGATGTCGTCATCACGGGCCTTTGGCTCCGGCGCCGCAGGCAAATGCCAGACATTTGTGAACGAGACCTTTGTCGCAATGACAAAGGTTTCGTGTGCCCGGTCGTTGCGTAATATCTCACGCACACATCGGAGACAGAATATGCATTGCCCCAATCCCGGTTGTTATGAATCCCCCGAACGCCCTCACCTGCTTATTTCCGAGCGATCCGGTATCGAAATTGATTATTGCCCGAAGTGCCGTGGTGTATGGCTGGATCGTGGCGAGCTGGACAAATTAATCGAGCGTGCGCAAGAAGATGTGGCGCCCGCGCCGCAACGGGAACCCGAGCGCGCCCCTCACTCCCAGCAGCCCCCGGAACATTACAGGACCGAACTGCATTATAAGGAACAACGCCCTTACGATTCTGATCGCCGGCATTATGATGACGACTATAAACGCCATGGGTACGGTCACCATGGCAAACGTAAAAAATCGTTACTAAGCGAAATTTTTGATTTTTAAAGTTCGCCCCCTAAACGTTAAAAGGCGTGCATTGAGCACGCCTTTTAACGTTTACCATTTTGATTTTCAGGGAATCAAAACATCCAATTGATATTCGCGCCCCATTTCAATGTTGCGTACGCAATTATCAGCCAGCACTTCACCATCACAACGCAATTGCAGGGTGTCGGTTGCACCGCGCTTGATGCTCACCACAAAACGTGCGCCGCGGAATTCACGAATCGCCTTGGCTTCACGCCAATCCGACGGCAATTGCGGATTTACTCGCAAGCCTTCGGTATCACCCTGCAAACCAAAAATCCCTTCCACTAAACAGCGATACACCCAGGACACGGTACCCGTATTAAACAGTTGTGATGAACGGCCTGCTGTACGCGGATATTGATAGTAAGCGCCCCGATAATAATTGGGGATGTAAACCGGCAACTGGCCACGCTGCAAGTAATCGGCCTCATCCGGCCCGGGAATCATTTGTCGCAATAACTTATAAGCCCGGTCTTTTTCGGCAATGGTGAACAAACTGTAAATATAAAACACCGCTGCATGGTTATAGACGGAACCATTTTCTGCTGACCCTGGATGCTTCTGGGTTACACGACCGACATCATCGCGCATAGCAGTATAAGCGGGAGCCAGCATGGCAACCCCATAGGGGGTTTCCAATTGTGCTTCTACCGCCGCGATCATTTTTTTGCGTTGCTGTTCGTTAGCAGCGCCACCAAGAATGGCCCAACTCTGCGGGTTCAAAAAGATGCGGCCTTCTTTATCCTTGCTGATACCGAACACAACATCATCATCTGTAATACCGCGACCGAACCACTCACCATCCCACAAGTATTTATTGACCGCCGCATTGACCTCTTGCGCACCGTTAACAAATTCCTGTTGCACATCTTGGTGGGCGGTTTTAGCGCAAACATCGGCCCATAAATTCAATGCGTAAGCGGTTGCTACGGATAACCAACCGGATACACCCTTACCCTTATAGCCCACCATATTCATTGGATCGCACCAATCGCCCTGCGCAATAAAACTCAGGCCGCGATAATCACGCGCTTGCAACAACCAACGCATGGCATTACTGATGCGCTCGAATACGCTGAGGGTCTTACCATCATGCCCAGCCACCAACTCGTTCAAAATGGCGTAGTCATTGGTTTCATCCAGATAGGTTTTTAAACATACCGGCAACCAAACGCAGTGATCGGTATGAGGAATCTGGTTGATATATTTTAGCTCTGCACCTTCGACCAGCAAAATACCATCGGGCATAGCGCCCGATGCTTCCTGCTGGCTTAACGCATGCAAAAATGCCGCACGGGTGACTTCCGGTTTGATAAATGCCATGCCCATGTTGTCCTGCAAATAATTGCGCGTCTGCGGGTCCGTAGTCAGGCGGTTGACATCACCGTGATAAAACACCTGGCGCGGCAGCCAATTGTTTACAAAGTTATCCAGCTCAGGGTCCGGTGTTTCTATTTTTAAACAACCGCTACCGCTGGCAACATACGCGGCATATTCCGCGCGCGCCCTGGCAAAACCCTGTTCACTTAAATAGGTGTCGCGTATTTTCCGGATTTCAGTATCATCAAATGCAGGGCCAAAAATAAAACGATAAACCTGCTCGCCATTCGCCGCCAGTTCCAAACGATATTGCAAAATCGCCGCTGGTGTTTCATAGCGGGCATCACCGCCTGATAAGGTTTCTTGCTGCAAACCCGATGGATTGTGCAAACCACCCTCACCTTCAAAGGTTTCCTGTTTCGCTTCCCAGGCATGCGGTTTTTGTTCGTGCAGGAAAAAGGTTTTATCTTTAAAGAATTTATTTTTGAAGTGATCGGCCACCTTTTGGTACGGCGTTACGCAAGTAGCAATAATACCGCCCAGGTCGTTACGATATTCCGCGGACTGGTTCATCCAGGACATATAGCCCACCGGAAAGTAAGGGTAAATACTGATTCGACGCGCACGGCCGGAATGATTGGTAACTTTCACTTCCCATAGCTCAACCACGTCTGCAACCGGCAGGGATAATGTCAATTCGATTTCAATCCCTAATGATTGCAACCTCCAGCGTAAATCACTTTGCCCCACGGAAAATACATAATTTTCATAGGCCGCACGCACCGGCTCATAAGGCGCTGAAAAAATTTCGCCGGTTTCTTCATCCTTCACATAAAAAAAACGACCAGGATGATGCGCGTAATACGGTTGCTCCGGCTGCATGAATGTTTTTGCTTCCAGATTGGGCGCATAAGCATATTTGGCGGGTTCCGGTTGCATAAATTGCGCAACGGCATAACCGCGGCAAGTGGATTGGATCATCATCCGCTGGTTCCATAAAAAACCGGCGGCGCGTGGCATGGCGGTGGGACTATGTAATTCATAGCGTTGGCCAGCATCGCTGGGATTAAGTAGAGAAGTAGTCATGGAGAAACCCTAACAGAAATTACGACGAGCAGAATTCGGAAATTTGCGCCGCATAGCGGCGCGAAAAAATTATGAGTGGCGCGCGTTAAGTTCGACCTGGATATTTTCCAGTTGTTTATCAGTGAGATTGTAGAAAATCAACGACAACGCGGTGAGCAGCGCAAATAGGCCCGGCACAACCGTTTGCATATAGACGATGCTATCGAGCGATGCCCCCTCCTGCATTTGGCCGGCTTGATACCCCATCACCGCTAACACCGATAGCATTAACGCCGAACCGGCGGCACTGCCGATTTTTTGCGAAAAGGTCGTGGCCGCAAAAGTCATGGCAGTAGCACGGCGACCGTTCTTCCATTCGTTATAGTCGGCCACATCGGCGTACATGGACCAGGTAATCGGCGGTTTAAAGCCGAGTGCAACGCTGATTAAAATATTCAGCGCAAACATCCACAATATTTCAGCCGGCAATTCCGCACTGTCCTGTTTGGTACCATCAGCACGGGTACGTACCACGCTGATCACCTGGCCTTTTGCGTCCTCCAGGGTCAACCTGGGACCCGCTTCAGCCAAGGGCACACGCTCTTTGATAATCCAGAAAATTTTGTCGTGGCGCAGCCACTGGTAGGTGTCGCCTTCAGCGTGGTCACCTGCCAGCAATGTATTCGCATCCAGCAATACAGTGTCATTTCCAGCAATATCGACCACACCGTGTTTATCCGGCTTGGGAATAAATGCAAATATAATCGAGAGAGTCGCCACTACCACCATTAGCCCCATCATTAATTTGCGCTTGTCGATGTATTTGGTCACAGTGGAGGCCAGCATAGCGCCGACCATCAAGCCAGCCATTTGCAAGCCGATGTAATTGCCCAGCAAATCCGGGCGCTCTACAAAGTAGCGAAAGTAATAAGCCGCTGAACTGCCGCGCAAGGTCATGGTTATCATGAATACCAGCGCTAACACAAACAGTACCATCCAGGGACGACACGTGAATAAATCTTTTAAATCCGCCAGGGGATTTGTTTTTTCTTGCGTAATAGAGGGCTGGATGCGCTCGCGCGTGCTAAAAAAGGTCACCACAAACAAACACGAAGCAATCACGGCATACACAACCATTGTCAGCTGCCACCCTTTCGCAGAGTAGCGGTCGCCATCGCCAAAATATTCAGCTAATTCCGGAGTGGCTGCACCCACCAAAATGCTGCTGAAATACGCAAAAAAGAAACGCGTACTATTGAGTATGTTGCGCTCCTGGATATTACCGGTAAGCACGGCTGACAGTGAGTTATAGGGCATGTTCAGCACGGTATAGCAAAGCATTAAAAAACTGTAAGTGGCATAGGCCCAAATCAATTTGCCGGTTTCATCCAGGTCGGGCGTACTCATCGTCAAGATACCCGCCCCCATCATGGGCAACGCCCCCCAAATCAAATATGGGCGAAACTTTCCCCAGCGGGTCTTTGTGCGATCAGCAATGCCGCCCATAATCGGGTCGGTAATCGCATCTATAATCTTGGTAACGGTGACCATGGTCGCCGCAGCGGCGGCCCCGATGCCAAAAACATCCGTATAAAAAAAGACGAGGTAGGAGCCGATAATTGCCCAATAAAAGTTAAACCCTGCATCGCCAAGGCCATAACCGATTCGCTCGCGCCAACTGAGTCTGGCCAGACGATCATCTTTCGTTACTACGGGTTCTTGCGCGTTCACCATTACTCTCCGGTATTAAAAAGCGTTTTTCCCCTGTTGCAGCGGGAAATGCGGATTTATTTGCTTGGGGCCTGGGTCTTATCGTTTAAAAATCGCCTGCTATTTCAGGCGGCTGGTAGAAGCGCGTTTACGAATCTCATAACCCATGTCAACTTTTTTGGATTCAATGGGCTTTTCGTTAAGCACACGGATAATCATATCGGCGGCCTTAACCCCCATTTCGTAACGCCCCACCGACACACTGGTGAGCGAGGGATTAACATAAGCCGCCGCTTCAATATCGTTAAACCCGCAAATGGCGAGATCCTGGGGTACCTTGATATTCATGCGCTGGGCTTCAAACAGTGCACCCAACGCGAGGTCATCGTTTACACAAAAGACCGCATCAACCACACCATTGGTGGACGCCATCAGGCTTTTAAATAACTCGCCGCCCACGCCTATCGATGAAGGTTCCGGGGTGGTGACTATGAAATTCTTATCGAACTTACCCACTTGCTCCAGTGCCAACTTGTAACCCTGCATACGCTGTTGCACACGCGGGTCCATACGCGCACCGATGAAGCCAATGCGTTCATAACCCTGGCCCAGCAAATGCTTGACGACGTCATAACCCGCACGCCCGTGGGCAAAGCCTACATTCATATCAATAGGGTCAGCGAGCAACTCCATCATTTGCACAATGGGAATACGGGCTTTATGCAGGAAATTCTGGCAGGCCTTGGTTTGGTCGCCACCGGTGATAATCAGGCCTTCGGGCGACTGGCTGAGCAAGGTGCGAATCATCTTTTCTTCTTCAAGTGGCGAATAATGGGTATCCACCAACAGCACCTTATAACCGTTGGCCCCCATTACCTCATAAATTCCCCGTAATACTTCGGTAAATACAATATTACTCAGCGAGGGAATAGCCACACCGATTACCCGTGACTTGGAAGACGCCAGCGAACTTGCGTGCTGGTTGGGGATGTACCCTAAGGAATCAATCGCCTTTTGCACCTGGATGCGCAGTGATTCAGAGACTTTTTCAGGCTGGTTGATAACGCGGGATACTGTGATAGCACTAACACCAGAGGCATTAGCAACGTCAACCAAGGTGATTTTCTTATCTGAAAGTCTTTTTTTTGCTGTTTTCATAGGCAATATCTGCACTTGGCTATTATTTTTTGCTAACATACCACAAGCCCAATGGTTGCGCTATCATCTACGTTTGTTTGAACAATTTGATTGCGATTCCATTACATCATCCAACCAGGGGTTGGACCAGTCGTAGGATGTACACGAGATCACACCAGATGCAGCATTCATTTGCCCTAACCAACCCGGACGCAGACACTAACCTGATCATTGTGATGGGTGTATCCGGAAGCGGTAAATCCTCGGTGGCCAAGGCCCTGGCAGATCACTACGGTTATGAGTTCCTGGATGGTGACGATTTTCACAGCCAGGAATCACGTGACCTTATGGCTCAAGGCATTCCGCTGACTGATGCCCTGCGCTTGCCCTGGGTAATCCGCATGCGCGATTACTTTCGCGATGCAGCGACAAGGAGCCAGCATTCCACGCTGGCATTCTCCGGTTTAAAGCGGGCCCATCGCGATGAACTGCGCAAGGCCGGGCTTAAAACAATGTTCATTTTCCTCCATTCCGACAAAGACACTATCCAGATACGCGTTAACAAACGCGCTGGTCACTTTATGGCGCCCAGCCTGGTTGATAGCCAATTTGATAGCCTGGAAGACCCAGGCAGTGAAGCTGATGTATATCGAATTGATGTGCGCGGCTCGCTCGACCAGGTAGTCGCCCAGGCAATCGGTGTTATTGACCGCGAGCTTCATCGGCAACCTGATGCCCTTTTAGCCTGAGCTATCCTTTAAGGGCAGAAAAACCAACTTCGACTTGGCAGGCGCTTGTCCTGTCGCCAGAATATGAACTCCTGACAATGAGCTTGATCCAAGTAGCAACGATTAGCCCACGGAGATTCACCCCATGTCCTTTCGCAAGCCCATCATGTGTTTTGGCCTGATAGCAGTAATTACAAATTTATCTGCGTGCGCCGGAAAAACCCAATTCCGCAGCGCTTGCGATAAGGAAGTTGAAACCGCCTGGAGCGAACTTTCGATTGCCAAAGCAGAGGGATTCAGCGGTACCTTAAGCTATACCAAGGCATTAAGTTTGATTACCGCCGCGCGGGCCAAACAGGCCGTTGAGAATTTTGATGGTTGTTATAACAGCGCAAAGGATGCACGCTTTTACATCCTCGAATCCCGCAAAGGCCAATAACCGGGTTTTCATTAAAATGATGGTAATAAAAAAAACAGCGCCCATTGGCGCTGTTTTTTTGTTAGCTAATCGAGTTGTAAGGCTGTACGAATTTTTTTCCAATCAATATATTTAAAATTTTGCGGTGCTTCGGGCATTACTTTGTGACCGTCCTGGACCACCAGCAAACCTTCATTAAATGTGCCGCCGAGGTTAAAAGAGCTTACCTCCAACCCATCGGTCTCCGATACCCCGTCAATGCCATTTTCCGCATCCATATCGATTCGCACGCGGCCACGCACTTTGAATGGCGGTAACGCATCCATAACCACGAAAGAATTATTACCCTGGCTTGATACCACCACATAGGAATGTCGCTGTCCCTGATAGATACCAAGCCCTTCTATATCCGCCACCAGCAAATCCCCGGCAACCAGTACCAATTGCGGGGTGATACCTGCGTCGGGCTCGGCACCTAGTGTCCAGAGCGCCACATCTTCTTCCCCTAAAAATAAACGCTGGTTTTTATCATCTGCCACACAACCTTCCGGCTGGCTTTTTACGTAAAAGCGACGCACGACATTGCCATGCCACTGCACTTTCTTTTTTTCATCAATGCTGGCTGTCAATTCAATTTGCTGGAATTCACCACTTTTCCCGTTGGGAATTGCATAGGTTTTAGGAAGGGTTTTTGAGCCGGCAGCTTCTGCTGATTGGTAAAGGCAAAAGCCGTAGATTTCATCAAGGTCCGTTTTTACCTGGCCCGAGAAACTGAGTTTGCCGGATGGGTCTATCGTATAAATCGCCAGGCTGTTGTTATCGCGATTGGTTGCTACCGCAATATCGACACGTTTATTTCCCACGGGAATGCCGTAGCGCACATCGACATTATTTAATTTGCCGGTATTGAAGTGCTGGACCTGCTTGCCTTGTAAATCGTACACCAACAAACCTTGTTGTTTATTGGTGCCTATCACGCGGCTCTTGCCCGGATTTTTCTTGTTGACCCAAATTGCAGGATCGTCCGCCGCATCACCGAAACGTGCCATCGCCTCCGTTTGCGCATCGGCGGTTACCGATTTAATGATAAAAGGCGTTGCCGCTTTTTCCGGCTCAAAACGCCAGGCAATATCAAGGCGATGATGCTGGTGCGTTGATTCATCAAATAATAAGGCGGTGAGTTGCTGCTGTTGCCGGGAGTAACCAACCGCAAGGTTGCCAATGTTATCCACGGCTCCAGCCAAAACAGTTTTTTCTACATGGAACCCATTATTTTTTTTTCGATATAAAAGCAGGCTTTTATTTTTTGGTTCATACAACGCCAAACCGCCAGGAATAGCTGCCAATAGTTCGACTGCATCACTTAATTTTCCAAACGGTTTGATCAAATCAACAATTTTTCGGCCAGGTGCCGCTTCAGCAGAAGCATCAAAACTCCACACACCGACTGATTCCTCCGCAATAAATAGTAATTCTTCGCCATCATCGACTGCACAGGCTTTGCTGTTAGGTGGTATCGGCAACGAACGAATTTTTTTTAGCTTTGGTCGCCCCTGGGTATCCAGCACCAACCAATGCTCCGCGGTTCCGCGTTCATCCAGTAAATACAGCGATAAATTACCAACGGTATCGCGGCTCAGACAGAGGTTTTCAATTTTAAAGGATGGCACCGGCAGACGAATAAATTCGCTAATCGTTTTGGCGTGGCGATCAAGGGTAACAAGTGCGGGTTGTTGTTCGGGTAATAGAAGGGTGGCAACCACTGTTTGCTCGCTCCTGGTGCCGTTAACGACAACTGCGGTGTTATCCCGCCAGTCGAGCAATTCAGCCGCAACAGCAAGCCTCGCCAGGGATTTCCCATGAGCGTCCAGCCAACGGATACCATTGTGGTCGTCAACCGCAAGATAACCACCATCCGGTAATGGAGCCAAAGCAGCGGAATTAATATTAACAATATCAGATGTGAATGTTTTTTCGCTGGCCAGGCAGATAGGGAAAATTTGAATTATAAAAAAAGAAACACATAAAAAAAATTTCATGAATAATTATCCTGAGTCAATAAACGGCGCACGCGCAACGTACAAAAGCTCACTAATCTAAACACCATAAAATTAATGATGGATTAAAAATACATAAAACTTATACCCAGCTTGTAGGTAGCACCGTAGCGTTCATATTGGGCGTTATAGCGTGGATTGTTAACATAGGTGTAATAGATCTCATCGGTTAAATTCAGCGCTTCAAAATGCACTTTTACTGAATCAGTCAGGTAATAACGCAGGGAAAAATCCAATTGGACCTGGTCATCGACATACACATCGTAAGCCGGTTCCACGGGTTCCAATACCTCCAGTAAATAGCTGGACTTATAGTTGGCGGACAATCGCATACTGATTTTTTCCGACTCATAACCCAACATCAAATTGGCGGAAGTATCCGATTGACTCGGCATAGGAATATCGCGTCCAACAAACTCACCTTCGTCGTAACTACCGATTTCCGCCGTTGAATCCACAAACGTGGCATTACCCCCAACCAGCAACCCATTCCATGGCGCAGGCAAATTAGAGAATTGCCTGGAGGCCGCCAATTCAATACCGGTAATAGTTGCGGCATCACCATTCACAAAGGTGAATGCATGGTCGTAATCTTCGTAGCCTGTGGCACCCGCCAAATCCGTTTGGTAAATAAAATTATCAATACTTTTGTGGAATACAAAAGCCGAAATAACACTGGCGATACCCGGATAATGCTCGATACCTAAATCCAGGTTACTGGACGCCAGGGATTTGAGGTGCGGGTTGCCGAATTCCGCCTCAATATCACCATCGTCGTCTTCAATCAAACGACCGGGGGATAATTGTGCAAAACCGGGACGCACAACAGAATTGGTCCAGGCCGCGCGAACCTGGGTTTTATCGCCCAGGCTATAGCGGATATGCAACGCCGGTAAAAAATAATCGTCTGATTTGTCAAACTGCGTTTGGTGGATGTTACCAACAGCATCGTCCCAGCTGAAACCACGCGCGGTGAAATCGGTATTTTCATAGCGCACTCCGGTTAAAATCCGCCAGGACTCTATATCAACGCGTCCCATGATGTAGGCAGCCGAAGTATCTTCTGTTACCCGGTAATCGCCAATGCTGCTTTCGACTTGATCCTCTTGCGTGTGCGTAATAACCGTTTTAACCGGATTCGCACTAATGATTGGACCGAACCTGCCGAATGGATAGTCAACGTCACCTGCGGAAAATTTTGTTAGGGATGTGTCCCCATCGAATTCTTCAGCAGTCCAAATGTTGACGTTATTGTCTTTTTCACGATCGGTATGTTTAACACCGAATTTAATCTGTACCGGATTATTATCCCATTGCAAATCGCGGGTGAAATCCAGGTTAACCGCTGTGCTTTCATCACTGGTATCAGTGCTGCCAAGTTCCACTTCATCCAACGTGTAGCTGCTTGGCTGGTAATATTCAGCCGGAGCATTCACACTGATTTTTTTATGGCCGAGGAAAGATAATTCAAAGGCTTCGTCGGCAATGACATCGCCATCAATCTTGAATATGGCGCCGGCCACATTCTGCGGCTCATCTTCACTGGATTTACTGTGTGCCAAACGGTAATCCATCGTCCATTTGTCAAACCTTGTTTGCCCGCCGAGCGACGTGGAAAGGATTTTCTGGGTTTCAGTGCGGTCTTTTAACTCGCGCTGGACCTCCGCAATTCCAGCTTCGCCTTCACTAACGGGGTCTGCAAACTCGATTTGGTTACTCAAACGAATTTCCGCATCCGTATATTCACTATAGAGGTTGCGCCAATACACATCGGTATTATCATCCGGTTTGAAATCCAGATTGAATGTTAAACCTGAACGCTCGCGGGTAATTCGATAATCGCGTTGTTCCAGTTCTTCCAGATACGCACCTTCTTCAAAATCCCACGCCCCGCCGGTCTCAACATTGTCAGAACCGAATTCACGTTTAAATGAACTCACGCCAACAGCAAGCCCAAGATTCTTTTCACCGTTACCGACATTGACTTGATTACTTGCTGTTACGGCAATTTTCGGGCTGGTTTTGCCGGTGTTTTCATCATAACTGCCTTCAGCCGTTAATTGAAAAAAGGCCGCGTCGCGATCAAATGCGGACAAGCTTTGTACATCAATGCTGCCCCCTAGGGAGTTGGCATCCATATCCGGTGTCAGGCTCTTGGTAACAATTAAATTTTCCAGCAGGTCCGATGGAATTACATCGAGTGCAACTGCGCGGCGATCTGCATCCGGCCCTGGAACACCAACACCATTAATCGTTACCGCATTAAAATCCGGCCCCATTCCGCGCACGCGCACATAACGGCCTTCACCCTGGTCGCGCTCAATCGACAAGCCCGGCAGGCGCTGCAAGGCTTCGGACACATTAGTATCCGGAAATTGGCCAATCGCATCGGCGGATACCGCCGTAATAATATTTTCCGCCGCACGCTGCTTATTGAGCGCTTTATTCATGCCTGCCGCCTGGCCAATTACAATGACGTTTTCAACCAATCCCGAAACACCCACCAACTGAAAATTGGCGTTGGTGGTTTTATTGTCGGCGACGATCAGTTGGCGTTGCTGCGGATCAGCGCCTATGTAGCTTGCCTCCAGGGTGTAATTACCAGGCTTTACGTCCACAAATATAAATCGACCGTCGCGCTGGCTGGTTACTTCACGATTTAATTCGCGGATATGTATTTTTACACCTTGCAAGGCCACCCCATGCTCAGCTGCTTTTACGTATCCCTCGATACGGCCATCCGCACTTGCCGCAGACGCAACTCCCGCCAGGGCTATTGCCAATACATTTTTTAAACATATGTTTGATTGTCCGGATTGAATTTGAATGCTCACAATGCTTCCCCATCGTTGATCGATTATCCCTGCCGTGCAGGGTGTGTATTTATCGATGGGCAACGCTAGGCGCCATAGATGACACCTGGATGACGCAGGTAAGTATTTATTAAATATGCGGTGAGCTAATTTGCCTTCCGAAACAACCCGGGGCACAACGAGGCATTGCAGCCCAGCGAAATGAAAACGCAATTCATAAAAATGTCACTGACATATGCTATGGCTGCACACCCGTGATTTCATTTTACTTTTAGCGGTGTTGAACCATGCCTATGCTGAAACTTCACCAATGGAAATTACTCGCCCTGGCGTTGGCCGCACAACTCACATTGAGTGCGAGCCTGGCGTTGGGCGATATTAAACACTGGGATCGAATTAATTGGCTGGACGTAATCAGTGAAGGTACCGCCGCCCTGCTTGCGCTGGTGTGGCTGCTACTGATTTTGCACAGCCGCCCCAAGGGCCGAGTAACCCAATGGCTGGGGTTGGGATTAAGTTGTATTTTCCTGGCGGGATTCCAGGATTGCCTGGATGAATTTATTGCATTCCCCGCGACAGCGTTATGGGATCACTGGGTCGAGTCCGGCCTTATGCCGATTGGCCTGGGTTTATTAACCCTGGGCATTTACCACTGGCACCAGGAGCAGCTTGCCATTAACGAGCAATTACGCAAACGCGAGCGCCTCTTCCGCGAACATCGCGGGTTGGATTTTATTACCCAGTTAAACGGCGCCGCTTATTTGCGCCAACTATTGGAGCAGGAGTTAAGTCGCCACCACCACAACAGTTCCGCACTGTCATTGGTGTTGATGGATGTGGATTTTTTTGATGAAACCAATCGCCGCCACGGTCGTGCGGAAGGCGACCGGCTATTGCAGGCATTGGGCGAACTGATATTGCTCAATATCCGTCGCAATGATTTGCTTTGCCGTTATGCCGGTGATCGTTTTGCATTGGTGCTGCCGAATACCGGCCGCGCATTGGCGGAAAGCCTCACCGCCGAAATTGCGCGCGCCATTCACCATTTTGCGTTTAAAACCCAGGGACAAGGTGAGAGTATTTTTCATTCGGTAAGTACCGGGGTAGCGGTGGCGGGTGATTGCAGCCAGCCAATGGACACACCCGGCGATTTAATCGAGCGCGCAACACGCGCGCTGCTCCGCGCCAAGGAAAAACGCCAGCCTTTAACCAGCCAGGTGGCCTAGGTGCATTCCGCTTTACTTTCGCAACGCTATCTGCCGCAACCCTATTGCGAAATAGATGACGCGTTTATTGAAGCGCGCACTTGGCCAAGAACACTTATTGATTTGGCATTGGCGCGCAACTATCAAGAACATAAGCTGCTGCGCAATACCGGTATTTTTTACGAAGACATCATCCATAAAAATTTACTACTGGCGCCCTGTCAAATTTTTCGCCTGATCGAGAATCTGCTAAAACAACCCCAGGGCCATGAACTGGCATTTTTAGCGGGGCGAGAGTTATTCGCTCCCTATCAACAGCCATTAGTCCATGCGATGGACACGCAACATTTCCTCGATCTCCTGATTGCGCATAATGTGTTAATCCTGCCGCTGCTGAGCGCGCAGTTACATTACGAAACTGATCGCCTGGTTATTTATTGGCAGGATAATTTCGGTGCAAATGAACTGATGCCGTTTCTATTGGCATCGATAGCCACCGCAATTCACAGCTTCACGCGTTGGCGCACCGGCGCGTCGCTGCCCTGGACATTTTATTTTGCCCATAACCAGCCCGCGCACATAGAGCAATATCAAGTGCATTTATGTGGGCGATTTATTTTTAACGCGCACACTAACGCGTTAGCCATTGCGCGCGGTGAGTTGCACCGGCCATGGCAAGCCCGGCCATTCTCCGAATCCTTAACCGGACCCATTCCGTTGCCCAATACAACCACCCCACGCGGGTTTTTACACGAGTTTTACCACTATCTGAAAACCAATATCCACCATCAACCGAACCTCGAACACTGCGCGCAAGACTTTGGTATGAGTAGTGCCAGCCTGAAACGTAAATTGCAAAAGCACCGCAGCAGTTTCCAACAACAATTTGACCTGGTGCGTAAACACCTGGCCCTGCATTGGTTGAGTGAGGCGGGCATCACCCAGGAGCAAGTTGCACAGCAATTGCATTTTTATGATGCCGCCAATTTACGTCGCGCGTTCAAACGTTGGACCGGGCGTTTGCCCGGCAAGCTTTGACGACAAAACGCCGATGCGCACTTTCCATCACAACAGGTTCGCTCTATATTCCCGCCCCATCATCTCCTATCCGCAAGGTGTTAATAATTTTTAAAGAGGATTCGCTATGCAAACCGTATTGATCACCGGAGCCAATCGCGGTATCGGCCTCGCGCTCTGCAAAACCTACATTGCCAAGGGCTGGCAAGTGATGGCCGTATGCCGTAACGCGTCACCGGAACTGACCGAAACAGGCGCAAGGGTTATTGCCGGCGTGGATGTGACCGACCAACAGGCACTCAATAACCTTGCCGATACCCTTACTGGCAAGAAGCTCGATTTGCTGATTAACAATGCGGGGATTTTACAGCGCGAAACCCTGGGCAACCTGGATTACGCCAGCATCGAACTGCAATTCAAGGTCAATGCGGTCGCCCCGCTGCGGGTCACCGAAGCGTTATTGGGCAATTTGCAAAATGGCTCCAAGGTTGCCTTCATCACCAGCCGCATGGGTTCCATCGCGGATAACACCTCTGGCAGTTATTACGGCTACCGCATGTCCAAGGCTGCGCTCAATGCCGCCGCCATGTCGCTGACGCGCGAACTGCATCCCAAGGGAATAGCCGTCGCGATTTTGCATCCCGGTTACGTCCAAACCGCAATGGTCAGTTTTGGCGGCGATATTTCCGCAGAAGAATCCGCCCAGCGCCTCAGCCAGCGCATTGCTGAACTTAACCTGGATAACAGCGGGACGTTCTGGCACTCGAATGGCGAAATCCTGCCCTGGTAACTCCGCGTTATTGCCGGAGCCCTGGTTTGCCCGGCTCCGGCTGCTTTTGTCCCGCTCATTATTTCTTTTTCTTTCCCCGCACAGTTCACCTTCCGGCCCGCGCTTGGGCTACACTGACCGAACTTCCTGTTAGCTCATCCTGTCCACCATAAAACCTTATTACTAAGGATACGCCATGCAAAAACTCCGCTGGGGCGTGCTTAGCACTGCCAAAATCGGTCGCGAAAAAGTCATTCCCGCGTTCCAGTCCTCACAACATAATGAGGTGCTCGCCATTTGTTCCCGCAATGAGCAAAGCGCGCGTGAAGTTGCTGATAAATTGCGCATCGAACGCGCCTATGGCCATTACCACGAATTGCTCGCCGATCCGGATATTGATGCCGTTTACAATCCCCTGCCCAACCACTTACATGTGGAATGGTCGATTAAAGCCCTGGAAGCGGGCAAGCATGTGCTTTGTGAAAAGCCCCTGGGTATAAACACCGAAGACGCCAAACGTTTGGTGGATGCGGCCAGGGCTTTTCCGCAATTAAAAGTGATGGAGGCATTTATGTATCGCTTCCATCCGCAGTGGCAATTGGCAAAAAAATTGATCGATGAAGGCCGCATTGGAAAATTGCGCAACGTGCACTCCAATTTTTCTTACAACAATCGCGAGTCGAATAACATTCGCAACAAAATTGAAATGGGTGGCGGCGCCCTGCTGGACATCGGCTGCTATTCCATTTCCCTTTCGCGCTGGCTATTTGGCCAGGAACCGGACCAGGTAATGGGCCACATAACCCCCATGCCCGGCGAAGAGGTGGATTGCTTAACCTCCGGTATCCTGGAATTTAAGGAAGGCACAGCAACGTTTACCGCTGCCACCAAAATCGAACCGCAACAATTTATGGAAGCTTGCGGCGAAGAAGGTAGCCTTTATTTGGGCCGACCTTTTTATAATGACAGTGGCATTGCTATGCAAACCATCAGCATTCGCCGCAACCGGGTGGTGGAAGAAATAGAGGTACCGGATACCAATCACTACAGTTTGATGGGCGATGCATTTGCGCAAAGCGTTTTCAATAACACACCGGTGCCCACCCCCCTGGAGGATGCCATCGCCAATATGCGCGTCATTGATGCAATTTTTGAAAGCGCTGCCGAAGGCCAGTGGATAGAAGTGTAATCAGCATTTTGCAATTTTATTGTCGGAGATGGTTCGCGTGTCAGAGTTATTTATACGCTCATTACTGAAATTTTCGCTGGCGTTAGTGGCGGTGTTGTTTTACCCGGGTATCAGCGTTGCCGGGCAACAGGAAAAATCCACCGCGGAGCGAATTGCTCCACCGCTAAAAACCCTGATACGCGGATTCAAACCCGACAGCAAAAACGAAGCCCAGGTCCTGTTGCGCAAAACCCGGGTGGTAATTGACGAGCAATTGATGAGTTATGCCACCTCCTATGTAGCGGTTTATATCAACAGTGATGAAGCAGTGCGCGACTACAGCCAGATCAGTGTGAGCTTCAACAGTTTCTATGAAGATATAGCACTGGAATTTGCCCATGTGCGCACACCGGATGGCAAACTCGACAGCATTAAGGCCGACGCTACCCAAATCCAAAGCCCGACCGATGAAAATTTTTATCATGACCGCAAGGAGTTATTATTTTCACTGCCCAATGTGCGCAAAGGTTCGGTTATCGAGTTTCAGTATCGCTATACAGATACCAAAAAAATGGTGCCCAACCAATGGTTTGACAGTTTCAGTTTCCATTGGTGGGAAGACCGCGCAGCCGGACAAGGTACCCGCGCCGATGCAATTACAACCAGTGAATTGATAATTAACGCGCCCGCGGGCATTAAACTTTTTAACAGCGATACCAGCCGCTATCCTATTACGCAAAAACGCAGCGAAAAAAATAATCGCCAAACTGTCACCTGGACGGGAAAAAACCTCGCCAACATTGAGTTGCAAAGCGATATGCCGCGCGAGCACGATTACGCACCCTACCTGCGTGTTGCCACCACGGACCAATGGAATGATATAGCGCTCTGGGCCGACAGCCTGATAGAACCGCATTTATCAAGCGATGCCGCATTGGCACAAATAGTTACTGATATTAAAAAAACCGCGCTGACCCCGGAAGCCAAAGTTAAAGCGGTTTACCAGACCATTCAGGATCGCATTCGCTATGTTTTTGCCCATGTGGGACGCGGCGGCTATGAGCCGCACGACACTACCGATATTTTGAAAAACGGTTACGGGGATTGCAAAGACCAAACCGTATTGGCAGTAAAGCTGTTGCGCGACTTAGGTATAAAAGCAGATCCGGCATTAATCGTGACGCGCGGGCGCGGTGTTCCGGATATGACTATTCCCGGCATCAGTTTTGATCATATGATTGTGCACATCCCGGCGCAAAACGGTTTGCGGGAAACCTGGATGGACACCACAGGCGAAGCCAGTTTGTATCCAGGTTTTTCTGTGGGTATCGAAGGGCAGCCCGCATTGGTGGTCAATGAACAGAGCAAGCAAATCAGCGTTTTACCAAGGCTCGACGCCGATAAACATTTTGCACATCTGGAACTGGTGTTCGATAAATTTGAAGGGCGCAATGCCCAGGCCGGTTTTAAACTTACCTTTGGCGGACTTTACGAACAGCGTTTGCGCAGCATGTGGCAATATTCGCACGAGCGAGATAAATATTTCCGCGAAATGTTCGGGCAAATTTACAATTCGGCGGAAGTGATCGAACTCACCGCCAGCAACGCCGATAATTATTGGCAGCCGTTCACCATCCATGGTCGCTTCGCATTCACCAATGTGTGGGCGGGCGGCACAGAACCGATCAATTTCGCATTCAGCATCACCCAACTCACCAATTTATTTGCCGATTT
The DNA here is from genome assembly GCA_946480695.1 of uncultured Cellvibrio sp. The sequence continues at coordinate 54,007 of CAMLKG010000001.1, forward strand.
ACGAAACCTCCACAAACCGGAAGATCGCAAGCAGCCATACGTCAATGACCCGGGTTACAAGTTGCAATCCCGTGTGGTATTTAACAGCCCCAGCGCAAAACACCAACCACTCATTAAAACGCGTGGCGTTAATATGGATAATCCCTATTACCAATTGACTCAAAAGGGCAAACAGGAACCGCAGCGTTATACCATCGAACAAAACCTGGTTATAAAAGCCAATCGTGTTGAATTAGCGAAGTACACTGACTTTTACCAGAAAACTGAAGATTTACTCGACTCAACCGCTTGGACCCTCGCCTTTGAATATGATGCAACGGCAGCGGATATGATTGCATTGCAAGGCAAGGGTAAAGACGATGTAACCAGCCTTATCGCATTAAGCAAATTACAAATCAAACATGGGAATTATCAGCAGGCATTGGAAACGGCGCAATCTGCCGTGCAAGCTGCACCTAAAAACGCAGATGCTCATTACCAATTGGGACTGGCATTGGGATATACGCATCAATTCAGGGAATCCGATGCCGCCTTCAAAAAAGCGGAAGCGTTGGGCTATGAACTCTAAGGCGGGTCAAATGAAATTTTTCATCGCCCCGAGTAAATATCCACTGCTGACCAACGCACTTCGCATGGGCTGTATATTGCTGTTTAGTTGCGTCCTGGGCTCAGGTTGCAGCCAACAATCACTTAAAAAAAATACCGTCATGGACATTGAAACTGCGTCTCCCCTTGTTGCCGACCTGGAGCAACAGTTGGCGCAGGACCCAAATAATCCGGAGCTGCATTATAAGCTGGGCTTTGCCTATGCGGCACAGGCGGAAAAAAGCAAATCACCAACGGATCGTAAATTAGCGATCCGCGCATTTCGTAAAGTATTGCGATTGGCGCCCGGCAACGAAAACGCACTGGCCGCGCTTTACAACATCTATTACGATGACGTGGTCAAGGGCAATAATCATTCGCTGGAAAAAGCCAGAGCGGTATTTAATCAATTGTCCCCGCACATGCGTGAACAATTGAACGCACCTTCATTGGCCTATTTTCTACAACGCTATATTGCGCAAAGAGATTCCACTGGCAAAAATTCCAACGAACTTTTTGATGCGCTCCTGGCCGCCATGCGCGAACAACCCGGCAGTGATAAGGCTTATATCCAGTTAGCAAAAATGTATCGCTCCCAAGGGCTTTATCCGCTGGCAATTGCCACACTGAAACTCGGCGAAGCCAATCAGGTTCAAACACCGGCTTTTTTCCAAACCCTGGCGGAAACTTACGAAGAACGCGCGGAAACCAGTGGTTGCACTTACGAAAAAAGTGATGCGCTTTACCGTGCAACGAATTATTACCAAAAGGCAATTCCCCTGGCAGCGGAAAAGGCGGAACTGCATTATCAACTGGCGCAAACTTTTATTGATAATAATCACGCCCAATTGGCAATCAATGAAATGGAAACCGTATTGGAACTGGCTCCCACCGCAGAAAATTTTGCCTGGGCGGCGCAAACATGGTCCACACTCGGCAATAATAAACATGCATTCCGCCTGCTGGATAAAGCCAAACAACAAGGGCTTGCAGACAGTGATACCGCTTATCACGAAATCTATATGAACGCTGGCGACTGGATGAAAGCGGCGCTAAGTTTTACTAGCTATTTACAAGCACGACAGGAAATCAGCGTCTATGACGCCATCAAAGCGGATATAATCCGTGATCAAACCGAATGGGATTTCAGCAAGTTAACGCGTGCAAAGAAACTCGCAGTACGCAATGAATGGGAAGGCGCGGTTTACGCTTACTGGACGGAAAAAATTAATCGCCAGCAACTGGAACACGCGGCGAGCAACCGTTGCGAACGCACCGAATATCATTTTTATTCCGGCTATCGCGATTATCGCGCCGGCAACACCGCCACTGCCAGGCAACACTTCCATGCCGCATTACAACAAAACACCTATCGCTTCATTGAGCGGCCCCTGGCAAGTTATTTTTTGGGAAGAGATTAATCCACTACTCTTGCAGGTGAATCATGCAAATATCAACCGCTAAACCACGAATTGTTGTTGTCGGGGGCGGGGCCGGCGGGCTTGAACTCGCCACCAAACTCGGCGAAAAACTCGGCCGTAAAGGCAAGGCAGAAATTACCCTGATTGACCGCAACACCACGCATTTATGGAAACCGTTACTGCACGAAATCGCGGTGGGCACTATGGATGAAGACGTGGACGCCGTGAGTTATCGCGGCCATGCCAATGCCCATCATTTCTTTTTTCGTGTAGGCACCATGATTGATATTGATCGCGATAATCGCGAGGTAATACTGGCCGCGATGCAGGATGAAGAGGGTGTTGAATTTTTACCATCCACACGCATTCCCTACGACTATTTGGTTATCGCGCTCGGTTCAATCTCCAACGACTTTAATACACCGGGGGTGAAGGAAAACTGTCTTTTCCTGGACAGCCCGGCACAGGCGCATAAATTCCATAATAAGTTACTGAATAAATTTTTACGCATCCAGCGCGTTACCGGCGCGAATGACCATGTGCGTATCGCCATTGTCGGCGGCGGTGCAACCGGGGTAGAACTTTCAGCGGAATTGCATCACGCCGTACATGAAATTCACAATTATGGTTTTGATGCGGTATCCAATGATCATTTACACGTAACGCTTATTGAAGCTGGCCCCCGCATTTTACCGGCATTGCCCGAACGAATTTCCGGTGCTGCGCACGGTGAACTGGTAAAAATTGGGGTTAATGTAAAACTCAATACCCTGATTACTTCCGCTGACAAAGAAGGGCTGCACACTAAGGACGGGCAATTAATCGAAGCCGATTTAATGGTCTGGGCCGCCGGAATTAAAATTCCCGAATTTATGGCCAATATCGCTGGCCTGGAAACCAACCGCATCAACCAATTACACGTTAATGAATTTTTACAAACCACACACGACCCTTATATTTTTGCAATAGGTGATTGCGCGCAATTTACCAACCCCGATGGTTCACGTGTGCCCCCGCGCGCGCAATCCGCGCATCAAATGGCGAGCACCTGTTTTAAAAACCTGATGGCACTGCTCAATAACAAACCCATGCACGCCTACAAATATACCGATCACGGCTCGCTCATTTCCCTGGCGAGTTATTCAACCGTGGGGAATCTGATGGGCAACTTGAGTAAAGGAAGTATGTTCATTGAAGGCCGCCTGGCGCGCATGGTGTACATTTCTTTGTATCGTATGCACCAGATCGCCATTCACGGATTAATTCGTACCGGATTAATTATGCTGGGCGGACGCTTGAACCGCTGGTTAAGGCCGCGCCTGAAGTTGCATTGATTTTATAATCCGACCCGCATCACATTCACCTGCCGCCCCGCCAAGCGGGTGCGGCGTACAATTTCCCAGCCACGCCGTTGATAGTAATCGGTGTAATCCGTTGCTGATAACCACAGTTCAGTCAAACCGAAGTCATGCGCGTAATTTTTTGCGGCTCCAATCAAGGCAGTACCGATACCCTGCCGTCGGTACTGCTCCGATACAAATAAATTGCTCAGCCACACCGGCGTTTCGGTTGCCACTTTTGGCATACGCTCACTACTGCGATAGGTGTAATTAACCAGGCTCACGCAGCCAAGCAATTGGCTGCCATACAAGGCTATAAGTGTTTTGGGGATAACATTTTCCTGAACATGCAACACCAACCGTTGCTGGCGCAATATAAGCGACGATTTCAATCCCTGGCGTTCGCATTCCGAATGGTGCCAATGCGCAACTTGCGCAAAAAATTCCGGCTTTTGTTCCAAAACAAAAATATCAGGAAAAGCAGCAGGGGAAGAACAGGATAGATTCACGATAACCCGACACAACAAAATGAAGTAACTTGACTGCAATTTTTAAAAGAAATAAATCGCGTTAAGTGAGTGACAATTGCGGAGACAAAAAACTCCCGGCGAGCGGGAGTTTTTGCGACTTAATAGCAAAAAATGATCAGGCTTTTTTTGCTTCACCAAACCATTTCACATCTTCGCCATGCGCCTGCTTATCGGCGTGATATGAGGAGCGAACCAGGGGGCCGCAGGCCGCGTGTTTAAAGCCCATTTGTTCGGCTAGTTGGGTGTATTCAGCAAATTCATCGGGATGTACATAGCGCGCGACAGGCAAGTGATCTTTTGAAGGTTGCAAATACTGGCCAATCGTGAGCATGTCAATATCGTGCTCCCGCATGTGTTGCATCACCTCGATAATTTCTGCTTTGGTTTCACCCAAACCCACCATCAACCCGGACTTGGTTAACACATCCGGGCGGCGCGCTTTGTATTGTTTGAGCAATTGCAGCGACCATTCATAATTAGCGCCGGGGCGCGCCTGGCGATACAACCGGGATACGGTTTCCATATTGTGATTGAACACATCGGGTGCTTCTTTTTCCAGAATATCCAATGCGATTTCCATACGGCCACGGAAATCCGGCACCAGGACTTCTACTTGCAGGTTGGGGCTGAGCGCGCGCGCCTCGCGAATGCAATCGGCAAAATGCTGGGCACCGCCATCGCGCAAATCGTCGCGGTCCACAGAAGTGATCACCACGTATTTCAACCGCATTTCGGCGATAGCTTCGGCCAGTTGGCGCGGTTCGTTGGCATCGAGCGGATTGGGTTTGCCGTGGCCAACATCACAGAACGGGCACCGGCGGGTACAGATATCACCCATGATCATAAAGGTTGCCGTACCGCCGCTGAAACATTCACCAAGGTTAGGGCAGTTGGCTTCTTCACACACGGAGGAAAGTTTATTTTTGCGCAGGATGGATTTGATGCGCTCCACTTCCGGTGATGCCGGAATTCGCACCCGGATCCAGTCGGGCTTGCGTTGCAGATCATCGCGATCCGTCGCAATCACTTTGACCGGAATGCGTTCGACCTTGTCGGCATCGCGCAGCTTCTCGCCCTGCTTGTAGCGCTCGGTGCGTTTTACCGGCTGGAGTTCGGGAACGAAAGTAGATACGGGTGGAAGATCTGACATAAATAGCTCTTGGCCTCTCAGGCTTTGCGATTGAACTTGGCACTATCTCGCAGAGGGAATCGGGTGAAGGGTTTGGGAATGCGGGACATGGAGCTCACCGACAAGCCCAGGGACGGATTACGGCGGATCTCACAAGCCTTCCGATGCCCGGCAACCACTCAAACAATTAACTGGCGCGCATTGTACAGGTTTCGTAAGCCAATTTCCGCGCGAATTCCGTAACAAGTTGGTTTTGTACCTGTTCCATACCGGGGCATTCGGGTATCAAGTCACGAAGCTGTGTCATTGTTAACCCCCGGTAACCGCAGGGGTTAATGCGCAGGAAGGGCGATAAATCCATATCCACATTCAACGCCAATCCATGGAAGCTGCAACCGCGACGAACCCGCAACCCCAGGGAAGCGATCTTGCTGCCATCCACATAAACCCCGGGGGCATCAGGCTTGGCGGCGGCATCAATACCGTAATGCCCCAGGGTGGACACAATGGTTTGCTCTATCGCCGTCACCAGCTCACGCACACCCAGTTTCAGGCGACGTAAATCCAGCAGCGGATAAGCAACCAACTGACCGGGGCCGTGGTAGGTAATTTGGCCACCGCGATCCGTCTGCACGACCGGAATATCGCCGGGAAACAACAAATGTTCCGCCTTGCCCGCCTGCCCTTGCGTAAACACCGGCGGGTGCTCAACCAGCCAGAATTGGTCAGTGGTATCAAGCGTGCGCTGGTTAGTGAAATCACTCATCGCCCGCCAGCAAGCGGCGTAATCCTGCCGTCCGAGGTTAATAACCTCCAGCACCAGGCCTTTCACGTTATCCACCGCCAAGGTCAGATCACCATCTTGATTATGCGATTAAGGCGCAAGTCGTTGTGGATCGCCGTTAACTGCTCAATGCCGGTCGCCGTGATCCATACCGTTACCGAGTGAAAGCTGCCCTTGCTGCTTTCTTTAACCGTGATACGCGCCTGATCAAAGCCGGGGGCATGGCGCTCCATTATCTCCACCACATAACTATGCAGCTCGGGTCCGGCATCGCCAAGGACTTTGATGGGGTAGTTTTCGCAGGGGAATTCGATTTTCGGGGGTTCTTGCTGGGACATATCTATAAACCTGTAGGCGAGGCGCGAATTATAGCGTGTAGATGGGGACTAAATCCCTGGCCACAAGCTAAACATCACCGTTTCGGCTATTCAGAAATTACCATATCCGCTATTCTCGTCCCGATTTGTATTTGCCAGATAATAACTTCAACGACACCCACCCAGGGCGAAAGTCCCGCTCCGGGTAAGGAAAAGGTTTGTTACTCGATACCCGTCAATCATTGGAAACACCGGAAGGTGCCCTGCTTCCGCTGACACCGGCGGGATTCGGCGTGCGCGTGCTGGCGCAATTGCTGGATGTGATGATACGCCTGGGCATCACCCTCGTCGTGACCATTGTGTTTTCCCTGTTGGGACGAATGGGGATGGGGATAGCCTTGATACTTATCTTCCTGCTGGAATGGTTTTACCCTGTCTTTTTTGAAGTCGCGCGCAACGGCCGTACGCCGGGGAAAAAATGGATGGGCATTCGCGTGGTGAATGACGATGGGACGCCAATCACCTTCGGCCCCTCTTTACTGCGCAATCTCTTGCGCGCTGTGGATTTCCTGCCCCTGGCTTATCTCACCGGTATTATCGCCAGCCTTTGCAATCGCCAGTTCAAACGCCTGGGGGATTTGGCGGCAGGCAGCATGGTGATTTACGACGCACCACCCCTGCGTGAACCCAGCTTTGAAGTCCGCGGACAGATGCCGGTGCCGGCCGATTTCTCCACCGATGAGCAACGCGCCCTGCTCGCCTTTGCCGAGCGCAGCAAATTTCTATCGGCCGAGCGCCAACGCGAACTTGCCGATATCCTCCAGCCTGTTATCAACGCCAAAGATCCGGTGATTGCCATCAAGCAAATGGCCAATACCATGGTCGGCAAGCAGTAAACCGGAACACTTCATGAAACAGGGACAATTCGAACAACTTTACCAACCGCTCTGGCAATTGCTGGAGGCGCAAATTATCGAACTGGAAAAAACCGATGGCTATTTGAAGGGCAATGAATTGGCGAGTTTCGCCAGTCGCTATCGTCGCCTCTGCCATTTCCATGCGCTCGCCAAGGATCGCCATTACTCAAGCCACCTGGTGGATAAACTCGGCGATCTGGTCGTGCGTGGCCATCAACAACTGTATCGCCGCAAGCAACCGTTTTTCCAGCAATTGATCAGTTTTATTGTGGCGGGCTTTCCGCGCCTGGTGCGCGCGCAACAAGCCTATGTGTGGTGGGCGACAGCGCTGCTGTATGTGCCAGGTTTATTGATCTATCTCGCCATTTTGTGGCAACCGGATTTGGTTTACACCATCACCTCGCCCGAACAAGTCAGCAATTTTGAGGAGATGTACGACCCGCAAAATCGCACTATCGGGGCCGCGCGCGAATCCGACACCAATGTGCAGATGTTTGGTTTTTATATCAAAAATAATATTGGTGTCAGTTTCCAGACTTTTGCCTCTGGAATCTTATTTGGGGTGGGGACGATATTTTTCCTCGTCTACAACGGCTTGGTGATGGGCGCCGTGGCAGGCCATTTAACCAATGCCCAATTCACCGAAACTTTTTTCACGTTTGTAGTTGGCCACGGCAGTTTTGAATTGACAGCGATTTGCATCTCCGGCGCTGCCGGTTTGCAACTCGGTTACGCATTGCTGGCACCGGGGAATTATTCACGGATTGAAGCACTGAAGCGCGCCAGCAAGGTAGCAATCCAACTGGTTTACGGTGTCATTATCATGCTGGTAATCGCCGCCTTTATTGAAGCCTTTTGGTCATCCAACAATATCCTTATGCCGTGGCAAAAATACTTGGTAGGCGGATTTTTATGGATGCTGGTGATCGGCTACCTGGTGTTTAGCGGTCGCTGGCTGCGCAGCGAGCGAGGCCAATGATGATTAAAGTCGCGTTGAAAATTCTCGTAAAAGCCAAGATCGAAGTAAATTAAACAACAATTCGGGAATATTTAACGGAAAAGGAATCTACAATGTACAACCAGGCGAAAGATAATCATTATTTTTACTTTATGGTTGGTTATACTGGGGTTCATGTAACGAGATTTCCAGTTAACCAATAGGACAATATTTTTTAAAGCTACTTATTAATTAAAAAGTCGAGAACATATGAAAATAAAATTGCTAGCTTGCGTACTTACCATTATCTATTCGAGCCACTCATATAGTGATACTCTTTGGTGTACAGGTAAGATAACCAATACTTATGTAGCTGCGAATTCGGGGCTATACATAAAGCCAGAATGGGGGGATTGGAAATACTTATGCAACTTAAACGGATCTTACAATGAAATTGAAACAACAACCTGCAACGCATGGTTAAGCATGGTGCAAGTTTCTATAGCAGCCGATAAGGATTTAATTATTAAATTGGAGAACGCTACAGGCACTTGCGAAACACAAGGCAACAATGGTTTCTTTCCCAAGCCTGCTTACGTGCAGCTAAAAAAGCAATAATTTTGATGAGATCAGAAAAAGTATTGATATCAATAAATTCTCAAATTTTCGGAAAATTCCAAAATGGTTCGAATATATTGACCATATCTGGTTTTTTGAGCTGAAGGGATTCAGCGGAATTTGAAAAGCAATTTTAATATGGGCAATACGTCAAACATTATTTGAACCCTTAAATTACTCTAATACCACCTCTCGACCCTAATCTTCCATACAGGGCCGAGAAATTCCTAAATATGCTTATAATGTAATTCATTACTAATCACAAAGGCTTTCGCTTAAGGTAAACATTGTGCCACATTTAATAACAACACCTTCAGCAGCAGCGGCCATGCAATACTCAACATTCACTGATCATATTGGCAATACAATCGTAGATTTTTTCTATTACGCATTAATACAAAAAAATGAAACAATAAAATATTTAAAAAAATTAGAAATTATTCTCTTTCGCCATAAACTTGACAAGCAAACATTGCGGTTTTCAGCTGAAAATAACATGCGTAAAAAGTTAAAGTTCATTTTACGAAATAACTTGATATTTATTACTTTAATCGCTGTCGCCCGATACAAAATTATTAGCCGCCATGAGAAACAGAAAATTTTTAATTTTTATATTCGTCTTTTTCTGCCGCGGCAAAAATATTTGGTAGGCGGATTTTTATGGATGCTGGTGATCGGCTACCTGGTGTTTAGCGGTCGCTGGCTGCGCGGCGAGCGAGGCCAATGATGAACCTGGATCAAGTCACCTTGGAGATTCGTCCGCGCAGCGCGTGGGAGGCAGTGGACCTGGGGTTGCTGATGGCGCGCCGCTGGTGGTTGCCATTAATGAAAGCCTGGTTAATTACCAGTTTTCCGGTATTGCTTATCGCACTACTTATCCCTGCGGAAAAATGGTGGGCCAGTGCGTTGGTTATCTGGTGGCTAAAACCGCTTTATGAACGCCCTTTACTGCATATGTTGAGTCGCGCCGTGTTTAACGATTTGCCTTCAACACGCGACACCATGAAACAATTTCCTTCACTCGCCTTAAAACAACTTTTCGTAAGCTTGACCTGGCGTCGCCTCAGCCCTACGCGCTCCATGGATTTACCGGTACTGCAACTGGAAGGATTAGCCGGCGCACGTCGCCAGGAGCGGCTGGGCATATTGCATCGCGAAGATTCGGCGCCCGCAAGCTTGCTTAGCGTACTGGGCTCGCTGCTGGAATTTTTCCTGTGGATAGGCTTGATGATTCTGGTTTGGGCATTTATCCCACGCGAATTAAATATCGAGTGGGCTGGATTATTTTTTAGCAGCGAATCCGCAGAATTAACCAGGCTGCAAGTGTTCCTCTGGTATTGCGCGCTGGCATTAAGCGCTCCTTTTTATGTCGCCTGTGGTTTTGCGCTTTATTTGAATCGCCGTATCAAACTGGAGGCCTGGGATATTGATATTGCCTTTCGTCGCATCGCCAGCAAGCGTAACAACAGCGGCACACTGGCGTCCCTGTTGGGCACATTGGCGCTGGGACTTTGCGTACTCCTGCTGGATGCCCCGCCCTTGGCCCATGCCGATGAAGAACTGCCCGGAATGGAAGCGCAAAACACCGGATATACCGGTGGAGTCGTTATTGACCAGCCACTCGGGGAATACCGCGAATTAAATCGCGACAGCGCACAAGAAGCCATCAAACACGTTATGCAGCAACGTGAATTCAGCCGCAAGGAAACCCGTCGCCAAATTAAATGGGAAAAAGACGAAGCCGAACCCGATTGGGAGTTCTGGAAAAAAACTTTAGATTTCCTGGGCGACTTCAAAGGCTTTGTTGCTGCGGCAAGCTTGCTCGAAGTCATGTTATGGCTGGCGGTTTTTGCACTGGTTGTATTGGCTATCTATCGCTACCGCCATTGGCTGGCGGCGCAATTTGTGAGCGTTAAAGCCCAACCCCAGCCGCGCGAAAAACCAGTAACTATGTTTGGCATGGATGTGACCCGCGAATCCCTGCCCGGGAACATCAGCCAAAGCGCATTGGATTTATTAACGGCGGGGAATGCGCGCGCGGCGCTGGCGCTGCTTTATCGCGCAAGTTTATTCCAGTTAATCCAATACGGGGTAGATATTCACGATGGCAATACCGAAGGTGAATGTGCGAACCTCATGCGCGATCATCTGGCAATACTTACCCATTCAAATAAAAATACATTTTCTCCCGCGCAGGTAGATTATTTTTCGCAGTTAACGCATGTATGGCAACAATTGGCTTACGGCCATATGAATCCTGAACGGGAGGCCGTCACCCATCTCTGTAACCGCTGGAATACTTGCTGGCCCGCTACTCCGATACCCGGGAGCATTAAATGACCATCAAGCTATCATCAAAAACCAAAAAGAAATTTTTAATTGGTTTGTTAATGGCACTGGTTGCCCTATGCGGTTATTGGCTTTACAGTCAATTGGAATGGGAAGAAAAGGAGATCGATTTGGGCTATTCCAAAGAAGCCCAACGAAACCATTTCCTCGCTGCTGAAATTTTCCTGCGCAAACACGGCGTACCGGCCATAACAATAAAAAACCTGAGTCCGCTGGACAAACAACGGTGGCGCAATATCGAATTGGGGGACGAAGACACACTGGTACTGATCAATGCCAATAAGACACTGACCCAAGCGCGCTACGATAGGCTCTATGAATGGGTTGAAAACGGCGGAACCCTGATTACCTCCACGCAAAACCCTTTTGTAGGCTCCCACACCGATGAAGAAGACTTGTTGTTGGGCGATTTTGGTATTATTCCCGCAAAAGACTACAGCACTGGCGAATCATCAGGCCTGTTCGAAAATTTCACGGATGAATTTAATAAAGATGCAGACGAGGATGAATTACCGGCAGGCGATAAGGAAAAGAAACCGGAAATAAATCACAGCGATATTAACGATAAAAAAATTTCCAGGAAAAATGATCCGCAAAAGGCAAGTAAAAAAGATGATCCCGAGCGGCCTGAAAATTATTATCGTTGCAGCCTGGACGAAGAACCTACAACAATTGATTTTGCAAATGAGCAAACGCCATTACGTTTTGACTTCACGCGACAAGATCCGTTTATTTACCATAGCGATGAAAGCATTGATAACGTACCGGAAGATGACCAGGAAGCGCATTTACTTTATTTTGACGTTGGCGCGGGTTCAATAACTGTCACCAGCGACAATTACATATGGTCGAATCGACGGATTGATTGCCATGATCACGCCTATGCGCTTTGGAACCTGGTAAACCCCAACGGCCGTGTCTGGTTTTTGATAAACCAGGATGCACCTTCACTCGCCGCAATCATTTGGAGTTCTGCAAAATATGCGGTGCTCGCCAGTGCACTCGCATTAATATTGTGGTTATGGTCAAAGGCGTCGCGATTTGGCCCGCTATTTAATGTTGAACAACAAGGGCGCCGTAACCTGGCGGAACATATACACGCAAGCGCTATGCTGCTCTGGCGCAAGCAACAGCATCCGCAACTATTAACATTATTGCGCGGGGAAATACTGGAACGATTGCAACAACAGCATCCACAGTTAACAAGTGATAACACCAGGATTGCGCGCATCCAATTGATACAACAACTCACCGGCCTGAAAGAAACCGATATCCAGCAAGCGCTCTATACCGATGATGTCTATCAGCCACAAGCGTTTGCCAATGCCATCGCCAATTTGCAGATAATCAGGAAACAACTATGAGTGACCCAGTAATTCCCAATGACGGAACCGAACACAAAAGCGAGGAAAGCAGCCAATCGCGACTGCAACAGGCAAGCGTCCTCGCCAATAACCTGCTGAATGAAATCAAAAAGGTATTGATTGGCCAGGACGCGATTATTGAGCAGGTATTAATTACATTAATTGCACGCGGACATGTATTGATTGAAGGTGTACCCGGTTTGGGAAAAACCCTGCTGGTGCGCAGTTTGGCAAAATGTTTCGGCGGGCAATTTTCGCGCGTGCAATTTACGCCGGACTTAATGCCCAGCGATGTTACGGGCCACGCCATGTTTAATATGGCCAAACAGGAATTTGAAATCCGCCGCGGCCCGGTGTTTACCCATTTATTGCTTGCCGATGAAATTAACCGCGCCCCGGCAAAAACCCAGGCGGCACTGCTGGAAGTCATGCAGGAAGGGCAAATTACGATTGAAGGCGAGTCGTTCAAAACCGGCGAGCCTTTTATGGTACTGGCAACCCAAAACCCGATTGAACAGGAAGGCACCTATCCGCTGCCGGAAGCCGAGCTTGATCGCTTTATGTTGAAGGTAATAATTGATTACCCAACTGAAAACGACGAACAAATAATGTTGCGCCAGGTAACTTCACAGGCACAGGGCGGCTTTGGATTGGAACATGTCCGCCCGCTGTTAAAACCGGCCCATGTCCTCAGCCTGCAAAAAATTGCGGAACAAATTACGGTGGATGACCAAATCCTGCAATATGTTGTGAAGCTGGTACGCGCCACGCGCAGTTGGTCCGGTATTTCGCGCGGTGCCGGTCCACGCGCGTGTATTGCGCTGCTGTCCGCGGCCCGCGCTTACGCGTTGTTAAATAACAACAGTTTCGTTACACCAGATGACGTAAAAAAAATGTTTATCCCCGCATTACGTCACCGCATTTTGTTATCACCTGAACTGGCGATAGAAGGCGTGGCTGCCGAGCGAATCCTGAATACTATTTTGTTACAGGTCGAAGCGCCCAGGCATTAATCACCCAGGGCATTCATTACCCAAAGGCGCCAGCATGAAAAGAAGATGGATACCCAATGCAAAACTAATCACCACCTTTGCTTTATTGGCAATGCTGGTCTTTGCCAACAGTTTCAGCGCGCACTATTTTGCAATCCAACTGCCAACGCGAGTACCCGATGGATTATTTTTCGGGATGCTGGTGATTGCATTACTGGACTTCATACTGTCCCGCCGTTTTCCCGCAGTGGAAATTACACGCGAGTTGCCCGGCAACCTTGCCGTGGATAAATGGACACCGGTAACGCTGCGCATTCGCCATCGATTCAACCAAGCTACAGGCATCCGCGTATTTGATGGTGTGCCCGCCCGCAGTAACTACCAACACCTGCCGCTCACCATTGAATTGCAACCGGACAAAACCAGCCACAGCGAATATTTGTTGCGTCCGCTGGAACGCGGGCAACTGCAATTGACCCCCGCCCATATTGAATTGAGTAGCCCGTTTGGACTGTGGAATATTCGCTACCAAACAGGTCCAACCAATGAAGTAAAGGTTTATCCGGATTTTGTGGCTATCGCCAACTACGCAATTCTTGCTACCGAAAACCACACCAGCCAAATGGGCATCAGGAAAAAACAACGGCGCGGCGAAGGGATGGAATTCCACCAATTACGCGAATATCGCCAGGGCGACAGCTTGCGCCAATTGGATTGGAAAGCAACCTCGCGCCGCCAAAAATTAATCGCGCGCGATTACCAGGACGAGCGCGACCAGCACATTGTGTTGATGATCGACAGTGGGCGCCGTATGCGTGCAAAGGACGATGAACTCAGCCATTTTGATCACGCGCTCAATGCCATGTTACTGGTGAGTTATATCGCCCTACGCCAGGGCGACAGTGTAAGCCTGATGAGTTTCGGCAACGAAACCAGCAACAAACACCGCTGGATCCCGCCACAAAAAGGTACCGAACGCGTCAGCGTATTGCTCAATGGTATTTACGATTTACAAGCCAGCCAATCCACCGCGGATTACATCACTGCCGCCGAAAAGTTATCGGTATTACAACCCAAGCGTTCGCTTATTATTTTAGTGACCAACTCCCGCGATGAAGACAATAGCGAACTGCTACTCGCCACCAATCTACTAAAGAAACGCCATTTGGTAATGATTGCGAATATTCGCGAACAAATCCTGGACGACCTCAACGACCAACCTGTCAACACGTTTGACGACGCCCTAAATTACGCTGGTGTACGTCGCTTTTTACACGAGCGCAGCGAATCCCACAAAAAACTCACTGCCGCCGGGGTTTATGCAGTGGATTGCACAGCGAATCAATTAGCTGTACGAGTGGCGAATGCGTATTTGGAAATTAAAAGCGCGGGGGTTTTGTAATCAATTAGCAAGAAAACTATCCTGGGTTGCAGACCGAATGACAAAAATTAGCGATGCGAGGAAAGCATTATGATTGAATATAAATTTCCAGAAGAGAAAGAGTTTATCCTTCATTATGCCAAAAAGCTCAACCAACCATTAATAGAAAAAATAGTTAATGATGGTTATGTTTCTTCATCACAAGAAGCCAGTGCATTAGCTAAGTTTTTCTGGGAAATGGTAGATGCAATTGTAGAAGATAAGCGATCATCCATTGCTGTAGCAGGCCAAACTGATCTGGAGGCATGGAATGAATATTTGTTTGAAAGTATTCGTGCCTATTTGCGAAACAATGGCTACGCAAAAGAATGGGATGACAATGTTTAATGCGAGCAAAGAGCCGTACTGTATTGCACATAGGCTAATTTAAAGGGATGTTCTTTAACTCCTGTTAGACCACATAATCCAACATCCAATGTTGGATTATGTTTCCAGAAAATTACCGCAAAAACCCCGCAACCCCGCCCGAACTGTTCCCATATCGGGTCCAATTTAGCCCGAGGGCTTTGGCAATATCCAAATACAGGTTTGACATACCTGTTCCATTGGCATCAATCGCGTTACCGGTGCGAATGGCATTGCCGGCGCCGCCCGCCACATAAATGCCGGGGTTCTCCTGCTGGTGATTACCACCACCGACTTCGGACATAACTAAAATCAAGGTGTTATCCAATAAGGTTCCGCCGTAGGCGAGGTCGGGGCGAGCGGCGAGTTCGCCCATCAGGTAAGCGACCATGATGTTGTACCAGCGGGTTTGTGCATCAAATAACGCTGATTCGTTGTGTGAACTTACGTGGCTGCGGGTCTCGTTGTAATGTAATTTTTCCCCGGAACCGTATTCGCCCATGTAGGCCCGAATGTCAGGCGAAATAATTCGCAGGGATTCATCCTGCGCACCCATAAATTGAAAGCTGGCGGTGCGGGTAATATCCGCCTGGAATGCCATGGCAATATTGCGCATTTGCGCTTTCGCAATCGCATCGGCGTCCTCATCGATTCCCGTCATGCCGATACTGGGGCGGGAAAAGCCCGAGCCGCCAATATCGAGCGTGCCGGATAACGTGTTTTGATAATAATCGAGCGCTTCTTCGTGGCTTAATAATTTTCCCTGCTGTTTTATATTGAGTGTATTCGCTTGCAACAGATCGAGATTTTCATGCAGGGCTTCCAAAACCTTCCGGCGGCGCGCTGCATCCGGATCGGTATTGCCGCTGTTGCCAACCACATCCGCAAGCAGGGCGTCGTACACTTGTTGCGGATTATCTGAAACCAGGATTTTATTGCGATTCTTATCAGTGAACGGCAAATACTCCGTGCCTTTGGCTTTACTCGACCATAGGCCGACGTGCATATTTTTTGTAAGGCGCCCGCCCAATGCCTCGCCAATAGCGACATCAAAGGTTGTTGCGTATTCCTGGCCACCGGAAAAAACCGCGCGACAGGCTTCCGGGTGTCCCGAGTTACCACCGTGGCCGATATAACTTAAATTTTTTATCGCCAGGATTTTATTAAGGTGTGCATTTAAATGTTGCAACGGGCTGGTGGCAAAACTATTGCTGCCCAGGGCCCCTACCGGGTAGGAATGCCATTTGTCGCGCACGCATCCATTGGGGTAATACACCATCACAAAGCGCTTGGCTCCCGCCATTTGTGCAAATACATTCCCGGACAATACAAATTGGCTGGCGAAGGCTGCGGTTAAACCCGATTTGGCGATAGCGCGCAGGAAATCGCGACGTTGCATTTTATTTTTTAATACATTCATCCCAATGCCCTCCGCGCTTATTTACGTAACAGGTAATTTTTGGTTTGGGTAAATTGCACCATCAACTCCAGCAAGCTGGCATTGGGTGTTTCCTTGAACGAATCGGCGTAAACCTGCAAGGTACACGTGTCATTTACATCTTCAAGCTGGCCGCGCGCATAGCGAAACCATTGGCGTGCATAGCAAGCCCTGGCGTTGGAACTGCCTGCAACCAATCCGGCCAATTCATCCATTCCCTGATAAGGCTCAACAGGTTCGGATTCCGATAAATACGTTTCCGCCGAATTCAAGCTGCCGATATAACCGAGGGAGTTAATTATTTTGATTAAACCGCTATCGGTCGTTTCACTGCTGACGTAACGCCCGAGCGCATTGTAATTTTCCAAACCGAAACCAATGCCGTCGATATATTGGTGGCAGGCTTCGCAGCCTTCTTTTAAATGTGCGTGTTCAAAACGTTCGCGCACTGTCAGGTTCGGATCTTCCTGCGGTTTTAATTCCGCACCGACCGGTGGCGGCGGGAAGTCCTGGCAAAGTAAATTGCGGCGAACAAATAAACCGCGTTTTACCGGATGCGTTTTTTCCGAAGCGGATTGAATCGCCAGTACACTGGCGTGGCCGAGCACACCGCGGCGCTCCGCATTGGCGCCGCTGTATTGCACACGCTGGAAGCCGCTGCCGCCGGGCCAGGTTAAACCATAATGCGCAGCCAATTGTTGGGTCATGTAACTGTAATCGGCCGTAAGCAATTCGTTGTAGCTGCCACCGCTGAATACGATGCGTTTTACAAACTCCATTGTCTCGGCTTTCATGTCTGCTTTCAGGCTCGCATTTAGCGCGGTGGATTTAATGTCTTTATCCAGGTCCAGCCAACCGCTAATAAAACGCTCGAATGCAATTTTCGCCCTGGGGTCTTGCAACATTTGCCTAACCATCGCAGCAATTTGCGCCGGCGTACTTAATTGCCCCGCATCGGCTGCGGCCATCAAGGTTGCATCCGGCGTGGTGGCCCAGTAGGTATATGACAGGAGTGTCGCGACTTCGTAATCCGTCAGCTCGTAATAATCGCCTTTTAATTCACCGACTTCCGAACGATACAACATGGAGGGTGATGACAGGATTGCCGTGAGCAATCCCAAATCACCCTGCGCGGAATGCAGCGCAACCAACCTGGTTATTTCATTGGTATTAAGCGGGCGGCGATAGGCGCGCTTACCAAAATTCTGCACAAAGCAAGTTGCGTCAGAACATTCCGGTGTGAGGCTGAAAATATTAGTAACCATGCTCGCCGCTGCTTCCGCCGCAAGTACATAGCCTTTGGCGTAATCGTTAGTGAAGATGGCATTGGCGTTGGTTTTAAATCCATTCACTGGCAGGTCCGCCGGAATACGACCGGTGGTGACATCGATAGCGTTTGCCAGTCCGAGCAAATCGCGCACGGAGTTGTTGTATTCAAGCGCAGATAGCAAGCGGAAACTGCGATCTTGCGGAATCACATCCGCGAGATTATCGGCATTGCAGACCCCGGCCGGGGCGATGAATGCTTCGGCAAGAATCATCGCGGCAATACCGGTCGCACAGGTACCGGTACAACTGCCGGCATTACCCTTGGGCATATTCGCGGCGATGTAATCCGCGAGGCTGGCCTGGGTGTAGCGGGTTTGCAAACCGTGCAGCGACGGAACGCCATTGCCATCACTGCCGTGGCAACCGATACAACCCTGGCTTTGGTAATGGCTGCGCCCCAGTTGATGTTGGTCGGTAATACTATCGAACACTGCGAGCAGCGTGAGTGATGCCGCATTGCCCACCACCATTTTGGTATCGGCACTGGTGGCATCCAGCAGATAGGCCGCGCCTGTACCTTCCCAACGCACAAATTCCATACCGGGCCCGGCGGCATTGGCTTTGATATCCACCAATGTACCCGGTAAAAATAATTTACCGCTCAGGTTCGCGCTGCCCGCAATACTGGCGGTACCCTTGCCCACCTGGATTTGTGTACCTGCCTCAACAACAGCTAACGCGGGTTCAACGGTTAACCAGGCAGCGTCGTACCAACTCGGATTTGCTTGGCCCACCATTAAATCCGCTGTCTGGTTGGCCATATTGTTGCTGAAAATAATATGGGTGTTACCGGATGTGTTGGCCCAGGCAAGTGGAATAAATACGCGTAACCAACCCACCCCGTATTGGGGTGCGGTGTCTGTTACAGCAGGCCCCGGCCAGGCTCCGGTCCGCACCGTCAAGGCGCCATTCTGGTTAGTCCAGATATGCGTATTCACCGTTGCCCAGGTCGCCGGTTTTTTCACATAGACATACTGTCCCGCACCCAATCCGGTGAGGGAGTAAGTTGTCGCCAATGTGCCGTAAGTGGCGGTGATAGTGGCGGTTCCCGCCGCAGGGCCCGCCGTGACCAATCCCGAGGCCGATACACTCGCGACCGATGTATTGCTGCTTGCCCATGTCACTTGTGAAGTCATTCCCCGCACGCCATCACCAACCGTGGCCACAGCGGCGAGCTGCCGGGTCTCACCGGTTTTAATGCGCAAGTTCGCCGTGCCGGCAATGGCCAATGCAGTAACAGGATTTGATGCCGGCCTGACTTCCAGCGTAACGCTAGCGCTATACCCATCACTACTTGCGGTGATAGTCACCGTGCCGATGGACAAGGCGGTAAGGTTAATCGCCGTACCGGTTTTGCCCTGGGTAGAAATCACTGCAGGATTACTTGATGTCCAGGTCACCAAACCCGATGCGGGTAAGCGGGTACCGTTGCTATAAAGCGCATCGAGGTTCAGGCCGACCACTTCGCCTACTTCCGGCGAGGATTGGGTTGCAGTTACCCCAACACCGGTTTGGACAACATCAATACCCAACGCATTAATCCAGTTGCGGAATAAAATTTCCGCGTCCGCATTCGTGGCTACCGATCCATAAGGCATACGCATACCCGCACCGGTTTGGTATTTGTAGACATTGCTATTGGCGGGAATGCCAGGCACCACACGATTATGTTCATTAACGATATTCATCGCTTCCAATACCGTGTCGTAACGCATATCCATACCGCCCGAGGTACCCGCATGGCAGTGAGCGCAATTGGTATGCAGATAGGATTTGGCGCGCTGCGCCAGGTTTGCGGTAGTGTCGGTCGGCGGCGTAAAACGGTCATAACTGCTGCCATTGCCGATACCTGCCGTGAACAAACCAATCCCGTTAAATATTTCCAATTGGTTGGCCGTTATGCCCTGGTAATTAAAATTCCCATTCAATTGGCGCGTGTGCATTGCCAGGGGTGTTAACCTGCCGGCGGCATCCTTATGGCATCCACCACAAGTGCTGCCCGTTTCAACTTTACGTACTACATTAACCAAACCGCCATCGGGCTCGATGGAAGATTCCACTACCAAATCCGCATCCGTACCTGTTGTATTCCAACGGTAATTGGCCGCTTGCCAACCGGTTTCCTGGCGGAACAAGACCGATGTTGTAAAAGGTTTATCCGCATTGGCAGTGGTAGCCACCGCAAGGTGTTTTACGATGGCCGAGCCAACCGGTAAATCCCACATCGTTGCTGGATCGAACCCTATTTTGCCGGCGTTGGGTACAGCGGCAAAATGCCGCACCTTGCCGCCATCAAACCAGCCACCGGTATTTATGCCGTACTCAATCACGCCGTGCGCCGGGATTAAACCGGGTAAATCTGCAAATAAACCGGTTGCGGATAATGTCGGTGGAATCTGCGCCGATGCGGCATCGTCATCCACCACTTTGAAAATACTTGACGGCCCGCCCAGCTCGCGCCCGTGCGTGGAAATCAATAAATTCTTTTTGAAATCCGTGCCGATAGATGAAATGTAATAGGGAAAGGCTTCGCTAATTAATTTTTTCGCCTGCCCATCGTTTGCCACCGACCAGAGGCGCTTGCTGACGTAATCACCAAAAATAAAACTGCCGTTAAGGTTGGGCAAATCCGAACCGCGATAAACAAATCCGCCAATAATCGAAACACCGGAGGTGCGGCCATAACCTTCGCGCGGCGGCACAAAATCGGTGAGGCAGTTTTTGGTTTCATTCCCCCCCAGCACACCGCGATTACGAGTACCTTCACACACCGGCCAACCATAGTTCTGACCTTTGGTAATAATATTAACCTCTTCGTAGGCGAGGTCTGTGTCCTGTCCGATTTCGGTTTCCCAAAGGGTATAAGGTGCATCCGTATCAAATGCCCAACGCCAGGGATTGCGATGCCCCATGGACCAGATTTCCGGCAAATAACCGGCGCGACCGACAAAAGGGTTATCCGCGGGTACGCGATAATATTTCCCGTCCACCGCCTGCGCCAGGGGCTCAATGCGAATAAATTTTCCGCGCAACGTTGTCGGATCTTGCGCGCTGTTATTGATGCGGCGATTGTAAGGATCACCTGGCAATGGATTTTGTGTGAACGCGCTGTGGCCGTAACCCCCTTCGCCTATACCCAGGTACAAATAATGTTCGGTGGGATGGAATTGCATCATTCCGCCCTTGTGGTCCTCACCGATTTGCGGCACCCGTAAAATTTCAACCCTGGAACCGGCCGACATGGGATTCGTCGGGTTATCCACCGTCCAGCGCTCCAGGATTGCATCGCCGGTTTTACCGCCGACTATGCCATCGGTGCGCGGATAAAATTCGTCGGTTTCACCATAAATGTAATACACATAAATAAAACCATTGCTGGCGTAATGCGGGTCAAACGCCATGCTCAACATACCGCTTTCATTTTTATTCAGCACCGTGGATTTAATATCGAGCAATTTGCGCACTTCGCTCGCGACAACCGTTTCTTTATTCGGGAATAGGTATATCGCGCCTTCCTTATCGACAACATAAACCAGATCGTTGATGCCATCGTTAGTGACCATCACCGGCGAAAAGAAAAATTCGTTTAAATTGGGGTAGGCATTTACAAAGCGATATTTACCACTGCTCACAGTACCGGTAATCGGAAAACCCAAGGGTGCGGCCAACTGCGGGCGCTCGGGTAATGCTTGCGCCGCGGGGACAACACTAATCACCATCGTATCGGTTGCAGTGCTGTTATCAGCTGCGGTGAGGGTAAGGGTAACGGTGATGTTGCCCGTCGCGGTCAGCAAGGGCGTTACCACTTGTTTACCGACCAACGCACCGGTCCATGCCGGGCTGGTCCAGCTCGCACGGACATAATTACCTACCGATGCCGCCGCGGACAACGCCTGGCGGGTATTGATATTCGCTTTGCGATCCACGCCCGCATTCGCCACCAATTCTGTGGGTACACCGCAGGCACTCGCGGTTTTCCAACTGGCAGCGCCAACGTCATAACAATTATTCGGTGCGACAAAATTCAAATCGATAGTTTTGGGATTACCGTTTGAATTGAAAACAATTCCGGCGGAATTCACCGCACCATTAAATTCGTGGCTGAAAAATGCAGGTGCGCTGGCATTTTTTACCATTACCGCACCGGGCCAGGTAGATGCAGCCATCGCCGGGTTAACATTGAAGTAATGGATGTTAACCGAGGCCCAGTTAGCAGAATTTTTAAAATAAATTTTTGTTTTTGTAGCCATTGCCGAGCTACTTGAGGCACTTATCAACGATGAAGGGGTACTCGATGAGCCTGGCGTAGAGCCGTTGGATGTGCTCGATTTACTTGATGGAACAATGGAAGAGGATAGCGTTGAGGAAGATGAACTGCCCTCCACCAAAAACCCGCATTGGGACAAGGATTTCCACACATTATTTTCGTAACAACCATTACCGGTAAATTTCAGGTTAGCAGTCTGGCTCGCACCATTATTGCTAAAAATAACATCCAGTGAGGCGGGCATCTGCATCCCCGCAGGAATTAATGCCGTGAAATCATAACAATAAAAAGTGCCACGCCTGGTCATACTCTTACCGGGCCAGGCGGGCAAAGGGGTCACTGCCCCCGCAGGCAGTGGATTCCAGAAATAAATATACGGTGCAGCGAAATTGGCGGGGTTATTGAAACAAATAGTATTAGCGGAAACGGAGGCTGGAAGCTTGGTAACTGCAATGGTTTTAGTCGTATCGTTAAAAGTGATTTTGTAATCACCCTCGCCGCCGCCAATTAAATAATCCTGCGCCGGGTAGGCTTCATTCCAGTTGTCGCCATAGCGGCTTATTTTAAAACGCGGGTTAGTCCCGGAAAAACCCTGTTGTGTCTCCCACAAACCCGTGGTGGTATTTTTTACCATTCCGGTAGCAGCCCAATTATTCGAGGTTCCGCGAAAATAGGCTGCCATCCATGACTGGGCGAACCCCACCTGCGAATAGCTAACCAAAAAACAGAGGGTAACCAGGAAAAATGAAACACCAAAATTGCTGGCAGGAATAGCTGCAAGTTTTCGCATAATGGTTTCCTATTCACAACCAGGCACAGCGAAGGGCATATCACTTACCTGGAAATTTATTGTTATGTAGTTGATATTATTCAGGACAAAATAATCCCGCAGATTTTTTCCATCTGAGTAAACGAGGCCCAATGCCAATCGGACATTGGAGAAAATCGTTGTTATAGAAAATTTCGTGAACTTCTCACAGGCAACCGGGATAAAACGAAATAACCTACGCCAGGAGGGCAATCCTTTACAGGTAAGAGTATTTAAAAGGGCGTTATATAAACGCTATTGAATATCGCTTTGTGAACAGCTTTTTATTGTTATTGCTTGCTGCGGGCCATTTTGGTTTTTTATCACGGCTGCCCGCCTACATTTATTGATTACAATAATGTTGTTAACCAGAATATTTTTTCCGCCGCCCGCTGGCAACATGAATACGTATGCAGTCGGTGGGAACATGGCGTAAGCCCGAACTAAACATGCGTAAATGGCTGATCGGCAATAAATTGCGCTTTTAAAAAACAAAAAGCAGCCGAGGCTGCTTTTTGTTTTGCTGAAATAATTATTTTATTGCGGAGTTTCTGAATCAGTATTTTCAGGTGTTTCTTCACCTTCGATTGCCTGATCCTCAATCACTTCATCCTGGGAGGCATCATAGGGAACGTCTTCCTCGATAATATCCTCGTTCTCGATAATTTCCTCGCCTTCCATCACTTCTTCGCCGGTAATCGAGTCGCCACCCACACCGTCTTCAGGGTAATCAGGATAGGTGTCGGGGGAGTTGTAGCTTGGGTCCAGGCTTTGCGCGCGCTCCACGTAGCCCTGATAAGCGGGCAACGCAATCGCTGCAAAGATACCGATAACAACCATCAGCACCGGAAATGAAAACGCCAGTATCCAATGCCATGTTTTATTGGGCGGGGTTTGCAAACCGTAATTGTTGCGGCCTTCCGTTCCTTTGAAAAACAACAACAGCACCATCAAATATATATTGGCGAGCGGGATAATTGCCAGCAAGGACATCCAGCCGGTTTTATTCAAATCATGCAAGCGTTGGATTATCAAAATAAAGCTGTATACCAGCATGGCGATATATGCAATCACCCCCAGGCCTATCGCCAGGGTTTCGGATACAAATGCAGCGAGGAGCCCGATAACAATAAACACGCCGATCATTGCAAAGGTGAACAACATGGAATGCGCCCAATAACGCAAACGGTTTATACGCGATGAGGGGGAGAAGAACTTGACTTCGCCGTAAGCCAGATCATCAGTTGTTAATTGGCCTTCGGGAGTTTGATAAGGATTGGTAGACACGGAAAGCTCCTTGATTGTTATAAGTGAATAGTTGATTGGAAAACCTGAGTTGCCTTATCACGGAACCATCAACAATTACAACCAGGAGCATTTGCGTTTATACCAGCAATGCCTGCCTTGGCCGGAATTGCTGAGATCAAGGTTTACAGCCTATAACTGTAAATCGCGGACGCATTCAGAATTTCCGGGTGACTGCTTGCCCTTGCACATCCTACGCAATCAGTCACCGGCAGGTTGATTCTAGCGATCAACTGAATAAATTGCGAAAAAATAATTTCAGGTTGTCGAGCAGGCGGGCAAAGAATCCGGCTTCTTCCACGGGTTGCAACGCAACAATCGGTGTATTCACAATTAACTGGCCATCCAGTTCCACGGTTAAATTCCCCAATTCCTGGCCGGTCGCAATTGGAGCCTTGATAATTTCATTCACATGCATTTTGGCTTGCAGTGCCTGCTCGCGGCCTTTGGGCAGGGTCAGCACAATATTGTTGGGAATACCCAAGGCAACTTCCTGGGTTTTACCAGCCCAAACGCGCGCAGTGCTGACCTGCTGGCCCGCTTGATATAGCTGTGTGGTCTGGAAGTAACGGAAGCCGTAGGCCAATAATTTTTGCGTTTCCGCCGCGCGCGCGCTTTCGCTGGCAGTTCCCATAACCACAGCAATAAAACGCGTGTTTTCCCGCTTGGATGAGGCGACCAAACAATACCCGGCCTCTTCCGTATGCCCGGTTTTTAAACCATCGACAGTTTCATCGCGGAACAACAATAAATTGCGATTGGGCTGGCGAATATTGTTATAGAAAAAATGTTTTTCCGCATACAGCGGGTAGTGGCGCGGGTGATCATTAATAATCGCGCGAGCCAGGATCGCCAGGTCCTTAGCCGTGGTCAAATGCCCTTCCGCGGGCCAACCGGTGGAGTTTTCAAAATGGGTGTTGGCCATACCCAATTGCGCCGCTTTTTGATTCATTACATCAACGAAGGCATCTTCATTACCTGCAACATATTCGGCGAGGGCCACGGTAGCGTCATTGCCGGACTGGATAATCACACCGCGCAACAAATCAATTACGGAAACCTGTGTCCCCTCTTTCACATACATGCGTGAGCCGCCCATTTTCCAGGCTTTTACACTGATATTCACCATGGCGTCTTCGGTGATCTTGCCTTTTTCAATCTCATCCACCACCAGGTAGCTCGACATCATTTTGGTGAGGCTGGCGGGAGGTAAACGCTGGTCAGCGTTATATTCGGCCACAATGTTGCCGGTGGTGGCATCCACCAGGATATAACCGGTGGCGGCCAATTGCGGCGCAGCGGGAATAACTTGCGGTTTTTGCTCAACAACCTGCCCTGGTGTGGGTGCCGGTAATGTGGATGTGGGTAACTGCGCATTGGGTAATTGGTTTGCAGCCGGTTGGGAGGTTGCCGGTTGCTGCGCAAGCGCCAGGGTGGATGAAAAAACCAATCCGAAAATAAAAGATTTTTTAATCATTCGATTAACACTCTTCAAAAAATGAACGTTGCAACAATGGCCGATTGCGGTGAATTCACGCTGAATATTGTGCGCAAGCCGGGCCGTTGAATTATTGGTAGACCACGTGGGCCTCAAAAATTTTCAGGCGCGCCAGTTGATCGCGCGCCAGTTGTAGACTTTTTGCATCTTTAAACGGGCCAAGGCGTACACGATGGATTTCTTTAGGCGTCGCCCCGAAATTGATTATCACTGGATAGGTTAATTTGGTTCCCAGGGTGGCCGCAAAATCCCGGGCTGATTGCTGATTGCCAAATGCGCCGATTTGCAAGTAGGTATTTGGTGGCAAAGCGGATTCAACCGGTGCGGCCAATTGCATATCTGGCCGACGGGGAATAGGTGGCGCATCGCCGGGCAAGGCAATCTCCACTTCAACGCGTCCGGTACCGGCCTTATGAATACCGATGCGTTGGGCTGCTGCATAACTTAGATCAATAATACGCCCCTGATGGAATGGACCACGGTCATTTATACGCACCACGACACTTTTACCGTTATCCAGGTTGGTGACGCGCACATAGGAGGGTATCGGCAAGGTTTTGTGCGCGCCGGTCATGGCGTACATATCGTAAAGCTCGCCGTTGGAGGTGTGGTAACCGTTAAATTTGTTGCCGTACCAGGAGGCGTAACCGCGCTCCTTGTATGCGGACTCATCCTTGATCAAATGATAGGTTTTGCCCAACACTGTGTAGGGGTTTTTATTGCCGGCGCGAGTACGCACTTCGTAACGCGGTACCGCATCGGGAATATGGGAAAGGTCTATATCTTCACCGGGACCAAAATCCTTATCGTGCTTGTAGCGCCCATCGTTGGGATTGTAGGGCGCGTTGGGATTGTAGGGCGCGTTGGTTTTGGATGCGGGTTTCGATCCCGAACAGGCAGCAAACAGCAAGCAAAGCATCACCAGTACCGCAAACAACATCCGGTGATATTCGCCTGGGTATTGCTGTTTTAAAAACCCGTGCATTGCCAACTGACTCCCACGCAAACTTTCAGTTTTTTGAATGGTTTTTCTTCATTGCCAGCTTGATGTCCTGGCTTAAATCATAAACAGCCATGGCGTACATGGGGCTGCGGTTGTAACGGGTGATGGTGTAAAAATTTTGCAATCCCATCCAATATTCCAGGCCGTTAACCCCCTCAAATTCGATACTCAGTACCGGCGTTCGCGCCGAAATCCTTTTCGTCGGGACTAGGCCGATTTTTTTCCATTCACTGATTTTAATGCTGGGCGGCACGACTTTATTGAATGATTCATTGGCGCTGACCTGCTCACGCCCCCGGACAAGCCGGGCGGGGACCACAACCGGTTTACCGGTTTGCCAACCGTGCTGTTTAAAATAATTGGCAATGCTGCCAATGGCGTCCGTCGGATTATTCCAGATATCGGTAAAGCCATCACCGCTGAAATCCACCGCGTAATTGCGGTAACTGGATGGCATGAACTGGCCGTAGCCCATCGCACCGGCATAGGAGCCTTTAAATTCCAGCGGATTGTGTTGTTGTTCGCGGGTAAGGATTAAATAATTCACTAGCTCGGAGCGGAAAAACGGCGCGCGCGGCGGATAATCAAACGCAAGCGTGGTTAACGCGTCTATCACGTACCAACTGCCGGTATTCCGGCCGTAATTGGTTTCAACACCGATAATCGCCACGATAATTTCCGCGGGCACACCGTACTCTTTTTCCGCGCGGGCCAATGCCTCGCGATGGTCATTCCAAAAACTGACTCCGTTGGTGATGCGCATAGGCACGATAAAAATCGGGCGATATTCTTTCCAGGTTTTGGATTTTTCGGCCGGACGCGCAATGGCATCCAGGATCGGCTGGCGCTTTTGCGCCTTGCTCAGCCATTGGTTGACTTCGCCCGCCGTAAAACCGTGTTTTTGCACCATCTCATTCACGAATTCCGGCGCAAGCGGGTGCTGGCTGTAATCCGCCGAGGCCGCCGCACTGGCGCCCAGCGCTGTTAATAACAGCCAGGATTTGCCTTTTAACCAGGATTGAACCGTGGAAAACCGCATAACTATTTCTCTCAACAACCGAATTTCCCTCAACAACCGACTCACGCCTGCGGAGTCATTACCCGTTTTTGTTCTGTGGAGATAGCCATCAAAATACCGAACCCGGCGAAGAGTGCCACAATCGCCGTTCCCCCCTGGCTGATCAGCGGTAAGGGTACACCGACCACCGGCAACATACCCGATACCATACCCATATTTACGAAGACATACACAAAAAATGTGGAGCTGATACTGGCCGCTAATAGCCGGCCAAAGGTGTTTTGCGACCTGATGGCGATCGTCAACCCGCGAATAATCACCAACGTATAAATCGTTAGCAACATCAGGACGCCGAGCAAGCCGAATTCTTCCGACATCACCGCGATAATAAAGTCCGTATGCCCTTCCGGCAGGAAATCCAGGCGCGATTGGGTACCTTCCATCCAGCCTTTGCCGGACAACCCGCCGGAGCCGATGGCGGTTTTGGATTGGATGATATTCCAACCTGTACCCAGCGGGTCCTGGGTAGGATCGAGCATCGTTAGCACCCGCTGGCGCTGGTAATCATGGAGCATGTAATGCCAGATGGGCCACAGGCTGGCACCGAACAAAACCACCGCCGCGGCGATATAACGCCATAACAGGCCAGAGAAAAACAACACCATCACACCCGAGGTGGCAACCAGGATTGAGGTGCCCAAATCCGGTTGTTCAATAATCAGGCCCGTGGGAATAAAGATTAACACCAGCACCGCAATCACCCGCTTGAAACTCGGCGGCAGGAATCCACTGCTCAGGTAGGCGGCCACGGTAATCGGCATGGCGAGTTTCATGATTTCCGACGGCTGGAAACGGAAGCCTCCGACCTGTAACCAGCGCTGGGCGCCCATGGAAATATCCCCGAAAATGGTCACGGACAACAACAACAACACACCCCCGACGTAAGCGAAAGGCGCCATGCGCCGCATAAAATCCACCGGGACCTGTGCCACCACAAACATGGTGATGTAGGCGATCATAAAAAAGCTGGCCTGTTTTTCCACGCTGGGCAGATTGTGGCCGCTGGCGCTGTAAAGCACCGTCAGGCCGATGGTGGTAAGGAGCAACAGCAACAACAACAAAAAGAAATCGATATGCAGGCGCTCCGCCAGGCGGGTGGGGCGACTGAAGGCGCGAGCCGCTTCCGGCATACGGCGCAAAAAATCCTGGCGGCTCATTGGCTTGCTCCTGCGCGGGAAGACGCGGCGGATGACACGGCTTTGGCGGCTTCTTCCGCCGCCTTTGCTTCGCGCGCCGCTTTACGTTCGGCGATGTAATTGTTGGCGCGCTTGATAACAGCCGCAGGATGGAACCCCAGCGGCGGGACAAAATCGCCTTGCTTCAGGTAATACCCCAAGAGGTGCGCGTCCATCACCCAACGCGCGACGGGCGCGGCCTTGCTGGAGCCACCTTCGGCGTTCTCCACCATCACCGCGACCGCAATTTTAGGGTCCTCCAATGGCGCAAAAGCCACAAACAGCGCATGGTCGCGGTGACGCTCCTTCAATAAGGCCGAGTTGTATTTCGCGTTTTGGGCAATGGCAACAACCTGGGCCGTGCCCGATTTACCCGCCATTCGATATTCGGCCCCCGAACTCATATAACGATGCGCCGTCCCGCGTTGGCCGTGCACCACTTCCGCCATGCCTTCAAAAATAGCATCCCAATACTCGGGCTTTACTTCGAAGGTTTCTTCGATAGCGGGTTTCAGCGCTTCCGTCCCCATGCGTTGTACAAACTGCGGACGATAACGCACGCCACGATTGGCGATGGTACTGGTCATTACCGCCAGTTGGAGGGGGGTCGCCAGTACAAACCCCTGGCCGATGGACATATTGACCGTATCACCCGGATACCAGGCTTGGCCCTTGGCCGCGCGCTTCCATTCACGTGATGGCCAGATTCCCCTGCGTTCACTGGGTACATCAATGCCAGTCTCCCTACCCAAGCCGAAATGAGCGCCGAAACTACTCATATTATCTATGCCCATGCGCGTACCCAATTCCCAGAAGTAAGTATCGCAAGATTGGGAAATTCCGATCTTAAGATCCACCATGCCGTGGCCCCCCCCCGTCTTCGCCAATACCCAGTCCCGGTAAATTCGCGAACTTCCCGGCAGGGTGAAAAATCCCCGATCCGCAATTTTGCGATTTACATCAGTGAACCCGGTATGCAAACCGGCCAGGCCAACGATGGGTTTGATGGTGGAGCCAGGCGGATACTGGGCCTGTAAGAAGCGATTGAATAACGGCGTATCTATGTCTTCGTTGAGGCTTTTATAGTCGCGGTAGCTGATACCCGTTACAAACAAATTTGGATCGAAGCCGGGATTACTCACTGCCGCCAAAATCCCACCGGTTTTTACATCAATCGCTACCACGGCACCGCGTCGTCCCTGCATCACTGTCACGGCGGTTTCCTGTAAGCGCGCGTCCAGATACAAATGCAAATCACTGCCTTGCTTCGAATCGGTGCGATCCAGCACCCGCATTACCCGGCCGCGCGCATTGGTTTCCACATTCTGGCTACCCACTTCGCCGAGTAATACATCTTCGTAACTTTTTTCAATGCCGCTTTTGCCGATCGCATGGGTACCGGAATAACGTTGTAACTGCTCCGGTGTAAAACTGTCGAGCTCGCGTTCACTGATGCGCCCGGTGTAGCCGATCACATGGGCGAACATATCGGAGTAAGGATAATTGCGGACCAACTCGGCATTGACCTCGACTCCCTCAAGCAAATGCTGGTTTACGGCGAGCCGCGCAATTTCGTCTTCCGTCAAGCGGTAGCGCAGTGGCACCGGGTCCAGTTTGTGACGGCGTTGCTTTTGTGCCTTATAGAATTTGCCCAAATCGGAAGGCGTTATTTCAATCAAGGTTTTGAGCAATTCTATGGTGGTGTTTAATTCATTTTGATCCGCGCTCACAACCGATAAGGTAAAACTGGCTTTGTTGTCGGCAAGCAGTTCGCCATTGCGGTCGAAAATTAAACCACGCGTGGGCGGCACGGGCTGCACGTGGACGCGATTGCGTTCGGATTGGGTGGCGTATTCTTCGTAATTGACGATTTGCAAATCGTAATAACGGTAAATCAATGTGCTGGTCAACATAAGCATAAAAGCCGCCATCACCAGCACACGATTGCGAAAAAGTTTTGCTTCACGCTGGTGATCTTTAAATTGCTGGGCTTCTTGCATGCTCGGGCCGAAAGGGAAACGGGTTGATGGTGTGGTTGTTGTTTTATTTGTGGTACGGATGATTTTGCAAAATACTGCTGGCCCTGTACAACTGTTCTATGACCAAAATGCGCACCAGCGGATGCGGTAGCGTCAGTGGCGAAAGCGACCATTTAACCGAGGCTTTGTGCAAGCACGCGGGTGCCAGTCCATCCGGTCCACCGATCAGCAGCGAATAATTATTGCCGCTCATTTTCCAACCCGCGAGCTGGTCCGCAAGCTGCTCCGTACTCCAGGATTTGCCTTTAACATCCAGCGCTATGACTTGTTCGTCTTTGCCGCCCTTATCTATAGCCGCCAGCATGGCCTCGCCCTCCTTTTCCATAGCCCTGGCAATGTCACTGTTTTTGCTGCGCTGGGCGAGCGGCAACTCCACCATTTCCACGGTGAGGTCGCGCGGCATACGCTTGGCATATTCCGCATAACCCGCTTCAACCCAATCCGGCATCTTTGTGCCTACGGCGATAATTCTTATGCGCATCGGGATACCTTTCGCACTGTGTCTCGCCGCGGGTGGAGCAGCGACGTACTTCCAGTCATCAATTAGCCGCGATTCGCCGGCTTCATCGACCAGAGTTTTTCCAACTCGTAGTAATCGCGCGTTTCCTGTTGCATCACATGTACCACGGTATCACCGAAGTCAACGAGCACCCAGTCACCTGCATCCAGGCCTTCAACCCCCAACGCGCGGAAGCCCGCCTTTTTGGTGTCTTCCACCAGGTTTTCGGCCAGTGACCGCGAGTGACGGCTGGAGGTGCCGCTGGCAATGATCAATGTATCCATCACATCGCTAAGTTCGCGCACATCGAGCGTAACAATATTTTTGCCTTTGAGGTTTTCAAGGGCCTCGACGATAGCTTTGTTTAAATCAGACATTCAATTACCTATACAAAAAGAGAAATTCATAAATCGCGCGACATCGCTAGCGATAAAAACCTTGCGCACGAATGTAATTCCAGACCGCATCGGGGAGCAAAAATTGCGGCGATTCCCCCGCCCGGACCTGCGCCCGGATTTCAGTGGCCGATATGGGCAACAGCCGTTGTTCAAGTATCACCAGGCTACCGGCGGCCGAATCACAAATTGCGGCGGGATTGCCGCGACACTGCGCAATCAATCCAGCGACGGGACCATTGGCAGGCAATTCCCAACCGGGGCGCGCCACCACCACCAAATGCGCCAGATTGATTAGCTCCCGCCAGCGGTGCCAGCTATCCAGGCCGACAAAACTATCCATTCCCATACACCAGCTCAGGCTGGTATCAGCCCCGAACTCGGCGCGCAATTCGCACAAAGTGTCATAAGTGTAGGAGGGTTTTTCCCGCGTTAGTTCCCGCGCATCCCATCGCAAGTCAGCACAATCGGCGAGCGCCAGTTGTACCATCTCTAACCGCGCCTGCGCATCAACATCGGGGGACGCGCGATGCGGCGGGATATAGCAGGGCATTAGCCGCATTTCATCCAGGTTAAGCTGTCGCTTTAATTCCAGCGCAAGGCGCAAATGCCCGAGATGGATCGGATCGAAAGTGCCACCGAAAATACCGATGCATTTGCGCATAACCCGGGCCCGCTTACTGGCGAATATGTCCATCCCCGAATACCACCCATTTCTGCGAGGTCAGGCCCTCCAGGCCGACCGGGCCGCGCGCATGGATCTTATCAGTGGAAATCCCGATCTCCGCACCCAGCCCGTATTCAAACCCATCGGCAAAACGGGTGGAGGCGTTGACCATTACCGACGCTGAATCCACTTCGGTGATAAAGCGACGGGCGCGGGTGTAGTCTTCGGTCACAATTGCATCGGTATGCTGCGAACTGTATCGGTTGATGTGAACCATAGCCTCATCCAGACCGCTTACCACCTTGATCGATAAAATCGGTGCGAGGTATTCGGTAGCCCAATCTTCCTCCGTCGCCGCATTGGCGCTGATCAATGCGCAGGTTTTTTCATCGCCGCGCAACTCCACACCTTTTTCGAGGTAGGCAGCCGCCAGGCGCGGCAAAATTTCCGCCGCAATACTTTCATGCACCAACAGGGTTTCCATGGCATTGCAGACCCCGTAGCGATGGGTTTTGGCATTCATGGAAATGGTAAAGGCTTTGTCCAGGTCGGCTTTATCATCGATGTAAACATGGCAAATACCGTCAAGGTGCTTGATCACCGGTACCCTGGCATCGTTACTGATTCGCTCGATCAATCCCTTTCCGCCGCGCGGCACAATGAC
The DNA here is from genome assembly GCA_946480695.1 of uncultured Cellvibrio sp. Next base: position 87,241 of record CAMLKG010000001.1, read on the forward strand.
GTCCACATATTGCGGCATGGTGATCAATTCGCCCACCGCCGCGCGGTCCGTGGTTTCCACCACTTGCACCACATCCGCAGGCAAACCGACGGCTTTCAATCCGGCTTGCAGGCAGTTGGCGATAGCGCGGTTGGAATTGATCGCCTCACTACCGCCACGCAAGATCGCCGCGTTCCCGGATTTCAGGCAAAGGCTGGCCGCATCGATAGTGACATTGGGACGGGATTCGTAAATTATCCCCACCACTCCCAAAGGCACCCGCATTTTGCCGACCTGGATTCCGCTGGGGCGATAGCTCATACCGGTAATTTCACCGCAGGGGTCCGGCAGTGCCGCAACCTGACGCAGCCCTTCGATCATGCCATCAATCGTTGTCGGCTTTACCGCCAGGCGATCCAGCATGGCCGCATCCAAGCCATTGGCCTTGCCGGCGGCCAGGTCTTTCTGGTTTTCAGCCACAAGGGTAATGCGCGATTTATCCAGCTCATGGGCGATCGCCAATAACGCCTTGTTTTTTACCGCGGTAGGTGCGGCGGCAATAATGCGGGAGGCGACGCGCGCCTTCTGGCCCAAGCCGGCCATATAGTCTTTAACGTTCAATTCGGAATGGAATACGGACATGAAGCAACCTGTGCGGGAAAGCCAAAATGCGGTTCGGAAAAATGGCCGCGATTATAACCCGAGTTGCACTACAAATTGACGCGTTTGCATGCTTTATTTCGCGCAGTGCCGAATTAACGTATTTGCGATCCGGCGCACAACAAGGCCTGCCTTGCTTTCAGTTTGAATTCAGTTTGCAAGGACTAGTCTGGAGTTGAATTAAACCCATGCGAAAAATCGCATGGGATAAATGGCCCCCAAAGGCCCACACCGGAGAATCACCATGAAACGTTTGTTACTCATCAGCACCCTGGCCAGCATCAGCCTGCTGCTGGCTAACAATGCCCTGGCAGATCGCGACCACCATCGCCATTACAAACATGAGCATAGGCATCACCATCATCACCACCCCAAAACGGTGGTGGTGTACGAACGTGATTACTACGCCCCGGTCACCGAGGTGCGTCCGGTATACCGTGAAGTCGCTATTGATGTCCCGAGCGATTCCTGTAGCGTTGAGACAGTAGCCTACCGTGAGCGCCAACGCGGCGGTGATTCGTTTCAAGGTACCGTCGTCGGCGGATTGATCGGCGCTGCCATAGGCAAGGAAATCGGTAACAGTGGCCATGCCACAGCGGCCGGCGGATTGATCGGCGCCGCAATCGGCAACGATATCGGTGGTGGTGGTCGCACGGTAACCCGGTATGAGGATCGCGAAGTGTGCAGTACCCACTATCGCACCCGCTACGAGCGCCAGTTGGTCGGTTATGAGGTGAGTTACCTGTACGGAGGCCGGATTTACCACACCGAAACCCGCCATCACCCCGGTGACCGTATCCGTCACAGATAAACCTACCGCTGATCTCCAAAGGCAATGAACCCCAAAGGTAAATTGACCTTTGGGGCAACAGCGGCGATAGTGAAGGCATAATTCTTGTCAAAACAAGTATCGCCGGACCCAGTAGTATGAAGCTGTTGAACCATCACCTCGCCTGTTTACTTTCCCCCATGGCCAGTGGATTACTGGCCATTGCGCTGCTGGTTGCCTTGCCCGCGCGTGGCGAACCGGATTTGCTCGATGGCGATATGGGCCTGTCCACCAGCACTCCCGGCCACAACATGATTGATGGTGGCAGCATCGGCACCGAACCTCCCCCACCTAAAATCACCCCGGCCCAAGCCGCCGAGCTTGTGCGTCGCTCCACCGGCGGCCAGGTGATGGGTATTAACAGGTTGCGTACCGACACCGGGGTGGTATACGGGGTAAAGGTACTGAATTCGGGCCGCATGCGGGTTGTTCGCGTGGATGGCCAAACCGGTCAAATCATGAGTAACTAACTGTTCCCATTCACTCCCGGCACGGACAGACATTAACTATGCGAATCCTGATTGTTGAAGATGAGAAGCCACTGCGCGAGCAAATCCAGAACCTGATGGCCGCCGAAAAATACGCCTGCGATGCCGCGGCTGATGGCCGCGAGGGGTTATTCCTCGGTACCGAATACGATTACGACCTGGCGATTATCGATTTGGGCCTGCCGTTGCTGGATGGCTCCAGCCTGATCAAGCAACTGCGCGCCAAGGCGCGCAATTTTCCGATTTTGATCCTGACCGCGCGCGGCAACTGGCAGGACAAGGTCGAAGGCCTGGAGGCCGGTGCCGACGATTACCTCACCAAACCCTTTCATCCCGAGGAATTGCGCGCGCGCATCCACGCCCTGCTGCGCCGCGCCAGCGGCCACGCGTCTTCTGTTTTACGCTATGGTCCCATCGCGATAGACACCAGTGCCAAGCGCGTTTTCCGCGATGAGCAGGAGGTGGAACTCACCAGTTTCGAGTACAACACCCTGACCTACCTGGCGATGCACGCTGGCAAAAATATCTCCAAAAGCGAACTCACCGAACATTTATACGCACAGGATTACGACCGCGACAGTAATGTGATTGAGGTATTTGTCGGCCGCCTGCGCAAGAAGCTGGACCCGGATGGCGCGCTCAACCTGATCACCACCCAGCGCGGCCTTGGGTATCGCTTTAACCTGGACAAGCAAGCGGCAACGGAAAAGTAACCGGCTGTGGGTGCGCGCTTCGGTTCCATTGCCTCACGGCTGTTACTGGCTTCGGCCTTGCTGCTTCCCCTGTTCCTGGGGCTTACCGGTTTTTTCCTGGATCGCGCGTTTGAAAACAGCCTCGAAGTAGCGGAGCGTTCGCGCCTGCGCGGACACGTGAATTTACTGATGAGCGTGGCCGAGCCGGAAACCAAAAACAATCGTATCACCGGGCTGCGCGTCACCTCGGTAACCTTGAGTGAAGCGGATTTCGAGCATCCCAATTCAGGACTTTATGGTTATATTTTTGATGGCCAGAACAAACCGGTCTGGCACTCCAACTCCGCAGCACTAAACAGCCCACCCGACTACACCGACATCGCCAAAAGCGATACCCCCGGCAAAATGTTGTTCAGTACGAAACGCCTGTTTGGCCAACCGCACTTTATCGCCCGCTACACCGTCAATTGGGAAGATGCCAAGGGCAACCCAACCCCGTTTCATTTTGTGGTGATCCACAGTACCGAAGAATACGAGGCGGAACTCAGCGCCTACCGCAATGAACTCTGGCGCTGGCTGGGTACGGCGGGAATATTTTTATTGATCGCGCAAACCCTGATCCTGCGCTGGGGTTTGCGCCCCCTGGGCAAACTGGCCGTGGCACTCAAGGCGATGCAAAGCGGTGACACCAGCGGTATCGAAGGCGAGCACCCCAAAGAGCTGCAGCGGATTGTCAGTAACCTCAACCAGGTACTGGATCGGGAGCAATCATTACGGCAGCGCTACCGCAACAGCCTGGCGGATTTGGCGCACAGCCTGAAAACACCGCTGGCGGTGCTGCAAAGCAAGATTAACCAATCCGCCACCCCCGACAACGAACTGAGTGAACAAGTCGCGCGCATGAACCAGGTGGTCACCTACCAGTTGCAGCGCGCGGTATCCAGCCAGCAAAAGGGCACCTTCCGCCGCACGCGGATCGAACCTATAGCCCAGCGCTTATTTGCCACCTTGCAGAAAGTCTACGCCGCCAAACACATGCAACAGGAATTGGACCTGGCCCCCAATTCCGTCGTCGCCGGGGATGAACAGGATGTGATGGAACTGGTCGGTAACCTGCTGGAAAACGCCTTCAAATACGGTAAGCACCAGGTTCGTATGCGCAGCGCGATGGAAGCTAACCGGCTGAGGATCGACATTGAGGACGACGGCCCCGGCGTTCCGGAAAACCAGCGCGAGCGTATCCTGGAACGCGGCCAACGCCTGGATACCAGCATTCCCGGCCAGGGTATAGGCCTTTCGGTTGCGGCGGAAATCGTACGCAGCTACGGCGGGGACATCCGCATACACGCCTCGGAATTGGGCGGCGCCTGCTTCAGTATTTTAATGCCCATAACCCCCGAGGCCGATTAACCCTCCCCGCACTGCCTAGCGCGAAAATCTGCATCCCTGTAAGCCATATCTCACGCAAGTATCGCCTTCGCCTACACAAGAGAGCGATTTGAGCGACTACACATCCCTTTACCCAACCTCGATACTGGCAACATGAAAGAGCGCCTTTTAAAGCAAGTTTTAAAGCAAGGCTGCGACAAGCCGCCAGGGATGGCATGGCAAAGAATCAACACCTAACCACGCTTATCAGGGGAGAAGAGAAAATGTCAGCCAGGACGTGTATTGCTGTGGATTCCACCTGCGATTTACCCGCGAAATTCATCCAACAACACAATATCGAAGTGCTGCCGATCTATATCAACCACGCGAAAGGCCAGGAACTGGACTACCGCGATCCGCAGACCATGCTCAACTTTTACAAAAACCATTCGCGCGATGTCTATGGCCTGGCACAGTCGGACCCCTTGTCGGTAAGCGACATGACCAATATCTTGAAGGAACGCCTGTTACCGAAATACGATTTAGTGCAAGTCGTTACCATCAACAGTAAAAAAAGCGATGTGTTCAAACGCGTTTCTGAAGCTGCATTGGTGAACGAACCGAAATTCCGCGAAATGGAAAAAAACGAAGGTCGCACGCCTTTCCGTATTCGCCTTTGCGATTCCATGTCCATGTTTACCGGCCACGCGCTGCTGGTGTATGAATTGGTAAAACGCATCCATGTGGACAAAATGCCGCTGAATAAATCCATTCGCGAAATCGACAACATGCGCGACCAGGTATACGGCTATTTGATTCCCAATGACCTTTCCTACATGCGCGAGCGCCGTCACTTGCGTAAAGGTGATAACAATATTTCCTGGATTAATTTCCAATTGGCCAGCGCCTTGAACCTGCGTCCCATTGTGCAATTGCACCGCGGCGAAACCGATAAAATCGACACTGGTAAAGGGTTCACTGGTGCACTGGAAAAATTATTCGCGCACGTAAAAACGCAAATCCGGCAAGGGTTAACCAGCGATGTAATCACCATGAGTTACGGCGGATTGGTGGAAGAAATCAAGGATGAACCGGTTCTGGTGGACTTCCGGGAATTCTGCAAGCAACAGAATATTAAAACCATGTTATCAATGATGAGTATCACCGGAGCGATTAACGTGGGGCCGAAATCATTTGCGCTGTCATTTGCAACTGATAAGGACCTGGTTTGATTTACCCTAATCATGTGCAAGCGACACATAGTGCAAAACAAACAGCCGCCAGGTTGCCCGTGGCGGCTGTTTCACAACATCGTTGAAAAATACCCCAAAAGAGTCAGGCGGGCTGCATACCAAACATTGCCGCTATGTACACCACATAACCCACCAATAGTAATACCCCTTTGACGCGCGACAACCGCAAACCAAAAAACAGGAACAATAGCAGTATTACAGCGGCAGCCAGCATTACGAACTGGTCGATTTGCAATAAACGCCCGTGCAACGGCAAAGGGTTGATAATGGAAGCGATGCCGAGAATACAAAGGATATTAAAAATATTACTACCGATAATGTTGCCTACGGCCACATCGGCATGTTTACGGATTGCCGCAACAATCGATACTGCCAGCTCCGGTAGCGAAGTTCCCACTGCAACGACCGTTAATCCAATAATCGCATCGGGTACTCCCAACGCCTCACCCAGCCCCACTGCCCCTAACAAGAACCGGTTAGCGCCGAAAATCAACATCGCCAAACCGCCAACCGTCGCCAACAAGGTCATGGGAATAGACATTGGTAAAAGCTCAATCTCTTCCGATTCTGCTTTGTGTAACTGGGCTTCGGGGCTGGAACTATCGGCCCGCTCGGTGCGATAAGCCCAGACCAGATAGCCCGCCAGCACCGCGAGCATAACCATCCCGTCCAATCGATCCAAACCATTGATACTAGCCAGCGCCATAAATAAAAGCGTGGCAAACAACATCGTTAAACCATCGCGCTTGAGACATTGGATATGGGTTACGAGCGGCATGATCACCGCGCTGAGCCCTAAAATCAGCAAAATATTAGCGATATTGCTACCGACAACATTCCCTACGGCGATTTCCGGCTGGTTATTAAGCGCGGCCTGGAGCGATACGACCAGTTCCGGCGCAGAAGTTCCGAACCCCACAATCACCAGGCCAGCGAGCAGTGGCGATACCCCTATGCGTTTTGCGGCCGCCAACGCACCGCGCACCAGCGCTTCCCCACCGGCAGTGAGCAATCCCAATCCCACCAATAACCAAAGAACATGAATCATAAGCGCCCCTAATGTAGGAAAAATTTATTGAACTATATCGACAAAAGCCACGCCCCGTAAATTCCCCGTAAAAATAAATGACGCTTGGGCAGAAAATAAAAAAGACCCTATGCGAGCCTACTCCCCCAGGTTAATTGCCATAACCATTGGGGTTTTGCGACTGCCAACGCCAGGCATCTTCCATCATCCGCTCCAACCCCAACTGTGCAGTCCAACCCAACTCAGTCTTGGCCTTGGTGGCATCGGCATAACAGGCTGCGATATCACCCGGACGGCGCGGGGATATTTTGTAGGGGACTTTACAGCCACTCGCGGCTTCAAAGGCTTTTACAATCTGCAATACCGACAAACCCGAGCCAGTTCCCAGGTTATAGGCACGGCAGCCAGCACCCGATTTTTCCAAACCTTGCAGCGCCGCCACATGGCCTTTAGCCAAATCCACAACATGGATGTAATCGCGCACTCCCGTACCGTCGATGGTGTCGTAGTCAGCGCCGAATACACTCAGCTCTTTCAACTTTCCAATCGCCACTTGCGATACGTAGGGCAATAAATTATTCGGAATACCGGCAGGATCTTCGCCGATCAAGCCGCTTTCGTGCGCCCCTACCGGATTAAAGTAACGCAACAATGAAAAATTCCATTGGCTGCCTGGCGCTTTGGCGATATCGCGCAGGATTTCCTCCACGATCAACTTGCTGCGGCCATAGGGATTGGTGGCGGAAGTTGCGAAGGTTTCGTCAATAGGAACGGAAACCGGATCACCATAAACAGTGGCAGAGGAACTGAAGATAAGCTTCCAGACGTTAAACTCTTCCATCACCTCGGTAAGCGACAGGGTACCGCCAACATTGTAACGGTAGTATTTCATTGGAATCTGGTTGGACTCCCCCACCGCTTTAAGGCCGGCAAAGTGCATCACCGCATGAATGTCATGGGCCTTAAACACAGCGCGCAACGCGTCTTTATCATTAATATCCGCCTCATAAAGCACTGGCTGCACACCAGTAATTTTTGCTACACGCTTGAGCGACTCAGGTTTGCTATTGCAAAGGTTATCCACCACCACGGGCAAATAACCGCTATTAATCAATTCAACACAGACATGGCTGCCGATAAAACCGGCACCGCCAGTCACAAGGATGGAAGAGCGAGACATGAAAGATTCCTTTAGAGAGTGAAGCCATTCGCGCGCATTGAACCAGAGTTCGGGCGGGAGTATAAGGGCTATCGGGGAATCTTTAATTAAATCATATAATTATTCTTCGCTGGGGTTGAAATACCGGAAATGAAAAAGGCAAGCCGAAGCTTGCCTTTTATTCGCCCGGCTAACGCCTGTGTTATTGGATAGGCAGAGACAGGGTAACAACAAAATTAACGTCGTCTGTGGCTGCACCATCATTATCATCAACAAGCTTACCGAGGGTGAAACTCAGCTTGTCATTGAATTTGTAAGTTGCATCCAGGTGGGCAAAAGTAGCCTCGTTATCACTGCGATGTTGGCCATACTTAAAGGCAAACTTTTCAAAGATCAGTTCGGCAGTGATGTAACTATAGTCTTCACTGAAAAAATCATGATCAGCATTAATTGCATCGTAATAAGTCAACTTGAACGGGCCAACGCCAATGAAAGGAGCAATTTCCACATAATCACCCGGACTCACTGGTTCGTAGGGAACATCACCCGTACTTACGTCACCATCATGATCATAACTGGCTTTAGGATTTGCATAGTTATAGGAAATAAGGGTTGCACCTATGGAGAAGCTATCTGAACTATATGCATAACCTGCATACAAATCATATTCAGTTCCCATGGTGTCATCGCCTGACGAAGTCCAGGCACCGGCAATAAAACCGTTACTACTCACATTAACGTCAGCAATAAGTGCCGCACCGCCTTCCAAATCAAATCCTCTCCAATAGTACATATTGGCCGCACCAACACTGGCCGCAACTTCCGCGTGTACAGTTGGCACTGCGAAACCAGCAAAAGCCGACAGAGCCACTGCACCGGCGATTATTTTTTGCTTCATCTTCATGAGTTTTGTCCTCTATTAATGGTCTTTACTAATTTGTTTTGAGGCAGCTATTGATACTTCATACTAGCTTGGTTGCGATATTGCAGGGACCAAGCCAATTTTATTTTTCCTAGGGAAATCATTTATTTGCACATTGAATACAAGATTGCATACCCAAAACGAAACCAGCCATCGCACTGAATTGGCGCATTATAATTCACCGTGCGCCCCATTGATGCACCAAAACAACTCACTTGTAACGAATCATGTCGTCTCTTGCCTTTTGTATTATTGATTCGGGAGTTTCAGCGTCATCCATGGCCTTATTTTGCAACGCTGAGAGCGACTTTTGGGAGCACCATTGCATCAACTGCGCAATGGAAAATGGCGAATAGAAAACCAATGCAACCAGGACCAACGCAACCCCCGCCAGGGTATGTGTTGATAACTCCTCCCCAGCCAAACCCTTACCCAATAAAATTGCCAGGACCGGGGTCATCAAGGTAACCAACGAAACCACACTGGCAGACAAGCGCTGCAAAATATAAAAAAATAAAGCCGAACCTAATAACGAACCCACAACCGCTAAATATAAAATCGCCCCTGCGGATTTGGTTGATACGGTTTGCGGAATATTGCCATCCATATACCACCAGCACAGGAGCAAGGCCGGTAACGAAAATAACAATGCGCCTGTTGCCTGATGAAACGCATCCAGGGATATCGCTTGCTGCCCGGTAATTTTTTTCACCCAAACGCTGCTAAAACTAAATAAAACGCAAGACAATAAAATGCCGGAGATACCGTAAACAGAACGGAAATCAAAATGCAACTGGTGATAAAAAATAACAACCAGTCCCAGCAGTGCCAGTAACAATGCAAAAACTTTTTTAAGCGAAAACGGATTTTGCTTCAGCAACAGCAAGGTCATCACCCCGGTTACAAAAGGTGAGAACGCAAAAATGACAGCCACCAACCCGGACGGAATAAATTGCGCAGCCCAATAGACAACCGGCATGTTGGGAAAAATACCTATGGATGCCGCAAAATAAATTTTTCGATATTGCCAAAAACCCGCAAATGATCCGCGCAGCATTGCCAGCAAAGAAAAAGCTAACGCCAGCGCAATCATCATTCGCGCGGCGACAGCAGCCATAAAACTGAGGCTATCGCTACTCCATTGAATAGCGAGGGGAGTTGTGGCCCAAATTAGCACCACGGAAAAATAGGCAAACAACACAGCCACGGCATAACTCCTTATGTTTCCTTGCGAAGGAATTGGAAATTGCCGCAGCGATTTGAAAAACTGAACCCCGGAAACACAAAGGCCGCAGTTTTATGCTGCGGCCTTTGTTTAGAACGATTAAAACATCAATCAACAAATTCCGCCCAATAACGCGCAATGACCACGCGCCAAAAAATTGGTCGTAGCGCTGCGCAATGTTTGATGGAATTCATTGGATACATAATTTTTTGATCTAATGTTAGAAGCAATGTGAGCGAACGAGAGTAATTTAATTTTCGTTCAGCCACAAGCCATTTTGCGGATTTTTTTATTCGGGCGATTCACCTATACTTCGTTACGCCTCTTTAAACAAGTCACCCCTTATGAACATTTATCTGGTAGGCGGCGCCGTCCGCGACAAACTATTGGGCCGACCGGTCACTGAACGTGATTGGGTTGTGGTGGGCGCCAGCCCTGCGCAAATGCAGGCACAGGGTTACACTGCCGTCGGCAAGGATTTTCCGGTATTCCTTCACCCTGTTACAAAGGAAGAATATGCCCTTGCCCGTACCGAACGCAAAACCGGTAAAGGTTACGCAGGCTTTAGTTTTTATTGCGGTGAAGAGGTAACCCTGGAAGAAGATTTGATTCGCCGTGACCTGACCATTAATGCCATGGCCGAGGATGACCAGGGAAATATCATTGACCCATACGGCGGCCAATCCGACCTGCAACGCAAATTGCTTCGCCACGTGTCCCCTGCTTTTGCTGAAGACCCGGTACGCATTTTACGTATTGCGCGTTTTGCAGCGCGCTATTATCAGTATGGATTTCGAGTCGCCGACGAAACCATCGCGTTAATGCAAACGATGGTAAGCAATGGCGAAGCTGATCATTTAGTTGCTGAGCGTATCTGGAAGGAAACCGAGCGTGCACTGGCCGAACCGAATCCGGAAGTTTTTATCCACGTATTGCGCGAATGCCATGCGTTAGCGCGTTTATTTCCAGAGCTGGATGCACTGTTCGGGGTACCCCAAACCGCCACCCATCATCCAGAGGTAGATACCGGCATCCATACATTAATGAGCTTGCAGCAAGCGGTAAAATTAACGGACAACACGTGTATCCGGTTTGCAACCCTGTTGCACGATTTGGGCAAGGGCACCACTCCTCACCATGAGTGGCCGCGCCATATCGCCCACGAAGATCGGAGCTTGCCGCTGGTAAAACAGCTATGCGAACGGATCGCCGCACCGCGGGATTATAAAGAGCTGGCGCTAATGGTGGCGCAGTGGCACACACACTGCCACAGGGCGATGGAATTAAAACCCGCCACCGTATTGAAAGTATTACAATCCACAGATGCTTTCCGCCGCCCGGAACGATTCCATCAATTTTTACTCTGTTGTGAAGCCGATGCGCGTGGCCGTACCGGTTTCGAAAATCGCGACTACCCACAAGTGGATTTTTTTCGACGCGCGTTAAAAGCTGCACAGCAAATCGACCTTGCTCCTTTGCGTACACAGGGCCTTACGGGACAAGCGTTTGGCGAGGCTATCGCACGCTTGCGCCTGAGCCGAATAGCCTCATTAAAACAAGAATTTCCTGCACCGGAACAACAATAATAAATTGCATTTTTTCAGGAGAGATTTATGCACGATCCAGCCACCAAACAACACACCAAAGTTGCACTGGTTACCGGGGCAGCCAAGCGTATTGGCGCTGAAATTGCGCGACAACTGCACGGCGCCGGTTTTAACCTAATCATTCATTACAATAATTCCCAAGCCAGCGCACAAGCGATCATCGATGAATTAAACAATAAACGTGAAAATTCTGCTGTGGGATTACCAGCGAACCTGAATGATCACATACAGGTAATAAACCTCGCACGGCAAAGTGCAACACAATGGCAAAGACTGGACTTGCTGGTTAACAATGCCTCCAGTTTTTATCCGACACCGATTGAACAGGCCACCGCTGATGACTGGGATAACTTAATTAATTCGAATCTTAAAGCACCGTTTTTTCTGGCCCAGGCATTGGCTCCAGTGCTTAAGCAACATCGCGGTTGCATTATTAATATTGCCGACATCTATGCGCAACGCCCCCTAAAAAATCACAGCATTTATTCCATTGCCAAAGCAGGTAATGTAATGCTTACCAAAAGCCTGGCACAGGAACTTGCACCGGAGGTGCGGGTCAACGGAATAGCACCAGGGGCAATCCTATGGCCCGAAGATCATTATAAAAAAACAGAAGACCAGCTAGCGGATGCGAATAAAGAAAAAATGCTTGCGCAAATTCCGCTACAACAACGCGGGCAAGTCCAGGATATAGCGAAAACTATTTTATTTTTAGCAAAAGACGCCCCCTACATCACAGGACAAATCATTGTTGTCGATGGGGGAAGGTCTATCACTATTTAACCAACAAGTGCATGCAAGATGATCAGAACCCAATTACTCACAGACCAAGGTGAACATATTGAAGGCGGCAGCGAATTGATTGATCGCTGGCGCAGCCATGGAAGCGGATACATATGGATAGATTTACTGGGCGAAGAACCCGCTGCGGAAAAAAATTTTTTGCTATCCATGGGCTGCCATCCGCTGGCGGTAGAAGATGTGCAACGTTTTCGCCATCCGCCCAAGACGGAAACCTTTGATGATTACACATTGGTTTTGTATCGCGGTATCACCGAATTTAATAAAGACCTGACCATCCAGCAAATGACCATCGCGCTCTTTGCGGGGGATCGCTGCCTGATCAGTTGCCATCCGCGCAACTCCATGGCGATTAGCTATTACTGGGAAAACGCGCAAACGGAAAACCTGTTAGTCAGTCCCGGCCTCCTGGCATCGCGCATTATGCGTTTTTCGGTGGAGCGTTATCTTGAAACAATCCTTGCATTCGAGCCTTCGCTTAACGAGTTGGAAGATTGTATGCAAGAAAAGCCTAACGATGAAATCATGCGCGAGCTTATTGCCTATCAATCGCGCTTGCGAAAACTACGGCGTATTTTTAGTTACCACGAAAAACTGGTTACCAATTTATTAAAAGATATCCCGCAGCGATTAATTGATGAAGATGGCGATATTGAGCACGCCCTGCAAGATTTATTTGAACGCTGCGAGCGCTTGCACGGCTTAACCACTATGTATTACGAAATTTGCGGCGACTTGATCAATGGTTACCTTTCCATCAGTTCCCACCAACTTAATAACACAATGAAAGTGTTGACAGTTATTACCGCGATTTTCGTTCCACTGACATTTATTGCCGGTATCTACGGAATGAATTTTGAGAACATGCCAGAGCTGCATTCCCCGAACGGTTATTTTTATACCTTGGGCGCAATGCTGGTGATTGCGGCGGGCTTTGGGCTTGTCGCCTATAAGAAATGGCTTTAGCGAATACACCCGGCGTTAACTTGCACAGGATTTGGAAATATATTTACCACGCCATGCAAAATCAATCGCCCACAATTTTTGTGAAGCCTGATCATATTCAGCCCATAATTGTCGATAGCTTTTTTGTAATTGCGGATGCAAAACAGCGGGCGCTATTTCTGAAAGTGGTAAAAGCACAAACGCATTCCTGGTAATTTCTGCACGCGGCAGTTCGATACCACTTTCAATACCGACAAAATCACCATAGATCAAAATATCAATATCCAGGGTACGCGGACTAAATTTTGGCCCGTTGCGTTTGCGGCCGTTATCATCCTCGATACGCTTTAGGTTTTCCGATAACCGCGTAATTGAAAGATCCGTTTCTGCCCCGACTACCAGATTAAAAAAATTGCTGCCATCAAATCCGACCGATTTACTTTCATAAACGGAAGATATGGTTAATTCACCCAGCAATTCACTTAACGCATCCAGTGCGGCCAAAATATGCCGCTGGCGATCTACATTGCTACCGAGGCTCAAATAAATCACCGTCATAGGGGTAAACCCCCGGGGCGTGCGCCGCGTTCGATAATTAATCCGACATCGCGCGCACCGCGCACCGCACCGGGCTTGCTTAAGCGCAAACGCAACCAGGGAACGTTAAATTCCGTGCGAATCACTTGCGCAATTTCCTCAGCGAGCGTTTCTACCAGCAGCGCATTGCGATTTTCCACATAAGCGATTAACCGCTTGGAAACCGCTTTGTAATTGAGGGCAAATTGGATGTCGTCAGTTGCAGCGGCTCTACTGATATCGCTGGCCATTTCCAGGTCAATGCTCACTGTTTGCCGTACCTCGCGCTCCCAATCGTAAATCCCAATGATGGTATCTATGCGTAAATCGCGAATGTAAACAATGTCCATAATCAGCATCTGCAAGAAATTAATAAAATTAAAGTGATGAAAGCGAATCGAGCGGCCAACGGGCCTTGATACTAATTGCCAGATTTTCGTGTTGTCCCGCCAATAAACGCTGGCAGCCTGCGTAGGCAATCATGGCGCCGTTATCAGTGCAAAACTCGTGGCGCGCGTAAAATACTTTTGCGCCGATTCTGGCCAGTTCAGTATCCAGGTCTGCGCGCAATTTTTTGTTCGCAGAAACACCACCGGCGATCACCAGGGTTTTCATCCCGGTTTGCTCGAGGGCACGCTTACATTTAATAACGAGGGTCTCCACCACCGCAGCCTGGAACGCGTTGGCAATATCGGCGCAGGTTTGGTCATCGGGCAATCCATTCGCTTGTTTGTGGGTATTTACAGCGGTAAGGGTGGCGGTTTTTAGTCCGCTAAAACTGAAATCAAGGCCGGGGCGATCCACCATCGGACGCGGAAACTTGAAACGCCCCGCCACCCCACGCTCCGCAAGTTTGGCCACCTGCGGGCCGCCGGGATAATCCAGGTCAAGCATCTTGGCGGCCTTATCGAACGCCTCGCCCGCGGCATCATCAATGGATTCCCCCAGCAACTCGTAATCACCCAGGGCATCTACTTTGACAAGCTGGGTGTGGCCACCTGAAACCAGGAGCGCCACAAACGGAAACCCAGGTGGATTTTCCTCCAGCATAGGCGCAAGCAGATGGCCTTCCATATGGTGGACCCCGATCGCCGGGACCTTCCAGGCATAAGCAAGCGAACGCCCAAGCGACGCACCTACCATTAGCGCACCAACCAAACCGGGGCCGGATGTATAGGCAATCGCATCTATATCATCTGCGTCACTGCCACTTTTCTCCATTACCTCTTTAATAAGGGGCAAGAGCTTGCGCACATGGTCGCGCGAGGCCAATTCCGGCACCACACCACCGTATTCAGCATGCAGGGCAATTTGGGTATAGAGCACATGGGCTAGCAAACCGCGCTCGCTATCATAAACAGCCACACCGGTTTCATCGCAGGATGTTTCCAGCCCCAACACTCGCATAAACAACCTCGGTCTTCATCGACAAGCACCCATAGGGTGCAAAAAAGGGCGGCTATGATAATCCCACGGCGGCGGAAAACCCAGCGAAACCCCGCCTGAGTCACAAGGTCCAAGGTTGCGATAGGGTGAATAAGCGTATAGAATCCGCACCCCTCGGATACTTGGCTGTGTTTTTCACCCCATCGTTATCCCAAGACATCATTTTCAAGCACCCTATTTAAAAGGTAACAGCATGCCTTCAGTAAAAATTAAAGAAAACGAACCATTTGATGTAGCCCTGCGTCGCTTCAAGCGCGCCTGTGAAAAAGCCGGTATTTTGGCTGACGTTCGCGCTCGCGAATGCTATGAGAAGCCAACCACTATTCGTAAGCGTGATGCTGCCGCTGCTGTTAAGCGTCACGCCAAAAAGGTTCAACGCGAATCCAAAAAGTTTACCCGTCTGTACTAATTGCCAGCTGCAAACCCGGCTTGGGTAGTTGCAGCCAGCCAGTGCTTACCGGTTCTGCTTGTTAGTTGTGTTTGCATCTTTGCATTAACAAGCCGTGCGTTTTTAGATCACTGAACATTGTTTACTGCATAACGGTGGATCATGAGTGAAGCAACGCTAAAAGACCGCATAAATGATGCCTTGAAAACCGCGATGCGCGCTAAAGAAAAAGAGCGCGTCGCGGTTTTGCGTCTTGTGATGTCTGAATTCAAAAAAATCGAAGTCGACGAACGTATCGAGCTGAATGACGCCCGTGTCTTGGCCGTACTGGACAAAATGGTCAAGCAGCGCCGCGATTCCGAGTCCCAATATCGCAACGCCGGTCGCCCTGAGCTGGCCGAGCAGGAAGCCTATGAAATTATCCAGATCCAGGAATTCCTGCCAGCTGCACTGACTGCGGCCGAACTGGATGCGATCGTTGCTAAAGCCATTCATGATGCAGGCGTCACCGAGGCGCGCGATATGGGCAAGGCTATGGCCCTGATCAAGCCACAAGTCCAGGGCCGCGCCGATATGGGTGATGTGAGCAAACTGCTTAAGGCCAAACTGAGCAATTAGTCGCCTATCATTAGCTTGGTGTTGGCTCCAGCAAATCATCTCAGGCGACCTTCATGGCCGGATTAATTCCCCAGAGCTTTATTGACGACCTACTCGACCGCCTCGATATAGTCGATGTGGTCGATAGCCGTGTAAAACTCAAAAAATCCGGCAAAAACTACAGCGCCTGCTGCCCTTTCCACGACGAAAAAACGCCCTCATTCACCGTCAGCCCTGAGAAACAGTTTTTCTATTGTTTCGGCTGCGGTGCAAGCGGCAATGCGCTCGGTTTTGTGATGGATTACGAGCGACTCAGCTTCCCGGAAGCAGTGGAATCCCTCGCCCGCCTCGCCGGGCTGGATGTACCGCGCGAAGTGCAAACCGAAGCCCAACAAAAGCGCGAGGAAGAAAAACGCAGCATCTACACGCTGCTGGAGAAAGCCGATCAGTTTTACCAACAGCAATTGCGCCATCACCCCAGCAAACACCTTGCCGTTAACTACCTGAAAAACCGCGGCCTGGACGGCAAGACAGCCAAAGCCTATGGGGTCGGCTTTGCCCCGCCGGGCTGGGATAACCTGCTCAAAGCCCTCGCCCAAAATGATGATGACAAACATTTGTTGATCGAGGGCGGGATGTTGATCCACCAGGAGCAGGAAAAGAAGCTTTACGACCGCTTCCGCCACCGCATTATGTTTCCTATCCGGGATACACGCGGCCGAGTGATTGGCTTTGGCGGTCGAGTCCTGGGTGATGACAAGCCCAAATACCTCAATTCACCCGAAACTCCGGTTTTCCACAAAGGCCAGGAACTTTATGGACTCTATGAAGCCCGCCTCGCCTATCGCGAATTACCGCGCCTGTTGGTAGTGGAAGGTTATATGGATGTGGTTAGCCTGGCGCAATTCGGAATCCATTACGGAGTAGCAACCCTGGGCACCGCCTGCGGGCCGGATCATCTCGATCGCGCATTTAAATACACCAATGAAGTGGTTTTCTGTTTTGATGGTGATAAAGCGGGTCGCAGCGCCGCCCATCGAGCACTGGAAGCGTCGATCGAATGCATGGCAGATGGCCGCACCGTGAAATTCCTGTTCCTGCCGGAAAACGAAGACCCGGACACGCTGGTCCGCCAGATAGGCCCGGAAAAATTCGAACGCATGGTCGAACTGGCGGTGCCTTTTGAAGATTATTTATTCGATGCGGTTTCTGACGGTTTAAATATCCGCACAATGGAAGGCCGGGCGACGTTTAGTAAACGTGCCGCCCCGCTATTGGACCGCCTACCCAAAGGCGTTTTCCGTGAATTGATGTTCGAAAGCCTCGCCACACGTACCGGCCTGAACCGCACTGTCTTGCAGGATCTGGTCCTGGAGCAGCAAGCCAAAGATACTGCTATTCAAATCACCCCGATTAAAACAACCCCTGAGGAAAACACCCCCTCGGTTGCCATGCCCAGGCAAATCGATAACTGGTGGAATGAACATGCCCGGAATAATCCCCGGGAGGCTTCGGATAGCAGCATATCGACAGATTACAGCGACTTCCCGGCTGAATTGCCTCCGCCGGATTATCGCGAGTATTACGAAGAACCCCTCGCCGGGCGCCAGTCCCGCCGCTCCTACCAGCCTGATTTACAGCCCCGCACGACAGGCAAATACCTTATGCCCCCCGCGCGCAAGGCACTGGCATTGCTACTAACCCATACATCACTCGCAGAACTGGAGCCCGATCACGATGAATGGATCGCCATTGCTGATGACCTGGATTGCCGGATGCTGGGGCGCCTGTTAAAAGTGCTGCATGAACGACCGCACTACAACCTATCGCATTTGATCGGTTACTGGCGTGGCATTTATGGAGCAGAAGATACTGAAAGGCTCGCTGCGGTAGCAGGGCATGACCTTCTCCAGGCCGCCACTGCATTAACCCAACCCCGGCCCGACAAACCCGCCAAAGCCGATTACGATGCCCAAGCGGCATTTGCTGACGCCATGGAAAAGTTACGTGCCCAGCAAAACCGGAAAAAAAGTGCAGAATCCTTGGCAAAACTCAAAAATGCGGACTTAACTCAACTATCCAAAGAAGAACGCGAAGAATTGGTGCGCGCAGCCCTGGCGGCTAAATTGCAACCTTGAAGGGGAAAATCGGTCAAAAGCTGCACAACCAAACATTCACAGCATAAGAGATTTTGGCATCTCCCATTGATTGCCTAGAATCCGCTCAGGCAAGTGGAGTATAATTTCGCGCTTTGCATTTCACTCACCAGGTTTTAAAGGGTCTCGAATGTCAGAAGACGTCCAACAGCAACAGTCCCGCATCAAAGAACTGATCGCCCGCGGTAAAGAACAGGGTTACCTCACTTACGCCGAGGTAAACGATCACCTGCCGGAAGATATTTCCGATCCCGATCAGGTCGAAGACATCATCCAGATGATTAACGATGTAGGTATCCGGGTTTATGAAACCGCGCCGGATGCCGACACCCTGTTGATGACCGACGGCGATTCCGCTGCCGACGAGATTGCCGCCGCCGAGGCAGCCGCTGCATTGGTAGCGGTGGAGTCAGAAACTGGCCGAACCACAGACCCGGTACGCATGTACATGCGCGAAATGGGGACCGTTGAACTGCTTACCCGCGAAGGCGAAATTGTTATCGCCAAACGCATTGAAGAAGGTGTACGCGAGTTAATGCACGCCCTGGCCTACTGGCCTGGTGCAGTACAACAAGTGCTGGATGAATATGCACTGGTCGCAAAAGAAGAACGCCGCCTTGCAGATGTGGTTATCGGCTGGCTTGATCCTATTGAAGAAATTCCCTCTGCCCTGGCCGAAGTTGAAGAAATTCCGGTTGCGGCAGCAGGTGCTAAAGCAGCAGGCGATGAGGAAGAGGAAGAGGAAGGCGGCAGCGATGAGGAAGATGAGGTTGTTGCGGGTGTAGACCCGGAAGAAGCTCGCCTGCGTTTCGAGGCACTGCAAAAGCAATACGACAAAACTGCCAAGGCACTTGCCAAGCATGGCTATGGCAGCAAACAAGCTGAAAAAGAATTGGCAGTGCTCGGCGATTTATTTAAATTTTTTAAATTACCGGCTCGCCAATTTGATCCGATCTATAACAAAGCACGCGCAACGCTGGAACATATTCGCAAGCAAGAGCGCCACGTTATGGATTTGTGCACCCGCAAAGCCCAGATGCAGCGCAAAACGTTCATCAAGGAATTCCCGGGCAACGAAACAAACGAGGACTGGCTTCCCGATTTACTCAAAGGCAAAAAAATCGAAAACCAGGATAAGCTCGAACGCGTGTTGCCCGATGTAAAAACGGCGCAGCAGCAACTTGCCCATATCGAAACAGAAAGTGGCCTCAGCCTCGCCGCCATCAAAGACATCAACCGTCGCATGTCCATTGGCGAAGCGCGCGCACGTCGCGCCAAAAAAGAAATGGTTGAAGCCAACCTGCGCCTGGTAATTTCTATTGCAAAAAAATATACCAATCGCGGCCTGCAATTCCTCGATTTGATCCAGGAAGGCAATATTGGCCTGATGAAAGCGGTAGATAAATTTGAGTACCGTCGCGGCTATAAATTTTCCACCTACGCTACCTGGTGGATTCGCCAGGCAATTACCCGCTCCATTGCCGACCAGGCGCGCACCATTCGTATCCCTGTACACATGATTGAAACCATCAACAAACTTAATCGTGTATCGCGCCAAATGCTGCAGGAAATGGGCCGCGAGCCCACGCCGGAGGAATTGGGCGAGCGCATGGATATGCCGGAAGACAAGGTGCGTAAAGTACTGAAAATCGCCAAGGAACCCATTTCTATGGAAACCCCGATTGGCGACGATGAAGATTCACACCTTGGCGATTTCATTGAGGACACCACCATTATTTCTCCGGTGGAATCCGCAACAATGGAAGGCCTGATGGAAGCCACACGCGAAGTACTTGCCGGCCTCACCGCACGCGAAGCCAAAGTATTACGTATGCGCTTCGGTATTGATATGCATACCGACCACACACTGGAAGAAGTGGGCAAACAGTTTGATGTAACCCGCGAGCGTATCCGTCAAATCGAAGCCAAGGCGCTGCGTAAACTGCGTCATCCCTCGCGCTCCGATCACCTGCGCAGTTTCCTTGATGATTAATCCATCACCAAAATAAAACCCGCATGATGCGGGTTTTATTTTTTAGGCCAGCAAATCCTTTAATCTCTAGCCACACTCCAAACAACTCACTATAATGCCCCGCACTGCGATTCCGCAGCTCCCTTGGGGCCTATAGCTCAGTTGGTTAGAGCATCCGACTCATAATCGGCAGGTCGCTGGTTCAAGTCCAGCTGGGCCCACCACTTTTAAACTTCTCATTCGACACAAAAAAGTTCTCCCTTTTAAATCTGCAAAGTTTTTTTCAAATCCCGGTATCGGCAAAAAATAATGATCTCGCATGCGCTATTATGAACGGCGAGTGGAAAAAACACGCTATTTACAATAACGAACGCATGGAGATTGATCGTGAACGATACTTTTACCGAAGTCACCCGTACCCCCTGGACCAGCCGCATTGGAAAATCCGCCAAGGGTTTATTGGGCGGGTTGGTGTTATTGGTCGCAGGCATTGCGCTGCTGTTCTGGAACGAGGGCCGTGCGGTGAAAACCCATAAAGCCCTGGAGGAGTCCCAAGGCACCGTTGTTTCAATTGATGCATTGGAAAATGCCCAACCATCAATGGAGGGTAAATTGGTTCACATCAGCGGTACCGCTAACACTAATCAAACCCTTTCAGACGATTTGTTGCCGGTAAGTATTGCCGCACTGAAATTGCAGCGCTTTGTAGAAACCTACCAATGGCAGGAAACATCCCACTCGGAAGAGCGAAAAACCATGGGTGGTGATACCGAAACGGTTACGACTTACCAATATTCGAAAGTCTGGTCCACAACAAAAATAAATTCCTCGGATTTTAAAAAACAGGGCGGGCATGAAAACCCGGCAGGGTGGCTTTATGAAAACCAAACCTGGACCGCACCTGACATTCGTATTGGCAATTATGCATTGTCATCGGAACATAAAAAATTGATCGATAATTTTCAGTCGCTTCCACTACCGGGAAATAGCGAATTCCCGAAAGGATTGAAAAAAATAAACAATATGCTATACACCGGAAGCAATCAGCAAGAGCCGGGGATTGGCGATCAACGCATCAGCTTTAATTATATTCCCGTCCAGGTTTACAGTGCGATTGGCGATATGAGAAGCAGCATGTTGCATGAGCATATCGCCAGCAATGGACACGGGTTCGCATTACTGCAAGCCGGTTCCTATAGCGCCAACGCGATGTTTGAACAAGCCAAAAGCGATAATAAACAACTGACCTGGATATTACGCCTGGCAGGCACTGCTGTCCTGGTATTGGCATTTATCACCATACTAAAACCCTTATCCGTGTTAGCCGACGTAGTTCCGTTGATAGGTAATATCATCGAAGTTGGCACTGGTATTATTGGTTTCCTGTTAGGTTTGATTGTGGCGCTGGTAACGATTTGCGTGGCCTGGATTTTTTACCGCCCAATGGTAGGGATAGCACTACTGGTTGCTATTGGTGCAATCATCTATTGGTTAAAGCGGAAGTCCTCACAGGCAGCACAAACCATTGCGCAACAGAAGAACATCAATTTACCAATCAATACCGAAAATACCAACGCCAATATCTAACAATCAGCCCGCCTTCGGCGGGCGTGCATTTCCTGCCCAATCCAGGCGCCTTTTCCCATTCCAATAGTCACGAGTTGCTATTTCTTTGTGAACGATTTTTCTTTTTCACTTTCCATAATAAATGCGGTGGGATAAATAATTCTTTGCATTGCGCTCCGGATAATTTTTTCCTCAAAAAAAATTACTGTGGACAGCTATTTGTGAGAAGAAAAAGATGACAGACAAGAACCTCGCTACCTTCGGTGGCACTTTATTAATCCTCGGTTTTGGCAGCGTTGGGAAAGCCGTATTGCCGCTATTGCTGCGCCACATAGAAATGGCGCCGAAGAAAATAAAAATTGTTGCCCCCCATGAGGATTCAGAAGGTATTTGTGCAGAATATGGTGTCCAGTTTATACAACAGGAATTGACTAAAGATAATTTTCATAGCTTCCTCGATGAACACTTAAAAGAAGATGACTTTTTATTAAATCTTTCCGTCGATGTTTCCAGTTTGTCGCTGATTGAATATTGTTGGCGCAAAAATATTTTCTACCTGGATACCTGTATCGAACCTTGGCCGGGGCGCTATACAGATGCATCCGCACCACCGAGCAAGCGTTCCAATTATCGATTGCGAGAGGACTTACTTTCTTTTCGCCTGGATAAGCAAGGCGGCCGAACCGCTGTTGTCACCCAAGGCGCAAATCCTGGACTTGCCTCCGTATTGGTAAAACAGGCATTGGAAAATATTGCGCGCGATTGCGATCTGGATTTCGCCCCACCCCGTTGTCGCGAGGACTGGGCGCGCCTCGCCCGTCAATTGGAGATAAAAGTAATCCATATTGCGGAGCGCGATACCCAAACGACAACAGATAGAAAAAAACGCAATGAATTTGTGAATACCTGGTCGGTGGATGGTTTTGTTTCTGAAGGTTTGCAACCTGCTGAATTGGGATGGGGCACACACGAAAAACATTGGCCCCCCGACGCAGAACAACATGGATATGGATGCGATGCAGCGATATTTTTAAATCGCCCCGGTGTCGCCACGCACGTGCGCAGCTGGACTCCACTTGAGGGTAGCTTCCACGGTTTTTTAATCACGCATTCTGAATCCATATCCATTGCCGACCATTTGACGTTGCGCGAAGAGGGTGAAGTTGTCTATCGACCCACTGTGCACTATGCCTACCACCCTTGCGACGACGCGGTGTTATCCCTGCATGAGCTGGCGGGAAAAAATTGGCAACAACAAAAAGAACAACGCATTTTGAATGAGGAAATTACTGGCGGCATGGATGAATTAGGCGTGCTACTCATGGGCAATAAGAAAGGTGTGTATTGGTTTGGGTCGCGCCTTGATATCCACCAGGCCCGCCAACTCGCACCTTACAATACCGCAACCAGCCTGCAGGTAGCCGCAGGCATTTATGCCGGCGTCGTGTGGGCATTGCGCAATCCACACAGCGGAATTGTTGAACCTGACGATCTCGATCACAAGGCTATTTTAGAAATGGCAAAACCTTACCTGGGCGAATTGGTAGGTGTTTATGGAAACTGGACACCCTTAGCGGAGCGGAGCCCACTATTTTTTGAACCTACCGCATCCGATGACCCATGGCAATTTATTAATTTCCGCGTTCATTGATTCCATTTATTTATTGATGGGGGGCGGGACATGTTATTGCAAAAAGAATTGGGCGTGATTGAAAAATCTTACTACGAGGCCACCGTAAAACGTCCGCCCATCAGGCCCACCTTGTGCGGAACATTGAATACCGATGTATGCATTATCGGTGGTGGCTATTCCGGTTTATCCGCGGCTATTGAATTGGCTGAACGCGGGTATAAAGTCGTTTTACTCGAAGCGCAACGCGTTGGCTGGGGAGCCTCCGGCCGCAACGGCGGAGAAGTCATTGTCGGCTTTGGTTCCGATGGTGAAATGGCTATTACCCGCCAGCTTACGCCCGAAAATTCAAAACTTGCGTGGGATATTTCAGTAGAAGCGCTACAGCTTTTGCAAACACGTATCGCGAAATACGGAATCGAGTGCGATTACACCCCGGGGTACATGACGTTGGCGGTTAATGAACGCAAGGCTCGATTATTGGAGAAATGGTACAGCGATGTTTCGCAGCAATTTCAATATCCCTTGCGATGGATCGGTCCTGATGAGATAGGTAACTGGATTTCAAGCCCACGTTTCCACGCCGGCGTTTACGATTCAAAATCAGGTCACCTACACCCACTGAAATACTGCCTGGGTTTAGCGAAAGCTGCACTTGCTGCCGGGGTAAATATTTTTGAAAACTCAGCCGTACTAAAGATTGAGCGCGGTGAAAAACCCGTTGTAAAAACCGGGCAAGGAGAAATCCAATGCAATTATGTGGTTCTGGCGAGCAATGTATACATTAACGAATATGGTTCACTTGCACCGGAGATTGCGCCAAAGATTATGCCGGTCGGCACCTATATGATTGCGACTGAGCCACTTGATACGGAACGCGCGGGCAAATTATTGCATCGACGCCAGGCAGCTTCCGATAACAATTTTGTACTCGACTATTTTCGCCTCGCCGCGGATAACAGTTTGCTTTTCGGCGCGGGTGAAAGTTACACCGGCGTAACACCGCGCGGGCTTATTGAAAAAATGCGAATGCGCATGCTGGATGTTTTTCCGCAATTAACCGATGTCGCTATACCTTATGCGTGGGGTGGTTTTGTAGATTTAACCATGAATAAGGCACCGGATTTCGGCCGCATCGGGAAAAACATCTATTACCTCCAGGGGTTTTCCGGACACGGTGTTGCGTTAACGGGTATTGCGGGGCAATTGGTCGCACAAGCCATCGCGGGCGATGCAGAAAAATTTGATATTTTTGCGCGCTTGCATCATCACAAATTCCCCGGCGGCGATGTTTTGCGTACACCGTTATTAGTATTGGGTATGTGGTATTACCGCTTGCGCGACCTGTTGTTTTAACGATCCTGAATTTTCGTGCTGGCTCAGGCTTGTTTCCTTCCTTCTCCATTCATTTCGGAGCGGAACTATCGCTCTCCCTGTGAGTCGATTGGTTAACATACCGAAACTTAATGCAACCATGGGCTTTCCATGAAATTGGAGGTGGGCTATGGAATTATCAGATATGGGGATATGGATTGGCGTCCTGCTTTTCATTTTTTTTGCACTTTACGTAATTGCTACACTCATGCGAAACAGTGCCGCTAAAAAAGATAAAGTGGGGCATAAAGAAGAAGATTCTATTGCCAGTAGCGTATCTATCAATCCGCAAAAAAATACCCGAAAGCTCGAATGAGTTGCCAGGAAATAGAAAATTTAATACAGGCATCCTGGTAAAGCTCGCCATATAACCCAAGCCACCAGGCACTCTAACTACCGGAATTATTTTCCTTGCGGATGGTCATTTTAAGGGGACCCGTTTTTATCACTGAGCCTTTTAAAGGAAAGATACTATGCACAATCAACGACAATATCCTGTAGGCGCCGAATTCACGAAAAGCGGTGTGCATTTCAGGGTATGGGCGCCGTCAGCGAATACTGTGCAAGTGGTGATAAAAAATAAAATTGGCAACTTTGAAATGACTGAAGAGCCGGATGGATATAAATCTATCCTTATCCCTTCAGCTGAAATCGGTGACCTATACCAATTCAAATTGGATGATGACACAAACCTATACCCGGACCCGGCCTCCCGTGCGCAACCTTTCGGGCCTCACGGTCCCTCCATGTTGATAGACCCGGAAACCTTTATTTGGTCAGATGAAAACTGGCAAGGCGTGAGCCAAACCGGCAATGTCATTTATGAAATGCATTTGGGTACATTTACACGTGAAGGAACCCTTCGTGCAGCCGCCGCCGAATTAAATGAATTGGCGACATTGGGCGTTACCATTATTGAACTCATGCCCGTTAATGAATTTGATGGGGAATTTGGTTGGGGCTACGATGGCGTGGGATTTTTTGCGCCCTACCACGGTTACGGTACCCCGGATGATCTGCGCCTTTTCGTGGATAAGGCCCATGGTTTGGGAATAGGTGTGATCCTGGATGTCGTGTATAACCATGTGGGCAGCAGTGGTTGTTACCTGCATAAGTTTTCGCCGGATTATTTTTCCGAACGCTACAAATCCGATTGGGGCGACTCTTTTAATTTCGATGGCAAAAACGCCGGGCCGGTGCGAGAATTTTTTGTAAGCAATGCACTTTACTGGATAGACGAATTCCATTTTGACGGGTTTCGCTTTGATGCCACCCAGCAAATTTTTGATGCATCAAGGGATTATATAATTTCAACGATTGTACGCAACGCCAGGGAAATAGCACAAAACCGTCGCTTATACATTTCCGGAGAAAACGAACCGCAAAATAACCGCTTTATCAAACCTATAGAAAAAAATGGCTGTGGGTTTGATGCCCTCTGGAACGATGATTTCCACCATAGCGCTTTAGTTGCCGCCACCGGAAGGACGGCAGCCTACTTTTCTGATTATCGCGGCTCACCCCAGGAAATCATTAGCAACCTTAAATATGGCTTTCTCTATCAGGGCCAATATTATCGCTGGCAAAAAAAACAGCGAGGCACATCAAACCTTGATATGCCCGCGGGAAAATTCATTCACTATTTGCAAAACCACGATCAAATAGCGAATCGAGGAAGGGGAAAAAGACTGCACCAATTAACGCATCCGGCGTTATTAAGGGCGCTTACAGCGGTCCTTTTGCTGGGGCCGCAAACACCGCTGCTTTTCCAGGGACAGGAGTTCGGGGCATCTTCACCATTCCTTTATTTTGCCGATAACCCCGAAGCATTGGCGGACCTGGTGGCGCAGGGCAGAAACGAATTCCTATACCAGTTTCCCTACCTTGCGCTTGAAGAAATGCAACCCTATTTAAGCCGGCCCGACAATGCAACAACCTTTTTAAGATGCAAGCTCAACTTTGCAGAACGGGAAGCACACGGCGAAATCTATCAGTTACACAAGGATTTATTAGCGTTACGCAAATCCGACCCGGTTTTTAGTGGCGAAGATTTCAGCCATATTGATGGCGCCGTGCTTTCAAATGAGGTGATTGTCTTACGCTTTTTTTCTCAAAAGCAAAACGATGATCGTTTGCTGCTGGTAAATTTTGGCCGCGATTATGAATTATCCCCCATCCCCGAACCTTTGCTTGCGCCCCATCCCGATGGCAACTGGACGCTGTTGTGGTCGAGCGAGTCACCCGATTATGGAGGCCATGGTAGTGCAGCACCATTTTCACACGCGGGATGGCAAATACCGGCCTACAGCGCGGCGGTTCTTATTCCCGTGGTTAAATAAATTGCCAAGCAGTATGCGCGTTTCCTGTTGAAAATTTCCGGGAGCAGATTATGACGAATTCTCCATCACGCCTGATTTCTTTTGATGTACCCGATGATACCAACGCGGTACAGCGCCGCGAATGGCTATTAACAAATGGCCTCGGGGGATTTGCATCGGGCACCCTGGCGGGAAGCGTAACGCGACGCTATCACGGCTTGCTGGTCGCCGCCTTGCCCGCACCGCTGGGGCGCACCGTGATGTTGAGCAGGCTACATGAAAGCGTTAAATTGGATAACGACAATGTCATCCTGCTCAACAACCAGGAGTTGAGCGATAACCAGGTTGAGGGAAACATCTGTAAATGTATTAAATCGTTTCACCTGGATTACGGGTTACCCGTATGGACGTACCAAACCAACGCGTTTAAGTTGGAAAAGCGCATCCTAATGCCGGGTAATAAAAATACTGTCCTTATTAATTATCGCTTGCTCGAAGCGACAGGCGCTGCGGAAATTGAATTGCGGCCGGCGGTGCACTTTCGTCCGCTGGAGGCGGCGGTTAACGAGGATGTGGTAGTTAATTCAGAGTACATAGTGAGCGCCCGCGATAATATTTACCAAATCCAGGGCGGGTTTTACCCGCCCCTGCTGTTAAAAATGATTGATGCGGAATCGACATTTAATATTGATAACCGCCGCACCGATAATATTTATTTTCGCCTGGAATACGAACGGGGTTATGCCTCCATCGGCAAACATTGGAGCCCCGGTTTTTTCAGGCTATTTTTGCATCCGGGGGCATCCGCCACGTTTGTCGCAAGCACCGAATCAAACGATGAATTGCCGGTGCATTTTGCAGACGCTTATGACACTGAAATAGAACGCCGGAAAAAGTTGCTTGCGGCCGCACCCAAGGTTGCCGGCGCGCAGGTGCCGGCGGAGTTAATCCTCGCTGCCGACCAATTTATTGTGACACCCGGCGGCCGCATTGAAGAAGCGGAACGCGCGCGCGCGGCGGGCGAAGATGTTAGGACGATTATCGCCGGCTACCATTGGTTTACTGATTGGGGGCGCGACACTATGATCAGCCTTGAAGGGCTGACACTAACGACAGGTCGCTACAAGGAAGCGCGCTATATATTGCGAACCTTTGCAAATTATGTGCGGGACGGATTGATTCCCAATATGTTTCCCGAGCACGACAAAACCGGTTTGTATCACACCGCTGATGCAAGTTTATGGTTTTTCCATGCCGTGCATCGCTATTTACAAGCAACGCAAGACCGCGAAACGTTGCGTGTTATTTTACCTAAATTAATTTCCATCGTTGACCATCACCTGGCCGGAACCCGCTTCAACATCGGTATCGATCCGACCGATGGACTTTTGCGGCAAGGTGAAGAGGGTTATCAATTAACCTGGATGGATGCCAAGGTAAACGGTTGGGTGGTTACGCCGCGCCGCGGTAAAGCTGTTGAGCTAAATGCGCTTTGGTACAACGCGCTTTGCCTGTTGGAAAAATGGCTGGCAGAGGAAGGGCAAGCCGAGCGCGCACGGATTATTCGCGAACATGCCCTGCGCGCGCGCGAATCGTTTAACGAACGCTTTTGGAATTCAATGAGTGGGTATCTTTACGATGTGATTGACGGACCGGAAAAACTGGATGACTCCTGCCGCCCAAACCAGATTTTTGCTATCGCATTAGACCATCCGGTGCTTGATCGGCAACACTGGGAAACCGTGGTTGAGCAAGTAAAAAAACATTTGTTGACGCCGGTAGGCTTGCGTTCCTTATCGCCGCAACATCGCGATTACAAACAAAATTATGACGGAGACCTTTTTACCCGGGATGCTGCCTACCACCAGGGCACTGTCTGGGCCTGGTTAATTGGCCCTTATATCGATGCGTGGGTTAAGACCTATCCGCACCAGCGCGACAATGCCATCGCGTTGTTGAGCGGTTTTGAAGCGCATATGAATGAGGCGGGTATCGGCACTATCAGTGAAATATTTGATGCTGAAGAACCGTTCACAGCGCGGGGGTGTATTGCGCAGGCCTGGAGCGTGGCGGAAGTGTTACGGTGTTGGGCTACCTATTCGTAGCCCAACACCACATCATGGGATTATTGTTTCCTGGATGGCGGTGTTCCCGTCAATTCTCCTTTAAGCTCTTCTTTGCGGTGCTGGAGTTCAGCGCCCAATTCATTCATATCCAATTTGGAATCTTTAACCTTGGGGAAAATCTCCGTTTGTTCTTCATGTACGTGATGCTTCACATATTCGCTCAGCACTTTAACTTTTGCATCAAACGCTTCCTCACCCGGTTCACCTTCTTCAAGCTGGGTAATCAGGTGAGTCAAGGTTTCGTGTTCAACGCGCGCCTCGGGTATTAATTCAGAATCCTTTAACGCGTCTTTCACTTTGGGATAAAAAATTTCTTCTTCAATTTGCGCGTGGATGATCAGCTCCTGGCAAATTTGGTCGATTAACGCTTTCTTCCTGGTGTTGGAGCGGGAGGACTCATATTCTTTAAACAGCGAATCGACCAACCGGTGGTCGGCACGCAGGAGTTTGGTTGCTTCCTGGGCGGACGCATGCCCGGTTTGCTTGTCAATTTTCTTTGCAGTTGGCATTTTGATTTCCTCGTGTAGTGGGAAAGTTAACTATTAACCTCCGGTTTCGTTGTGTGGCGCATCAACGGGTTTGGATTCCGGAGATCCCTTTTGCCGCAAGTAGATGGAAAAGAACACAATGGCAGCGACGGATAAAAATTCACTTTGCCAATTCTGGAATGATTCAAACCAGAAGCGGTGGTCGAGCATCACCTGGATTAACCCCAATGGTTCCAAACCCTCCACACCCAATTCCTCGTTTATCTGCAACAGGGTTCCATAGGCGTGGATGCAGAAGGATGCTAAAAATAAAATGACGAATACCAGGCTCAAGGAATTCTGATAAATAGCGAGAATCCAACCGCCCTTTTTAACCGGCCAGGGCGCATCAGGATGCGCGATAGGTGCTCGATCCACTTCCTCCTTTTCATCCAGGCTTTTGGATTCGGCAGAACCCTGCTGATAAAGGAACACCGTGAAGAAAACATAGAGCCCCATTTGCAGGAATTCACTTTCCCAATTTTCAAACGTGGATTGGAGGAAATGACCCGACCCCAGGTAATGCCAATAATCGTATACCGCCAGGCCCTTCTCCATTCGCTCTTCGTTATTTACTTGCCAGCCAAAATAACTTTGGGCAGCCAAGGTGATAACGGTGAAGCTGAG
Organism: uncultured Cellvibrio sp.; assembly: GCA_946480695.1. The sequence goes on from CAMLKG010000001.1 coordinate 117,499, forward strand.
AAAAACAATTAACAATCCATTTCGTTTCAAAAACGAATGCTTCATTGAATTACCTCGCTGGCAACCGATAGGTTGGTTAGCTTTCGACAAAACAAATTCACATGGGTATTAAACCACTGGCGGATCGCTTTCCCTTAAGAATTGGCGATGCATTGCTAATGCCTGTTCGAATCTAACCATACTGTCTACCACTTCACCGCCCTCGGCCTGGATTAAGGTTCCGTCCGGTTCACCGGTCGGCAAGGTCAATGGGATATCCGCATTCAACAGTAAATTAATGCCTTCCCCGAGTACCAGCATGGGCTTGCAATGGCGGTACTGGTCGCGCACGAAATCCATTGCGTGGGCGTCGCGCAGCAGTGCAACAATCGCCTGCTCGCCATCTGGAATTACCACCCCGTCATACAACACCGAAGGGCCTGCTTCCAGCGAAATATCCACGTTGATTGCTTCGCCATCCTCGTTATGGACTGCACCCAGGCGGCTTCCCACATAGCGTGGCACCGCACCTTTATTCAACAGTGCGGTATAGATGAATCGCGCCGAGGTTATGTTTACTCCCGGCCCGACCAGGATGGCGACGCGGCGAGTCTGGATGCCCGTATTACCGGGACGTGACAATAACGACAGCGGTGGCGAGGGTTCATATTCCGGCATGGGAAGGGGGCTGGCCAGCGGCAGGGGCGGCGGCATTTCCAATCCCAGTCCGCGCGCGACACTTTCCGCAAGCACGCTATCCACATTGGCGAGCAACGCCACTACGCGCTGGCGTACACCGACGATTTGCACACGCGATAATTCAAAGCGAAATGCGGCAATAATATGGGCTTGTTCCGCCAGTGATTGGCTCAACCAAAATAAACGCGCCTGTGAATAATGGTCGGCAAATAACACCGGGTTGCCGCGTACCTTATCCTCTTCCTGGCGCTCGGGGAAACTGCGGAAACCGGTCATGCCTGCCTGGAAGGGACAACCGCCTCCCAACGAATTGGGTTCGTAATTTACGCGCCCGCGATGAATGGCCTGGCGATGAAAACCGTCGCGCTGGTTATTGTGGACCTGCGCAACCGGCGCATTGATGGGAATTTCGTGGAAATTCGGCCCACCGAGGCGAGTCAATTGCGTATCCACGTAAGAATGGATGCGGCCTTGCAACAAAGGATCGTTGGTAAAATCAATACCGGGAATTACATGCGCGGTACAGAATGCAACCTGCTCTGTTTCCGCGAAGAAATTATCCGGGTTGCGATTCAATACCAGTTTTCCCACCGGCGTGAGTGGCACCAGTTCTTCCGGAATAATTTTTGTGGGGTCGAGAATATCGAATGGAAATTTTTGCGCGTCCTCCTCGGTGAAAATTTGCAAGCCCAGTTCCCATTCCGGAAAAGCGCCCGCCTCTATAGCTTCCCATAAATCGCGACGGTGGAAATCGGGATCAGCACCGCTGATTTTCACCGCTTCATCCCACACCAGCGAATGGGTACCTGCCATGGGTGTCCAATGGAATTTACAAAATACTGAACTGCCATGCTGGTTAACCAAACGAAATGTGTGCACACCGAAGCCTTGCATCATCCGGTAACTGCGGGGAATGGCCCGATCTGACATTTGCCACATCAACATGTGTGCGGACTCAGGCATCAACGATACAAAATCCCAAAAGGTATCGTGAGCGCTGGATGCCTGTGGCATAGCATGATGGGGCTCAGGTTTTACCGCATGGACGAGATCGGGGAATTTCATGGCATCCTGGATAAAAAATACAGGAATGTTGTTACCCACTAAATCCCAATTGCCATCTTCAGTGTAAAACTTGACCGCAAAGCCTCGCACATCACGTGCCGTGTCAGTCGAACCACGTTCACCCGCCACTGTTGAGAAGCGCACAAAAACCGGCGTACGTTTGCCCGCTTCACGGAACGGAGCAGCCATGGTGACATCGCTGAGGTTTTTATAGGCTTCAAAATAACCGTGCGCAGCCGAGCCGCGCGCATGAACAACCCGTTCAGGAATCCGTTCATGGTCAAAATGCGTAATTTTTTCACGCAGGATAAAATCTTCAAGCAAGGTCGGGCCACGCAATCCCAGCTTTAATGAATGCTGGTTATTTGCAACCGGCACCCCCTGGTTGGTTGTAAGGACTTGATTACCGCTATCCACCCGAACGCGATCCAGCGAATCAATGGTTGCGTTTACACTTTGCCCTACCTTCCCATCACCGACTTTCTCCGATGCAATGATTTCAGAGGATGTGCTCGATGTTGCCTCCAGCGAAGGTGGTGTTTGCGTATAGCCCATTAGCGGGCAGCGCGCTTCATCGCCATATTCACTGGCTTTATTCGGATTCGCGGGAATTTGTTGCGCCAATGCTTGTTGGCCGGCCATTTTTTTTAATAATGCGTCAGACACTTCTGTCTCCTGGCCAATCCCCTCCGGAGTCTTTGCAGAAGATGGACCCGACATACTGCTTAATATTCCACCCGCACCTACAGCCGGATCGTTTGTTTTATCTGACATGAATTTCGCTCCTTTATTGGCGGTCTTTATTACTGGCGTATTAAATTAACTGGATAAACCATCCGCTACGAACCACATAATGCAGCGGCACTGATATAACGATTTATTCTGCATTTAGCTAATAGGCCCGCTTGGCTCCTATAGGTTCAATATTAATTTCAAATAATGGAGGAAATTTCTTATAAAAATAAAATCGAAACTTTTACAACAATTAGAAAACTACATAATACGTATCGCTAAATCGAAAGCATAGGCAAGTAAATTACTGGCAGGTAAATGTTATGAGGCAGGGTAAAAAATTCACGTTAATTACAGGCGGCACCAGCGGCATCGGCTATGAACTCGCGAGTGTTTTTGCACAGCACGGCCACGATTTAATTATCGTGGCACGCACCGCTTCGGATTTAGCCGATACCGCCGCCGAATTCGGCGATATGTACAATGTTGAAGTAATTCCTATCGTTAAGGATCTATTCCAACCAAACGCGGCTATGGAATTGTATCGTGAAATTTCGGATAAAAGTTTTTATGTGAACATCCTGGTTAATAACGCCGGGCAAGGTTTGTATGGAAAATTTTGCGACACCGATTTAAATCGCGAACTGGATATTATCCAGCTTAATATTTGCGCCTATGTCACCTTAACCAAATTATTCCTAAAGGAAATGCTCGCCAATGGTGAGGGAAAAATTTTAAATGTGGCTTCCATTGCCGGGAAAGTACCCGGCCCCTACCAGGCTGTTTACCATGGTACCAAAGCGTTTGTGCATTCCTTTACCGAGGCGGTTCGCACCGAAATTGCGGATAGCGGGGTGTCTATAACTTCGTTGCTACCCGGCGCAACGGATACGGATTTCTTTAACAAGGCTGAAATGGAAGATTCAAAAATCCTCGATACCGATTTAGCCGATCCAGCCGACGTTGCCAAAGCGGGCTATAACGCCTTGATGAATGGTGACGACATGTATGTTTACGGTTTAAAAAATAAGGCACAGGTGTTATCGAGCAATATTTTACCTGACGAAACGGTTGCAAAAATGATGTTGAAGCAACAGGAACCGCGCCATAAGGCCCATTAATTACTGCCTTATCATCCTGTAACCTTAGTGAGGAATTATTAATGACAAAGTCCTACAGCCAAAATTTATTGGCATGGTTAAGGGACGCCCATGCGATGGAAGAGCAGGCGGAAAATTTATTTTCCGGGCAGGCAAAACGCTTTCGTGAATTTCCGGAATTAAATAAACGCGAATTATGCGAACTCCTCGCGATGCAAGCGGATACCAGTCGAGAAAACCAGCGCGCACTTTCCATCCGCATCCAGCAGTTAGGTAGCGATGTATCCACCATTAAAAATATTGCAGGAAGGTTAATGGCTGCCAGCCAAAACATGGTTGGCGCCATGATGAGCGATGAGCCGGTCAAGGCAATATTAACCCTGCATACCTTTACCCAAATGGGAATCGGTGCCTATACCATCCTGATCGCAGCTGCGGAAGCGGCGCTGGATGCGGAGACGGCAAGCCTGTGCAAAACCATTTTAAATCAATATCAGGCCAGGGTTATTTGGCTGGATAATTTTATACGGGAAATAACCGAATGCTTCCTCGCCAAATCGGCAGCCTGATCAACGAATTAATTTCGGAGGTAGAACTTAACTGACGGAATTATAGGTGAGGCAGCGCATCACACCGCCTTACCGACACCAGAGTGTAACCCACTCACTCAACAACTAAACCCGATGGAGGGATTTAATATGGCACAGCCACAAAAATCAAACAAAGGTAACTTTGCTAACGACCCCGAGCGCGCAGCAAAAGCGGGACAAAAAGGTGGACAAATGAGCGGCGGCAATTTTAAGAATGACCCGCAGCGCGCATCTGAAGCCGGACGTAAAGGCGGTGAGCATAGCCACGGCGGAGGTCGCCGTTCCGAATCTTGATCTGCTACCGACTGGATGCAATCCTCTAAAAAGTATTTTAATACTTCTGGCCTGTCATCAGGCATCCTTAGCAAAGCACGATTGTTGCAATCGCTATGCCTGGGATTTTTCCCAGGCATTTGCCATTCATATAAATTTCACCCGGGGCTTATTGATAAAACGCGAATTGAGCAAGGTGCGAAGTAATAAGGGAAAGGTTATTCCGGTAAACGATTTACACATTTAATAAACCGGATGGATATTCGTCGATGCGAGCAACTTCCTATAAGCATCCGGTATGGTTTCAACTGCATAATGGGCAGCGGCGAGTATGACCGTATTTCGTTCACCATCGAATCGCCTGGTTTCACTTAATACGCGCAAATGGCCATTCACCTTTAGTCCGTAACCAAAACAGACGACACCATTCAGTGAATCATCGGATTCCGCGGTACCAGTAATGGAAATTAAGAAATTTGCATTACTTCTCCCAGCCAGACCATAGGTCAACTCGCGCGCAACCTCCTCACTGGTAAGGCCACAGCGCTCCATTGTTTCCAGGCTTACGCCAAGGTAATTATGTTTAGCCTGTTGACTGTAAACGATGTAACCGCCCTCTAACGCAGTTCCGCAACCGGACACCCTGGCGAGCTGGGAAGCCACCATACCAGCCGTACAGGACTCGGCGGTAGCAACGGTCAAATTATTCTTGTGCAAGAATTCAACTACACCCTCAATACCTGACATGAATTTCTCCAGTGTCACATTTAGCGATTCGACCCTTATTCCAGGAAGCTGTCTGTGGTGAAGTCAAAGCGACCGGGATTTTTTTGCGCGGCCTCTGCCCATCCGCGGTCCCATTCGTCATGGGCAGCCATATTTAACTCCGTAAATGGATTGGTGCAATAATGTTCTTTATTTAAAAACGCCTTGCGCCCTTCCTCACGCGCGCCGGGGCATACCGCTGAACCCGCATTGGGTGCATCAAGTGCATCGTCCCTATATACCTGCCAATGTTTCTCCTCAATTTGCCTTCGCATAAAACCCACAATCGCAAAAGCCGGTGCACTTTGTGAAAAGTATTCCGCCCCTATATCGCGAATTTTTTTTACCTTGAACTCAAAACCATTCACCAATTCGTTATTTCGATTCCTGGCAACTATTGAAAAACAATGTTCCGCTTTATTGTCAACAATATGGATATCCACTTCCTCACCATCAATTTCAAAACTGTCAACTATCATTTGGATGCGCCTCGGAATTCAAATGCCACAGTAAAACCGGCGTGCTGCAACTTTTTAAAGTGCGATGTTGTCTTTTGATAGACAAGCATCATCCACATCGATGTGAATTTTATCGGTTGACATCCTTGTTATCCCAAAAGTTCAGTAGTCATCCGGTTCACCCAATTTAAACACCCGCTGTTTTTTTGAATGCAAAAGATAATTTTTATATCCACCGGAGGAAAACATCATGGCTAATCTAGATCAATACACCATGCAAGACCCACGCAAGCAGTACCCGCCTATACGCGGGTTTGATGACAAAATGCAACCGGAGCCCGGACTGGACGAAATTTTAAAACCACAAGCGGATCATGGCGAAAATACTTATCGCGGTTCAGGGAGATTACATGGACGCAAAGCACTTATCACCGGCGGCGATTCAGGTATTGGCCGCGCAGTAGCGCTTGCTTTTGCGCGTGAAGGCGCCGACGTTGCCATTAACTACCTTCCCAGCGAGGAAGTTGACGCACAGGAGATAGTGCGTTTGATTGAAGAGGCGGGCCGGAAAGCAGTCGCGATTCCCGGCGATATTTCCGATGAAAAATTTTGCACAACCTTGGTGGAAAAAACCGTAGCAGCGCTCGGCTCTATTGATATTTTGGTAAATAACGCTGCCAAACAACAATTTGTCGAAGAGTTGGAGGATATAAAATCCGCCGAATTCACCAAAATTTATGCGACCAATATTTTTGCTATTTTCTGGATTACAAAAGCGGCGGTTCCCCACATGCCTGTTGGGGCGAGCATCATCAATACGACTTCCATCCAATCTTATCAACCCTCTCCCGGTTTGTTAGCCTATTCCTCCACCAAAGGCGCAATCACTGCCTTTACTAAAAGCCTTGCAAAAATGTTAATCAAAAAAGGGATTCGCGTTAATGCGGTCGCACCAGGCCCTATTTGGACCCCCTTGCAACAAAGTGGTGGACAGCCTCCCCATAAACTGGAACATTTTGGTGAAGGCACCCCCATGGGACGGCCGGGCCAGCCTGCGGAAGTCGCGCCTGCGTTTGTATTCCTGGCTTCGCAAGAATCCAGTTACATTACGGCGGAAGTGATTGGCGTTACCGGTGGTATGCACACACCATAGCAACAATTACATGGATCCAGGCTCAAATCGGTGAGCAAAAAAAATTTTTGCGGCAAATGTAAAACGTTACACCAGCCAAATTTGAAAAAAATTTAGCGGGTGTAACGTTTTAACGCCCCAGTGATATTAATTGCCTGATAAGACTCCTGTCGGTATCAGGCAATTAATATTTCCGTTCCACGGAACACGGGTTATGCATGACATGAGTGTTGCGTTAACCTTAAAACGTAAACTGCAAATTAACGTTGGCGTAGTCCACATCCATATCTATATCGTTTGGTTGCAGTACATTAATTTCATCGCGAGAGATTTCAAAATTGAAACGCTCGTATTCCAGGCGCAAATCCAGGTGCTCAGCCAAACGAAACTTGGCTCCCACTCCCCAGAAGGTTTCATCGCCATCATAATCATCGCTTAACACGAAATCTTCCGTGTCTATATTGGTATCCGCATCCCACCACAATTTACCGCCCTTGGCATAGATACCAATTCCTTCGGTGATCGGTAACTCGATAATCAAGTCCAATGCCTTGCCTTTTGGGTCGATATCCAGGGTGCTGTTACCCGCCTCATCAAAATCTATATAAGCGGCTTCCACACCAATGTACTCATTGAATTTCACCACGGCAAATACTTTTTTAGCAGCTTCGTCTTCGTCGAAGTCACCATCCTTTAATTTTGTTAATCCATAACCTGCCCCAATTGAAAATTCCGGGTTCAAACGCCAGTTTTCATCTGATTGAGCCAAAGCTGAAGAAGAAATGGCTACAGAAGAAAGTAAACCCGCGCAAAGTGTCACTATATTTTTTTTGAACATGGCTATTTCTCCGATTTTTAAATATTACCCGGGGTACAACGCAAAGGGTGTACCAACGCAACCATGCGGAGAAATGCGGTTTTACCTGCAACAAACGGCAGGTATTTCAGCGTAATAGCGTATTTTTCACTATCGAGGCAATTCCAGTCGATCCAAAATTGCATGGATTTCAGGTAATTATTACAAATTGACGATGTAGATTATGAAGAATGAAAGTTTTTAAAGAGGTGGAAACATCCTTGTTCACAATTGTCTTATGAATCTTTATTTCCAAACATATTTTTCTAATTATGCTTTGATATTTTATCCGTTAACCTACATAGATTCCCTGGCTGCGCAAGTAATCTTCGTAGTTACCGTGAAAATCTATGATGCCCGCGGGTTGCATATCAATAATTCTGGTGGCGAGGGAGGATACAAATTCACGGTCATGACTGACAAAAATTAATGTGCCTGGATAATTTTCCAAAGCAAGGTTTAGCGCCTCGATAGACTCCATATCCAAATGGTTAGTGGGTTCATCCATCAATAACACGTTGGGATTAACCAAGCTGAGCTTGCCAAAGAGCATACGGCCTTTTTCGCCACCGGATAAAACTTTGACATTTTTCTTTACCTCATCGTTAGAAAAAAGCATACGGCCAAGTGCGCCGCGGACTAATTGCTCATCGCCTTTGGTCCATTGCTTCATCCAGTCAAACAGATTGCAATTTTCCGCAAAGTCAGCCGCATGGTCTTGCGCGAAATAGCCAATCTCCGCTTGCTCAGCCCATTTCACGGTACCGCTGTCCGGCTGCAAATCACCGTAGAGGCAACGCAGCAATGTTGTTTTACCGGCGCCGTTAGGGCCAATGATGGCAATGCGTTCACCGGCTTCCACCTGTAAACTCAAATCGGTAAATAAGGGACGATCAAACCCTTTGGTTAAACTCTCCAGGGTAACCGCCTGGCGATGCAATTTTTTATTCTGTACGAATTTAATGTAAGGGCTTACACGGCTTGACGGTTTAATGTCTTCCAATTGGATTTTTTCTATTTGGCGCGCACGTGATGTAGCCTGTTTGGCTTTGGATGCGTTAGCAGAAAAACGGCTGACAAATGTTTGCAGCTCTGCAATTTGCGCTTTTTTCTTCGCATTCTCATTCAGTAGTTTTTCACGCGCTTGCGTGGAAGCCATCATATAGTCATCGTAATTGCCGGGGTATACACGTAACTCCCCGTAATCCAGGTCCGCCATATGGGTACAAACAGCATTTAGAAAGTGGCGATCGTGCGAAATAATGATAATGGTGCTGTTGCGTTCCACTAAAATATTTTCCAGCCAGCGAATGGTATTGATGTCCAGGTTGTTGGTCGGTTCGTCCAGCAACAATACATCAGGATCGGAAAACAATGCCTGCGCTAATAACACCCGCAATTTCCAACCCGGCGCTACCGCACTCATGGGGCCAAAATGTTGCTCGATGGGAATATCCAACCCTAATAACAATTCGCCCGCGCGCGATTCAGCGGTGTAGCCATCCATTTCCGCAAATGCCACTTCCAGCTCAGCGACACGCATGCCATCTTCTTCGCTCATTTCCGGTAACGCGTAAATACGGTCACGTTCAGATTTTATCGCCCAGAGTTCGGTGTGCCCCATGATCACCGTATCCACTACCGAGTATTCCTCGTAAGCGAATTGATCCTGCTTCAATTTACCCAGGCGAGTGTTGGGCTCCAGCATCACTTGCCCTGCGGAAGGCTCAAGGTCACCACCCAGGATTTTCATAAACGTGGATTTACCGCAGCCGTTGGCACCGATGAGGCCATAACGGTTACCGTTATTAAATTTGACGGAAACATTTTCAAACAGGGGCTTTGCACCAAATTGCATGGTGATATTGGCAGTGGAGATCACAGGTAAGTTCTCGGCGATTGGGCGATAGAAAAGGATGTTTTTAACGGGCGCGCATTTTAGCCTAGTCCGCCCACCGAAAGGGATTTTTATTGCCTGGTATCGTTTAACCGCCAGGGGCGATTAAACGATACCGGGGGGGGAAGTGATTAAATCAACGCGGATTTCCGCAATACCCATACCAGGGGCACCGCAACAACGACTAGCGCAACGCCCAGGGCAAGCGTCATCAAACTGGTGGTATCGAAGGTTAACAGCCAACCGTATACGGGGCGTACCAGGTCGCGCCAGGGCAGTTGGACTGCGACCAATAATGCAATCAGGGTGACCGGCAAGGCAACAATCAATCGCTCCAGCCAGGGGTTCAAACGGTGATGTTGCGGCAAGCTCGCCATTACGCGCGCCGTAAAATCATCATCATCAATATATGCGCTACTGTGTTGTAGCCCTTGCTTGAGAAACGCATCAAACGATTTATCGCTCATGGAATACCTCATTATCTGCACAGTACGGTGGGCTCGACATACGCATTACTCAGGTAATGCGTCCTGCCAGGACGCCAGCAAATTTTGCAGTTTTTGTTTACCGCGATTGATATGGGTTTTTACGGTTCCCAGTGGAATCCCCATAATAGTCGCCGCTTCTTCATGGGAAAAGCCGTCTTCATAGCATAGCCGAATGGCGAGCTGCTGCCCGGCGCTCAGGGTTTGCATTGCCGCTTCCACATCCCTTCGGGCATGGAATTGTTGCAAACTGCATTGGTCTGCTTCCACCTCCTCGTTCTCATCCAGCTCACACCATTCAATTTTTTTGGCGCGCCAACGGTTGGCCGCAATATTAAAGGCGATGCGATAGAGCCAGGTTGAGAACTTGGCTTCCGCGCGGAAAGCGCCCAGCGCTGCGTAGGCCTTCATAAAGGTCTCTTGCGCCAGATCGTCCGCGAGGTGGGTGTCGCCATTACACAACCGCCGTGCCCAGGTACGCAGTTGCGACTGGTAGCGCAAGACCAATTGCGCAAAGGCGTGCTGGTCCTTGCGGTTGACCACCCGCGCAATCAATTCCTGATCGGGAACTGACATGCGGTTTAGTCCTGTTGTCCAGCCTGTTGTTCAATAACCGGGCCCACTTTGGGCTTGTTCAGATACCAGATAAGGATTCGCGAGCAACCCAGCGCGATCAGGATGAACCCAATGGCGCCGATTGCAAAATCCAGAAGCGCCGTGAGGAAAATCAATAAACCGATACCCAGGAATAGGTGGCGAATTCCCCCCGCCAAATCCCCTGAATCACTGGCCGCCCTGGGCTCATCCCCACGCAGCAGTTCGATGGGAATATCGCGCCCGGCGGCGAGCAACTTATCGATATTGCTGTTAATGTCCTGTTGGCGACGGTGTTTGGCACGGTAGTGTTGCACCAAAAAAAAACACAACAGAAAAATCGGGCCACCGAAAATAAAAAAGACCGCAAGTATGGGTATTAGTAACGCCAATTGGAAATTTCCCCCGTCAAAATTGTTGTCGCCAAAGGCTTGCTGAAGTCCATGATCCAGTTCGCGTTGCCAATCCTGGTGATCGCGCATTTCCTGTTCGTGCCGGCGTGCGCCCTGTTCCATTGCGCGCGCTTGTTGTTCGAGTTCCTTCAGCCGGTCCTGGTCATCCGCCGGGGCGGTTGGAGCAATCACAGGCGGAGGCGCATCCGGATGCACGGGGGCAAGCGGCAGCTCCTGTTGTTGCACCTCAACGGGTGACGAGCCATCCAATGGAACGGGAGTTCCCTCCAGTTCCGCCGCCGCGGCGGGAAGAACAAGCGCACCTGCCACAGCCAGCACACAAAGGCGATGTGACAACATTGTTAATAGGGTCATGGGATAAGCCTCTTGGAAATATCCGGGCGGATTGTTAACGATCCGGTTAACGGATCAATCAAATGCCCCAACTCACAAACTAAGACACAGTCTAGCGACGGCTGGATTCAGGCGAAAAATATTTTTGGCGGACGTGGCCCGGGCGTGGATAGAGAGGGTGCATGCGTCGGCACCAAGCCGGTCAATTGACCAGCTTCTGCCAGAAGTTTTTGATGGGGTTGCCCGCCATATTGCAATCGGCCGTTTGCAGTGGGCGGAAATCATCACGCAGCGGCAACCATACCGATCCCTCGCAGGTTTCTGCGCTTAATTTGCCCGTTGCCATGTCGATCCAGTCAAAGCTCACACCGGGCGGCGGTTCCTGCTCCAGGCTGCGGGTAGGCAATTGCTTCATAAAATCGGCCCAAACCTGCAAGGCCCCCCCGGCGCCACTGAGGGGGGTTTGGCTATTATCATCACGCCCCAGCCAGACCACCGCCAGGTGTTCGCCGCTGAAACCGGCAAACCAGCTATCGCGTTGGTCGTTGGTGGTGCCGGTTTTCCCGGCAAGCTCGATGGAGGATGGAATCTGGTTGTAGGCGCTGCGCCCCGAGCCTTCACGCAGGGTGCGCTGCATCGCGTATTGCAACAGGAAGGCCGATTCCGTTTCAAACCGCTGCTCCAATTCAAGTGGGTAGCGTTTAAGCGGTTTGCCATCGGCGGTTAACACTTCGCGGATCGCATGCAAGGGCGTATATACGCCTTCGGCAGCCAGCGTGTGATAGATGCCGGCGACCTCAAGTGGGGACATTTCCACCGCCCCCAGCAACATCGCCGGTAATTGCGGTACATCGCCCTGGTAGCCGGCGCGCTTGATAGTTTTGGCAACGGCCCCTAAACCCAACTCCATCCCCAAACGCGCGGTGGATTGGTTGTAGGAATAAGCCAGGCCCTTATAAAGCGGAATATCGCCGTGGTCTTTTTTATCGTAGTTTTGCGGCGCCCACCATTTACCGCCGGATTTATAGCTCACCGGCGCATCGCTGATGATGGTCCCCAAATTGTATTTCTGCGGAATTTCCAACGCAGTTAAATACACAAACGGCTTCACCAGCGAACCGATTTGCCGTTTTGCATCCAGGGCGCGATTTAACCCGGCAAAGCGCGGATTGGTATCGCCAACCAGCGCGAGAATTTCCCCACCGCCGACTGACGTTACCACTAACGCCCCCTGCACATCTTTGGTTTTATATTGTTTCTCCAGCTGCTCGGTACGCAGCTTGAGTGATTTTTCCGCCTGCCGCTGCACCATGGGCGATAAAGTGGTGAAAATGCGCAAGCCTTCACTGCGCAAATCATCTTCTTCGTAATCCTGTTTCAACTGGCGCTTCACCAAATCCATAAATGCCGGATAAGTAGTCGAGCTGGCCTCGCCCGGCGCCACCACGCCCAGCGGCGCCGCCTGGCCGGCTTTTAATTGCCGGTCATCAATCAAGCCTTCCTGGTGCATAACTGCCAGCACCACATTGCGCCGCTCTTTCGCGCGCTCGGGGTGTTTCCAGGGATTGTAATAGGAAGCGCCTTTTACCAGGCCGATCAACAACGCGAGGTCGTGGGGTTTTAATTCCTTTAATGGTTGGCGGAAGTAATGTTGCGAAGCCAGGGCAAAGCCGTGGATAGCGCGCGGCCCGCTTTGGCCGAGGAAAATTTCATTAATGTAGGCTTCCAGTATTTCCGATTTGCTGTAATGCACTTCCAGCAGCACCGCCATAATCGCTTCGGGAATTTTGCGGCGCAGCAAGCTTTGCTCGTTGGTCAGATAAAAGTTTTTGACCAATTGTTGGGTAATCGTGCTGCCGCCCTGGACCACATTCCCGTGGGTGACATTCACCCAGGCCGCACGAATAATTGCCAGCGGCGATACGCCATGGTGTTCGAGGAAATGTTTATCTTCCACCGCCAGCAGGGTTTCGCCCAACAGGGGCGGCAAATCAGCGAGGCGAACCAACAAGCGATCTTCTTTATCCGCAGGATAAAACCCGCCAATTTCCTCCGGCTCCAACCGCACCAATGGCAAATCAGCACCGGCCAAATCAATTAATCCCTGTACCGAGCCATTACCGACACGCAACATAAATTTGCGCGAAGGTTCCGCTTTATCCCAAAACGCAAAACCGCGGCTGTGGATGTGATACGTCACTTCATTGGAATGTGCGCTGACTTTTTTAACGATTTGGCCGGGAGCATTGATGTCTCCATTAAACCGGTACCCCAACGCACGCAATTCCTGCTCAAATAATATCGGTGTAAGCGATAGCCCCTGATACAACTCCAATGGCCGCGCATACACCCGCGCGGGCAATGCCCACTTCTTGCCCTCAAATTTCTCACGCACTACCGAATCCAGATACAGCGTCCATATTCCCAGGAGGGCAATAATCAGCAGTAATCCATAGAGAATCCAGATGCGCGCCAGGGCCCAGCCACGGCGACTGGAGGAAGCGGTAGATTTTGCGCGGCGGCTGGTGGTACGGCGTTTGGTCATGAGTCAGCAAATTCCCGGATAGCGCAGGGCAAAACCCGCAAGGAAGTTTTATTAACAGCAGTCTTCGTTGATAGCAGAAGCGAAAGGCGCGACAGTTTACTCGCCAACCCCCTCCATGGCGAGGCCCCCGCATAAAGGTAAAGGGGTTGCATCAGCCCGCAAACTTATAAATGAAAGCCATGAATCGCGGCTTAACACTTTCGCGGGTATCGCAAGTTTTGCATAATGCCCCACACATTTTCCCACCCGTTACCTACCTCCCAAAGGCATCCCCATGAGCAAGCAATACCACATCTACGGCATAGGCGCCGCCCTGGTCGATACTGAAATTACCCTCACCGACGCCGACCTCACCACCATGGCCGTTGCCAAAGGGGTTATGACGCTGGTGGATGAACCCCGCCAGCAACAGCTCATCGACTATTTGCAAAACCATTTGGTTGCATCGCACAGGGCCAGTGGCGGTTCAGCCGCCAACAGCATCATCGCCGCCAGTTATTTTGGCTGTAATAATTTCTATTCGTGCAAAGTTGCCAATGATGAAAATGGGAAATTTTATTTAAACGACATCAACGCGGCAGGCGTAACCACGCCATCACACATCCAACCGCCCGCGGGTATTACCGGTAAATGCCTCGTCATGATTACACCCGATGCCGAGCGCACCATGAATACATTTTTGGGCATCAGCGAAACCCTTTCCGTAAACGAATTGGACCCGCAGGCAATTGCAGATTCCCACTACGTGTATATTGAAGGCTATCTCGTCACCTCCCCCACCGGCCGGGCAGCAGCCATTGCGTTGCGCAAGCAGGCTGAAGCGAACAACACCCGCACAGCATTAAGTTTATCGGACCCGGCGATGGTGCAATTTTTCCGCGCTGGATTGCTGGAAATGATCGGCGATGGAGTCGATCTGATTTTTTGCAATCGCGATGAAGCCATCGGCTTCACCCAAACCCAAAATATTGAGCAAGCCAGCGAGGCGCTGAAAAAATATTGCAAACAATTTGCGATTACGTGTGGCGGCGAAGGCGCATTGGTATTTGATGGCAAACAACTACTCCAGGTAGCCGCCGCCCCCGTCAAACCCATAGACACCAATGGTGCCGGCGACATGTTTGCGGGCGCGTTTTTATATGCAATCAATAACGGCAAGGATTTTAAAACCGCTGCGGAATTTGCAAACCGCGCCGCCGCTAAGGTTGTATCGCAATTCGGCCCGCGCTTAAAGCCGGAACAGCATAGCGAATTGAAAGATGGATTTTTTCAATGATGGGCCGCTTTAGCACTGGAACTCACTTTTTGCATCAACCAATCCGTATAGGCAATACCAATCGCGGAGAAGATAAATGCCATATGGATGATCGTTTGCCACATTACCCCTTCCTCGGTAAATTTTGCTTCCGGCATACCTATATTGCCCGCCTCGATAAAGGTCTTTAATAAATGGATGGAAGATATACCGATAATTGCCATTGCCAGTTTTACCTTCAGGACAGTGGCGTTTACATGGCTTAGCCATTCCGGTTGATCCGGATGGCCTTCCAGGCGCAAGCGCGATACAAAGGTCTCATAACCACCGACAATAACCATTACCAGCAAATTGGAAATCATTACTACATCGATTAACCCCAACACAATCAACATAATAGATTGTTCATCCAGCTTATGGACATCCGTCACCAAATGGAGCAGTTCTTTCAGGAACAAAAATACATAGGCGCACTGGGCAACAATAAGGCCCAAATACAGCGGAAGCTGCAACCAACGCGAGCTAAAAATCAATTTAGGGAAAAAACCTGCGGAATAAACATTTTCGTTTTCGTTCATCATTACACCTGATTGGGGTTAAATTGCTGGATAAAAATGTCGCCAATACTCATTAGCACCGGCATAAAAAACAAACGGCCTGCCCGGCAAGGCCGTTATGGTGAACCACACACCGGGCAGTACGGATCTTTCGGCAGTTTCATTTCCCGCCATTGCATATGGCGCGCATCCAATAACAACAACCGACCGGTTAAACCGGTACCGAAACCGCAAATCAATTTAATAGTTTCCAGTGCCTGCATTGAACCGATAATACCGACCAGGGGTGCAAGCACACCATTGGCTGCGCAGGTTGCATCATCATTCCCTTCTTCATATAAGCAACGATAGCAAGGGCTTTGCCCGTTGCGCGCATCAAAGACCGCCACCTGTCCTTCCAGGCGAATTGCCGCACCGGAAACCAAAGGTACCTGGGCGGCGACACACGCCGCATTAATCGCAAAACGGGTTTGGAAATTATCCGTACAATCCACCACTACGTCCGCTTGTTGCACTTGCCCAGCAAGGTTGTCGGCATCGAGGATTTTGTCAATGCAATTGACGGCTACTTGCGGATTCAATTCGTACAAACTCTGCGCAGCGGAAACGGCTTTGTTAACACCGATACGCGCGCCAGTATGCGCGATCTGGCGTTGCAAATTGGTTAAATCCACACTATCAAAATCTGCCAACACCAATTTCCCGACACCGGCCGCGGCGAGGTACATGGCAACCGGCGAACCCAGGCCGCCCAAACCGATAATTAATACGCGCGCCGACAATAATTTTTCCTGCCCCTCGATATCCACATCGGGCAGCATGATTTGTCGCGAGTAACGCAAGAGTTGTTCGTCGTTCACTTCGGCTCCGGAATTTTCTGGCCAATAGATATTCGTTGGTTACCACCAAAATCACAGCGGGTTGCTATTGCTGTAAAACCGCGCATGCGCAGCAATTCGCATACTGCATCCGCCTGGTTATAACCGTGCTCCAATAACAACCAGCCACCCCCGGTGAGATAATTCCAGCTTTCGCGAATAATGAATTCAATATCGGCCAGGCCATGCTTATCGGCAATCAATGCCGAGCGGGGCTCAAAACGAACATCGCCTTGATCGAGGTGCGGATCCTGTGGGTCCACATAAGGCGGATTACTCACAATGACATCAAACATTTGCGCCTGGATTTGAGCGAACCAGTCACTCTTGTGGATGCGCACATGGTTGAAATTGAACTGCGAACGATTTTTTTCGGCAAGGGCAACCGCATCGGCGGATTTATCCACCCCCAGCAGTTGCCAATGCGGCTTTTCGCTCGCCAGCGCCAACACAATTGCACCGGTACCCGTACCTAAATCCAGGCATTTCCGTTCCCGGCCAGGCTCGTCCCCGGAAAATAATTCCAGGGCGGATTCCACCAACAATTCAGTATCCGGGCGGGGAATCAACGTTGAATTATTGACCGCCAATGGCAGCGACCAGAATTCACGTTGCCCGATAATATGCGCAACCGGCTCGCCCGCCTTACGACGCTGGAAAAAAACCTCGAACAATCGTTGCTGTTCGTCATTCAAGGTTTGGTCCGGCCAGGTGAATAACCAGGTGCGATTTTTTTGCAGGATATGGCAAAGGATTAACTCAATATCCAGGCGCGCCGAATCGCTAATGCTTTCCAGCATGGATGCTAATTGCAGGCATTGTGCAACGGTGCTGTTGCTCATAAGGTTCACGTGGCCGGGCAAAACGCCCCACCTTCATTTGCAAAAAAATTAATCCGCAATCGCGGCCAATTGGTCCGCCTGGTATTCATGTGCAAGCGGTTCAACTACCGGGTTTAAATCGCCCTGCATAATGGCATCAAGCGAATACAGCGTGAGGTTGATACGGTGATCAGTCACACGGCCTTGCGGATAGTTATAGGTGCGGATACGTTCCGAGCGATCCCCCGAACCCACCAGGTTACGGCGTTCATCCGCCATGGATTTATGCGCGGCTTCTTCCTGCATGGTTTTTAATTTGGTGGCGAGCAAGCTCATGGCGCGCGCGCGGTTTTTGTGTTGCGAGCGCTCATCCTGGCATTCCACCACCAAACCGGTAGGAATATGCACAATGCGAATTGCCGAATCGGTTTTGTTAACGTGCTGACCACCGGCGCCGGATGCACGGAAGGTATCGATACGCAAATCCGCCTTGTTGATATTAACCTCTTCAAGCTCATCCGCTTCCGGCATCACCGCCACGGTGCAAGCCGAGGTATGGATGCGACCTTGCGATTCGGTTTCAGGCACGCGCTGGACCCGGTGGGCACCGGATTCAAATTTCAATTTTGAATAAACCCCCTGTCCACTCACCAGTGAAATAATTTCTTTAAAGCCGCCGTGTTCACCTTCGCTTTGGCTTAAAATTTCCACGCGCCAACCTTGCGACTCAGCGTAACGGGAGTACATACGGAACAAATCGCCGGAAAAAATCGCCGCTTCATCGCCACCGGTACCCGCGCGAATTTCGAGGTAACAATTCTTCTCGTCATTGGGATCTTTAGGCAACAATAACTTTTGCAATTCGAGCTGCATAGGCTCAAGCCGCGCTTCGCAGTCTTTTAGTTCCTCGGCGGCCATTTCTTTCATATCGTCATCGCCATCCACCAGCAGGTGTTTGGCTTCGTTGATGTCGTCAAGTAATTGCAGATAAGCCCTGTAACCTTGCACAACAGGTTCCAGCTCGGCGTACTCTTTGGAGAGGTCGCGGAATTTATTCTGGTTGTTAATCACCTCGCTTTCCGACAGTAACGCGCTCACTTCTTCGTAGCGCTCTTTCAGGCGATCCAGCTTTTCTAAAATCGATGCTTTCATTGGGGCTCACTTGCATCGCTGCTGTTTTCAGCAACGGGGTTAACAGAAAGTTCAAACAACTCTTGCGCCACTTGCAATACATGGTGGCGCGAACTTGCACTCGCTTCTTTCAGCACTGCGGTGGGTGAATGGATTAATTTATTAGTCAGGTTACGCGCCAGTTGTTGTAAAACTTGCTCGGGGTTTGCACCGGTTTGCAAACTGCGCAGCGCTTTTTGGAGTTCGGCGTCGCGCATGTGTTCTGCCTTCTGGCGATAGGCCTTTACCGTTTCCACCGCACTGAGCGCGCGCTGGTGTCGCAAAAATTGTTCGACACCTTCGTTAATAATTTCTTCCGCCTGGTCCGCCGCCGCGACACGGGACTTTTTATTTTCATCAATTACCGCGTGCAAATCGTCCACGGTGTAAAGATAAACATCGTCCAACTCGCCCACTTGCGCCTCAATATCACGCGGTACCGCGATATCCAGCATAAACATGGGCTTGTGCTTGCGTTTTTTCAACGCGGATTCCACCGCGCCCTTTCCCAGCAAAGGCAATTGGCTGGCGGTGGAGGAAATCACAATATCAGCGCGATGCAGTTGCTCGGGAATATCCGCCAGCAAAATGGCTTCGCCATTGAATTCATTGGCCAAACGTTGGGCCCGATCGAGCGTTCGATTGGCCACAATCATATGTTTAATACCTTGCTCGGCTAAATGGCGCGCAACCAATTCAATAGTTTCGCCTGCGCCAACCAACAGTGCAGTGTCCTGCTTGAGGTTGGAAAAAATTTGCTGCGCAAGGCTCACCGCCGCATAGGCCACCGAAACCGGGTTTTCACCGATTGCCGTTTCGGTACGGACACGCTTGGCGATATTGAAAACCTGTTGGAACGCCGAATGCAATTCCGCGCCCAGTGTGCCGGCTTCCTTGGCCGAGGCAAACGCGGATTTCATTTGGCCCAAAATTTGCGGTTCACCCAGCACCAGGGAATCCAGCCCGCCCGCCACTTTCATCATATGGCGTACGGCTTCCTGGTCCTGATAGCAGTAATAGCTTTTCGCCAAATCGTCAGCCTCAATCGCCGTGTGGCTGACCAGCCATGCCTGGATAGCCGCTGCATCGTTTTCGCTGGTGGCGTAAATTTCAGTGCGATTGCAGGTGGAAAGGATTGCCACTTCGGCCAAACCCGCCTGTTCGCAAGCTTCCCGCATCGCCGTGTGCAGGTTTTCCGGCGCAAAGGCAACCCGCTCGCGCAAGGCAAGCGGGGCGGTGGTGTGATTGATACCGAAGGCTAGCAGGGTCATGGATGGCGCTGGTTGTTATGAAGGCCGGTATTGTCCGGTCACGAACGCGGTGTGACAAGAGGCAAGCTCATATTCCTGTCATAAACGCGACTATTCAAAGCGCTTTTTTATCCAACAAACGCGCAATTGTTAGTCATATGCTGAGGCAAATTTATTGGTAAACCCGAAAATCACCGCAATACCAAGGTAAAAGGCATTATGCGTAAACACAACTGCCCAACCATTATTGATATAGAGGCATCGGGATTTGGCTCGCACAGTTACCCTATTGAAATCGGGGTGGCCAAAGGTAATGGCGAACGTTACTGCGCGTTAATCCGCCCCGAGCGGGATTGGTATCATTGGTGCGATAACGCCCAGGCAATCCACGGCATATCGCGCAATTTAATCGAGTCCTCCGGCCGCCAACCGCGAGACGTTTGCAGCGAACTCAACTATCTATTGGAGGGAACCACGGTGTATAGCGATGCCTGGACCTATGATAGCCCTTGGCTAAATCGTTTGTTTTTTGCTGCGCGGATTAACCCCCGCTTCCATTTAAGCCCCATCGAACTGATTGCAACCGAGTCCCAACTCATGGTTTGGGATGATGCCAAGCAGCGACTCACCAAACAGTTGGATATCAAGCGCCATCGCGCCAGTTGTGACGCCTATTTAATCCAGCAGACCTATCTTTACACCCGTTACCTTGTGGATGCCAACCCCGCACTGGCGAGGCGCACCGGACTTTAATATGATGGCTGGCCGTGCTGCTGTTCAGTACGCAGCTAATCTTTCGCCGGTTGAGCATGGTCAAACATCGCCCCCTTATCGTTTCCAGCATGACACTCTATTGGGTCCTTAGCGGTTGCAGCGTGCAATCCGCCCGTAGCGCAGCAGCCCCCGAACAAGAGGCTAGCCTGTCAAACCAACCGCCCGTGGAAGTGCGCATCGAGCAACCGACCCGCCCCTTTCCCACTGAAACGCTGTATTCGTTGCTTACCGCTGAAATTGCGGGCAGTCGCGCCCACTATGACCTCGCCCTTAGCAACTACGCCCAGCAAGCGAGGGAAACCCGCGATCCGCAAATTGCCGAGCGAGCCACCCTAATCGCGCGCTATATGAACAACCCCAACCTGGCGATGGAGATGGGGCGCATATGGGTTGAGGCAGCGCCACATAATAAAGACGCCCTGGCTAATATCTCCATGGCTTATATGCAGTCTGGGCAATTGCGCGAGGCTTTTAACTATTCGGTGCGACTGATGGATGAAGGCGGTGAGCCGCTCTTTCAAAATATTGCGGCCTCGGCAGCCAGCCTGGGTGAGGATGAACGGGCCAGCCTGCTAAGCGACTTCGCCAGCCAGTTGCAACTCCATCCACAAGATGAACAACTGATGGTAGGCACCGGAATCCTGTTGCAACAGCAAGGCAAGTACGAAGAAGCCATGGCTATGACCCACCAGGCCCTGAAACTGCACCCGCGCAGTATTCCCGCTGCGATCCTGGAGGCAAACCTGCTGCACCAGCTCAAGCGTGACCAGGAAGCCATCACCAAAATGGCGACGCTGTTGGAGTTTTATCCGGATAACACCAGTCTGCGCCAGCAATACGCCCGTATCCTTACCCACCATGATTTGGAGCTGGCCCAACAGCAATTCCAGATTCTGGTGAAGCAGCGCCCCGGTGATGGGGACTTGCTGTTATCGCTGGGTATCATCGCGCTGGAACGCAAGGACCTGGAAACCGCGCGCAACGCCTTCGAAGAATTACTGGACGAAGACCAGCACCTTTCTACCGCCCACTATTACCTGGGGCGCATGGCCGAAGCCCGGCAGGACTCAGCCGAAGCCATCATCCATTATTTACAAGTGGAGAATGGCAACGATTTCCTGTCCGCCACCCTTAGCTTGCTGGATATCTTTGTCCGCCAGGAAGATTTCCTCAGCGCCCAACAGCACATGAACCGGGTGCGATTGCGCTTTCCGGACCAGAGCGAAGCACTCTATGTACTCCACGGCCAGGCCTTGGCCAAGCACAACCACCCGGGCGAGGCGGAAAAGGTATTGAGTGAGGGAATCGCCAATTTTCCCCGGAGTACCCACTTGCTGTTCGCTCGTGCCATGCTCAATAACCAACGTAATCGAATGGTCGCCACCGAGCACGACTTGCGCCAGATCCTGACACTGGATGCGGATAACATCGCCGCCCTTAATTCCTTGGGCTACCTACTCGCGGACCGCACCCAGCGTTATGACGAAGCCCGCCGCCTCCTGGATAAGGCACTGCAGCTAAAGCCCGGGGACCCCGCCATTATGGATTCCATGGGCTGGCTACTTTACCGACTCGGCAAATACCCGGAAGCCCTGGGATACTTGCGCAACGCCTTCACTAGCAGCCCCAATGCCGAAATCGCCGCCCACCTGGGGGAAATCCTCTGGATGGTCGGCGATAAAACCGAAGCCCGTCGCATATGGCAGCAAGGCATAAAACTATCGCCCACCGATCCGGTAATCCGGGAAACCCTGCAACGCCTTAAGGCTGATTTATGATCTGCTCCCGCCTCATCCGATCTTCCATCCTGCTGGTCTTAATGCTCGCGACAGTTGCCTGTGTGCACCGGCCTGGCTTGACTCCTCCGGAAAACCTGCGGGAGCACGAAAAGCAATTGCAGGCGATAAACGCCTGGCGGATCGATGGAAAACTGGGCGTCCGCACTGCGGATGATAGCGGTAGCGCCAGCATCAAATGGACCCAGCAAGGCCTGGATTACCAGATTAACCTGAGTGGCCCCTTGGGACAGAAACGCATGATTATCACCGGGCAACCCGGCAAAGTCCGCATGGAACAGACTGGTGAACCCGCCCGGGAAGCCAGATCACCCGAAGCCCTGATTAAAAAACAGCTCGGCTGGACCCTGCCGGTTACCCAACTTGCTTATTGGGTACGCGGCCTACCCGCCCCCAAAGGAAGGATCGCCCGCCTGGAACAAAACAGCGACGGCCTGGTTGCACTCCTACAGCAGGGCGATTGGCTGATCCGCTACACCAATTACAGCGATCAATCCCTTAATGATAAAACCCTCGCCCTGCCCGGCAGGATCGTTGCGGAATATCGGGATGTACGCCTGACCCTCGTAATCCGCCAGTGGCAACTCGGCAGCCCCGTAAAATAACCATGACGACACTGACCCTACTCTCCCCAGCAAAACTGAATCTATTCCTCCACATTACCGGCCGTCGCGCCGATGGCTATCACAGCCTGCAAACCTTATTCCAGTTGCTCGACTATGGCGACATCATGAGTTTCACCACCAACACCGGCAACCGGATCAGCCTGCAACCGGAAATCCCGGGAGTCGCCTTTGAGCAAAACCTGGTGATAAAAGCCGTGCGCGCCCTTGAGCCGTTCAAGCCGGCAAGCGCAGGTGTGGATATTCACCTGGAAAAACGCCTGCCCATGGGCGGCGGCATCGGTGGTGGCAGCAGTAATGCTGCCACCACGTTAGTTGCGCTCAACCATTTATGGAACTGCAAGCTGGGTAAAGCACAATTGCAGTCGATAGGCTTAAAACTCGGTGCCGATGTCCCTGTTTTTATTAATGCCCAAACTGCCTGGGCTGAGGGTGTGGGCGAGCAGCTTTTGCCTGTCAAAACGCCGGCAAAATGGTTCCTGGTTGTGCAACCTGATTGCCATGTATCCACCGCGGAAATTTTTTCTCACAAAGATTTGACAAGAGATACGTCGGCCATTAAAGTGGCGGCCTTCCTTGAGCGGGGCGGTAAAAATGACTGCGAAGCCCTGGTAAAAAAGCTTTATCCACAAGTGAATGAAGCACTTACCTGGCTACAGAAATTTGATCGCAACGCAAAGATGACCGGAACCGGAGCCTGCGTTTTTGCAAGCTTTGAGACGGCAGAAAAAGCACAGCAAGTGCAGGCAAAATTGCCGCAACATCTGCCCGGTTTTGTAGCCCAAGGCGTAAACCAATCGCCGCTCTACAAACTGCTTCCGGACTTCTGAATCAAGCCATAACAGGGGCGTCGCCAAGTGGTAAGGCAGCGGGTTTTGATCCCGCCATTCGTAGGTTCGAGTCCTTCCGCCCCTGCCATTTTCTCTTCAGATTCCTCGTTAATAAATTCCCGGCATTTAGCGATCCCCATGTATTCCGCTAAAATCCCAAGGGTAAAAAACCTGCTTCGCGCAGACAGACACTCGGCTCTGGCTTTTATCTACCGGCAATCAGCAAAAGGTATCTGACGTGACTGACTTAATGGTCTTTACCGGCAACGCAAATCCCGAACTCGCCAAGAAAATTGTCGGGCATTTGGGCCGCCCGCTGGGTGATGTTTCAGTGTCGCAATTTTCCGATGGCGAGATCGCTGTCGAGTTGAATGAAAACGTGCGTGGTCGCGATGTGTTTGTGGTGCAATCCACCTGCGCGCCCACCAACGACAATCTGATGGAATTGATTGTGATGGTGGATGCGCTGCGCCGCGCCTCTGCCGGCCGCATCACTGCGGTAGTGCCCTACTTCGGTTATGCTCGCCAGGATCGCCGCGTGCGCTCCGCCCGTGTCCCCATCACTGCCAAGGTGGTTGCGGACATGATGGTGGGTGTAGGCGTTGACCGGGTACTAACCGTCGATTTGCACGCCGAACAGATCCAGGGCTTTTTTGATGTTCCGGTAGACAACGTCTACGGTTCGCCGGTGCTGCTGGAAGATATAGAACAGCAAAAGTTTGAAGACCTGATCGTCGTATCACCCGATATTGGCGGTGTGGTCCGCGCCCGTGCTGTCGCCAAGCAGTTGGGTATAGACCTGGCAATTATCGATAAACGTCGCCCTCGCGCTAATGTGGCGGAAGTGATGCACATCATCGGTGAAGTTGAAAACCGTACCTGCCTGCTGGTTGATGACATCATCGATACCGCCGGAACCTTATGCAGCGCCGCCAAAGCACTGAAAGCGCAAGGGGCAAAATGCGTGATTGCCTACTGTACCCATCCGGTACTTTCCGGCAAGGCGATCGATAATATTAACAATTCCGAGTTGGATGAGCTGGTGGTGACCGATTCCATCCCGCTCAGCGAAGCGGCGCAAAACTGCACGCGCATCCGCAGCCTGACCTTATCCAAAATGCTCGCCGAGGCCATGCGCCGCCTGAGCAATGAAGAATCCCTGAGTGCCATGTTCCGCTAGGAACGGGCATTTAGATAATCACCCTGCAAAGGGTTTTACCAACCCCTCTGGATTCTGGTCGCGGATTCATGAGGTTTATTGAGGACGTCAAAATGTCTGAAGACTTTAAATTAGATGCAACTGCCCGGAACGACTTGGGGAAAGGTGCGAGCCGCCGCCTGCGTCGTTTGGCTGACCAGGTTCCCGCCATTATTTATGGTGGCAAGAAAGATCCGTTGAACGTGAGCGTGTCTCACAACGAACTGGTCAAGCACCTGGAACACGAAGCTTTCTACTCACATATCATCAGCCTGAATGTTGATGGCGCCAATGAAGACGTGATCCTGAAAGATGTTCAACGCCATCCATCCAAGCCACAAATCCTGCACCTGGATTTCCTGCGCATTGATAAGTCTACCAAGGTACACACCCACGTACCCCTGCACTTCATCAATGAAGCAACTTCCAAGGGCGTGAAAATCCAGGGTGGTAAAGTGGTTCACAACCTGACGCAACTGGATATCATTTGCTTGCCACACAGCTTGCCGGAGTTCATTGAGGTGGATTTGGCTGATGCCGAAGTGGGTACCATCATCCACATTTCCGACCTGAAATTGCCTGGCGGCGTTGTTTCTGCCGACCTGCAAAAAGGCGCAGACCACAACCTGGCTGTTGCAACTATCGTTAAGCCGAAGGGCGGCGCAGAAGAAAGCGAAGAAGCTTAATTCTCGCGGGAATGCCAAAGGGGCGGCGTCTTCGGACCCCGCCCTTTTTTATTTATAATGCGCCCCTTTTATAAATGGGTATCCGGATTCAAACAATGAGCAACGCCATCCAATTAATTGTTGGTCTGGGTAATCCAGGCAGCGAATACGAGCGCACCCGCCACAATGCCGGTGCCGATTTTGTTGAAGAACTCGCCCGTAAACTGGGCGTTTCCCTGGTACCCGACAATAAATATTTCGGCCTGACCGCACGTGCCAATTTCCAGGGGCAGGATTTACGATTGTTAATTCCCACCACTTACATGAATCGCAGTGGCCAATCAGTGGGGGCCATGGCCAATTTTTTTAAGATTTCCCCTGCAACCATTCTGGTTGCCCACGATGAACTTGACCTGGCGCCCGGCATCGCCCGCTTTAAACAAGGCGGCGGCCACGGCGGCCATAACGGCCTGCGCGATATTATTGCCGCCCTTGGAAACAACCAGAATTTCCCGCGCCTGCGCTTGGGAATCGGTCACCCGGGCGCCGCGCCGCTGGTGGCGAACTTTGTATTAAAACGCGCACCGGCAGCGGAGCAGGAATTAATCGATGCTGCGATCACGCGGGCCATCCAGTGTGTACCCGAAGCAATCAAAGGGGATTGGAATACCGCGATGAAAAACCTGCACACCGATCCTAAGAAATAAGCAGGGCACAATATCCAGCCAAGCCTGTATAATCGCGGCCTTTCATTTATTTGTATTAATGGACACATCACCATGGGTTTTAACTGCGGCATAGTCGGCCTGCCCAATGTCGGCAAATCAACACTTTTTAATGCGCTCACCAATGCGGGTATCAGTGCCGAAAACTTTCCTTTTTGCACCATCGAACCGAATGCAGGTATTGTGACTGTCCCCGATCCACGCCTGGATGCCCTGGCTGAAATCGTAAAACCCGAGCGCGTTATTGCCACCACCATGGAGTTTGTTGATATCGCCGGTTTGGTTGCCGGCGCATCCAAGGGCGAGGGACTGGGCAATAAATTCCTCGCCAATATTCGCGAGACGGACGCCATCGCCCATGTTGTGCGCTGCTTCGATGATGACAATGTGATCCATGTAGCCAATGGCGTAAACCCTGCCGCAGACATTGAAGTAATTAACACCGAGCTGGCCCTGGCTGACCTGGAAGCTGTCGAAAAAGCGCTTAACCGTTATGCAAAAGCGGCTAAAGGCCAGGACAAACATGCGATGGCCATGAAAGCGCTGCTGGAAAAAATCCAGCCGCACCTGGACCAGGCCAAACCCTTGCGCTCCTTCAATTTGAGCATTGATGAAAAATTATTATTGAAAGAAATCAATTTGCTCACCCTCAAACCTACCATGTATATCGCCAATGTCGCCGAGGATGGTTTTGAAAACAATCCGCACCTGGACGTTGTGCGCAAAATTGCGGAAGAAGAGAAATCCGTCGTAGTGCCGATTTGCAATAAGCTCGAAGCCGACATCGCGGAACTGGAAGGCGATGACAAAAAAGAATTCCTCGCGGAAATGGGGATGGAAGAGCCGGGATTGAACCGTGTAATCCGCGCAGGCTATCAATTGCTCGGGTTGCACACTTATTTCACCGCCGGGGTAAAGGAAGTGCGCGCATGGACTATTCCTGTTGGCGCAACCGCCCCCCAGGCAGCAGGCGTAATCCACACCGATTTTGAAAGGGGTTTTATCCGCGCCGAAACCATCGCCTATGCCGATTTCGTGCAATACAAAGGTGAACAAGGCGCGAAGAACGCGGGAAAATCCCGCAAAGAAGGAAAGGAATATGTGGTGCAGGATGGGGATGTTATGCACTTTTTATTTAACGTCTAATGCACCCCTTATCCTGACATATCTCCCTTTAGTTGCCCTCCACAACAGCGGCTGATAAATCAGCCGTTGTTCAAATTACTCCTCGCCTCCCTCAAATCAAAATTCCTGGTGACGGGACATAAGCCACCAGCTACTCCCAACAATCGAATCGGTCCAAATACAAACAACTTGCTTTTCAAATGACAGCCTATAGAATAAAAACTATCATTTGATGCTACAGGAGCACCCAGTGAACCTCCAAACCGCCAATGTCTCTGACTTGGAGCTTGTAAGCCATAGTGTAATTAATGCTGCTGATGCCTTGGGATTAGCGCGGGAACAATTGGCAGATGCCATAGGCGTATCCATATCCACTGTGGACCGAATGAAGAAGGGAACCCCATCACAAGGGAAAACATTTGAGCTTTCGCTGTTGGTGATACGGGTTTATCGCTCGCTGTTTTCCATTTTGGGGGGAAACAGCGAAGCGATGCGACACTGGATGGCTACGCCTAATCGCCATTTGAGCAACGAACCCCCAGGGGAACTGATCCGCAAAGCGGATGGCTTGACGCGGGTGCTTTGGTACCTGGATGCGATGCGCGGGCGTATTTAACCTTTCCCACCCTTAAGGATACGAGATGAATTTTGCCAGCTTGTTGCGCCTCCAAATCATCGGCAATTGCTGGCGCGTGGTGGAAACGCAAGAAACAGCGGCCACTATGGCGATTACCCGCTCCGCTACCGAGCAGAGTCGCCTGGAGGAGTTGCTGGATTTATCCAAGCCCAAAATTCCAGCCGACTGCGTCGGCCTTTCTTATTTATTGATGACTCCCTTTCGCTATCCGCCCCTGCGCTATGGTTCCCGTTTCGGCAGCACTTGGGAACGCGGTATTTTTTATGGCTCGTGCGAATTGCAGACCGCATTTGCAGAAACCGCGGTATATTTCTGGTTGTTCCAGCAAGGACTTGCACAGCTTGGTCCCCTGGAAAATATTCGCGACCAACGCACAGCCTTTTCCGTGAAACTTTCCAGCCAGAAGGCCATTGATTTGCAAGCCGAAGCATTTGCGGATCTGCAAGATAAAATCAGCCAACGCGACTCTTGGGATTATACCCAACAGTTGGGAAAGCAACTGCGTGAAGCGGAGGTCGAGTTTATTCTCTATTCTTCAGCGCGTTTTAGCGGCGGAAAAAATATCGCCATATTTTCACCGCTCGCGTTTGCAGAAAAAGAACCTTGCCAGCAACAGCTTTGGCATGTGCGATTCACAACCGAGATGTGCGTGTTTGTGCGTGCAGGCAATAGCGAGGCGTTTGAATTTCACAAAAAAGATTTTTCTGTAAATGGAGAAATTCCCCACCCGGCATTAAAAGCCTGATTTGTAACCATTGTCACGGAGCTGATTATGATTCAACTGACCGAAGTAAAAAAGTTAATGCTGGAACAAGCGTCGCAACAGCACCGCCATCCGCATTTAAGCGCAGCCAGCGGACTGGTGCGAGTGGGACAGTGGCTGTATGTAGTGGCAGATGACGAATTACATTTGGGGCAGTTTTTGCTGGATGGACATACCCATGGGCAATTGCACCGCTGCTTTGCAGGTGAGCTGCCGCTGGACTATGAGGGGCGCAAAGCAGAAAAGCCGGATATAGAAGTACTTACCCTGATTCCGCAATCCAATAATCCCTCGCGCAATGCATTGCTCGCCCTGGGTTCAGGCTCCAAGAAAAATCGCCGTCGCAGCGCGATAGTTCCGCTGGATCATGCGGGAAATATTGTCGGGCAAGCAGAAATTATCGATCTTTCCAATTTTTATGATTTCCTGAAGCAGGAAATAGGGAAACTAAATATTGAAGGCGCTGCCATTGTTCAGGATGAAATTTACCTTTTCCAACGCGGCAACAAGAAGAATAAATTAAATGCGAGTATTCGATTATCGCTTGGGGATTTTTATCAGACCCTTTCAGCTCCAGAGAAAACACACACACCACCGATCCACATCTCACCCTATGATTTGGGATACATCGATGAGGTTCCATTGTGCTTCACTGACGCAACCGCATTGCGCAATGGCGATATAGTATTTACCGCCAGTGCAGAAAACACAGCGGATTCTTATCTGGACGGTAAATGTATGGGATCAGCAGTCGGCATAATTAATCGAAAAGGCGATCTGGTTTTTCTGGAGGCAATTGATAAAACGGTAAAGCTGGAAGGCATTGAAGCAAACGAATCACCTAATAGCCTCGAGCTTTTATTAGTGACGGATGCGGATGATGCTGCACATCCTGCGCAGCTCTATTCCGCAAGCGTAAAATATCCGGGCGCGGCAACCTGAATCAATTTGCCTCAACCAGCGTTATCAATTCTGCCCCCCTCAGCCCACGACTGAGCCAAACACATCAAAATAGGTCGGAAAAGTTTTTGCGGTGCATTTCGGATCGTTAATGCGCACAGGCACACCAAAACTGGCGAGCGAGAAACACATCGCCATACGGTGATCGTCATAGGTATCAATCGCCGCGTTGGGAGTTAAATTTTTAACCGGTGTAATACGCAGCCAATCCTCGCCTTCCTCTACTATCGCACCCAACTTGCGCAATTCCGTTGCCATGGCCGCTATGCGGTCAGTCTCTTTCACCCGCCAACTGGCTATATTGGTTAAACGCGACGGGCCATCGCAAAAAAGTGCAACGACTGCAAGCGTCATAGCCGCATCGGGAATATGGTTGAAATCGCGATCAAAGGCTTTGAGCGGTAAAGAGGGCGCGGAAGCCTCAATCCAATTCTCGCCCTTGGTGATAGTTACACCGATCTCCGCCAGCGCATCGGCAAATGCTACATCCCCCTGAATGCTGTTTGCCCCCACGCCCTGCACACGCAACGGCCCGCCACCCAACGCACCGGCAGCGAGGAAGTAAGAAGCGGAAGATGCATCACCTTCCACAAAAATGCGACCGGGACTGAGGTAACCACTGGCGGACGGAACGGTAAAACACTCCCAACCATCGCGCTTTACCTGCACGCCGAACTGGGCCATCAATTTAAGGGTGATTTCTATATAGGGTTTTGAAATTAATTCACTAACCAATTCAATTTGGGTTTCCTTGCCGGTCATCGGCAATGCCATAAGTAAGGCCGTCAGGAACTGGCTGGAAACATCGCCGCGAATTTTGATGGTGCCTCTAGCGGCAATTTGCGCAGGCTTGATAAGTAACGGCGGGAACCCCTCCTGACCGAGGTAGGTAATATCTGCGCCTATCTGGCGCAAAGCATCCACCAAATCGCCAATCGGGCGTTCATGCATACGCGGCACGCCATGCAGCTTATAAGTACCGCCACTTAAGGCGAGCGCCGCCGTCAACGGGCGAAACGCCGTACCGGCATTACCAAGGAACAAGTCCGCTTCCTTATTGGGGAAGCCGCCCCCGGTACCTAGCACACGGTAATCGTTGTCGCCGGTCCTGGTTACGCTTACCCCCAGGGATGTGAGCGCGTCCAGCATGCGGTCCGTATCATCCGACTTCAGCAAATCACGGATTTCCGTCTCCCCCTGGGCCAGCGCTGCCAGTAATAAGGTACGATTGGAGATACTTTTGGAACCGGGCAAATGCACACTGCCCTGGGCGCGGGTAACGGGAGCAAGATCGAGAAATTCCATTATTAACCTGTGATCGAAGAGGGTTATACCGGATAAGGGCATGCAAAACATGCCCCAAAAAAGAAAGAGCGCATCATACCCGCATCAGCCCCAACCCGCACCCCTAAACCCTTACCAAACCTCAAATTTGGGGTTGACAGACCGCCCTCCGCTAGCCAAAATGCGCGCCTCTCAATTATGGCTAGATAGCTCAGCCGGTTAGAGCACAGCACTCATAATGCTGGGGTCGGCGGTTCAAGTCCGCCTCTAGCTACCATATGCGACAAGGGTTAGTAGGTTAATATCTACTAACCTTTTTTATTTCCCATCCATAAAAAATCCATATTAGTCTTCAAATCAAAGCCGGAAGGTTCACAATGAAAATGTGCAAAGCGCTTCTTGCAACATTGATACTGATCATATGCGGCCACAGTAAAGCAGCATCAATACCATGTGATGGAGTAATTGACAGGCTAATGGTAACGAGAAGTGGTACCGTCGAAATCTATTCAATCGAAATATATGGCAATACGCTGGGGCGGAGCATATGTAATATGAACGCTACATGGAAAACAGTAAGCCCGGATACATGCAAAACGTGGTACTCAACATTATTAGCGCAGGCGGCACAAAACAAATCTGTACTTCTATATTATTTAACGCCGGAAATGGATACATGTGAAAACATAGCAACTTATGATAACGCTGTAGTTCCACATGGAGTCACCTACAGTAAAAATTAGTTTTTATTTGATACCTTGCCACTCCGACCGTGTGGACAAAAGGCGATAGATCACCTTAACCGGAAACACCGAACTGCCTTATTGCCCACACTACCCGCGCTCACGCGCCCTTACGTCCTATCCGGACGTTCACATCAGCAATACATTTAGATTGGAGAGAGGTCGCGGACCTTTTCCATGTAATCAGGTGCGAGGTGCGCATAACGCATTGTAGCCTTGAGATCAGAGTGACCAAGAATACGTTGCAGAGCTAGGATATCCCCGCCGTTGATGAGAAAATGACTTGCGAAGGTATGCCGTAGAACGTGAGTAAGCTGACCTTCTGGAAGCTGGATACCGGAACGCTCTACAGCCTTACGGAAAGCCCCCTTGCAGCTTGAAAACAACTTAATCCCCATTGGGTAGCCAACCGCACGCAAATCAGCGGATAGCTCAGGCTTAATAGGCACAACGCGAACACGACCATTTTTAGTATCGGAATAAATCACCCTGTCAGGCAGTAAGTTATGGGGCGGCAGGTTATTCGCCTCACTCCAACGGGCACCCGTAGCCAGGCATAGGCGAGCAACCGGGCCACAGTGGTTATTAGTGGATTTATCACATTCGGCTAGCAGCAAAGGAATTTGTTCAGCAGTAAGAAAAGACAATTCCCGCTCACGCTCAGCGAAAGTACGAATGGTAGCCAAAGGATTCTTGACATGAAATTGGTCCAACCGAATTAACTCAGCAAAAACAGCGCGTAAATAGCGAGTTTCATGATTAACGGTGGATACCGAAACCTCTCTCAACCGTAACTCACGATAACGGGAAAAATCAGCTGCACTAAACTTATCAACCGTAGGGTCACCTAAGGATTCACAAACAGCCAATGTACGAGCTAATCGATATTTAGCATCACGCAACGTAGCGCCATGAAGGCCATACCACAGCTTAACCAAGTCCGATAAACGCCGCTTATCCACCGTAAAACGATCTGGAGCTTCCTGATAATCAAGCTCATATTTAGCCTGCAAAGCCTTCAACTCCTTTTTGGAGCCAATACGCTGGATTCGAGGACCTTTTACACCAGCCGGATAGAAATCAAGCTTATATCGGCCGTTAGGTAACTTCTTAATCACGCAGCAACACCATTTAAAATCAATAGACGCATTTTTTCAGCAACAAAGTCATAAAGGACTTCCTGCAATAAATCAGCATCACCAAATAATCGAACACTGAAATAATCAGAAAGCTCAGCTTCAAGACCAGAAGACAACAATCTGTTCACTACATAACGAGGGTCATAACGCTTGCGAGCATATAACCGGATTTGATTGCCTAGCCAAAAAGCAACATTACGGCGTGTATTCTGAGAAGGCGGTTTTTGCTCACGGCGATAAGTTAAAGCAGGTGCGGGGCAAAAAAATTGAATATCTTCAATCAAATACTGCCAGACGGGATCAATATAAGAGGTAGAGTGCTGCAAACGAAAATTATTCAAGGCATATTGCCAGAGTGCAGTCAAATGCGGAGCCAAATCAGTATAGGTTTTGATAGAAATATTTTTGCCATCAGCACCTTTAGTGCCCCAGCAAAATTGATTAATAACAGAGTGATGGAAACGAGCCTCAATACGATGAACCGTATCAACAGCAGTGTATTCACTCATGGAATCCAGCTTTGAAAAATCACCATCAAAATTAGCAGCAGGGACTTTAGACCAAATCGACTGCCAAAAATCAAGCTTATCGCTTTTCAAAGCCTCAGCCGTCTTGTCATAGATACAGAATTGCAAAGCACCAGCAGAACCAAACGTATACGATTGCCCTGCCCCATAGATAACCGCAGTCTCATTTAAATCAAGCTGAGCATTCGAAATACAGTTGAATTTGTATTGCCGCTTAGCCTTTGCCACCAAACGCGCCTCTAAATCAGCAGGAACTTGAAACCCCTTAACATCTACCGCGATATGGCAAGAAATTCCAACAGGAACAAGCTGATAAGCAAACAATGAAGCAATCGCATGAATTTCCCTATCAAGTGATTGCGGTGTGTGCCCTGAAATAAGCTGAGGAGTGCATTCAATTTTTACATGAGAACCCGACAAATCAGGTTCAGTGTAGAAAGATTTAAGCAATACAACAAAACCTAAATCCAAGTTTTTAAGAATATATTGGTAACCCGAAGCCTTACTTGAACGAGTAAGCAACCAATCAATATTGCCAACCGTCAAATACTGATACGATGATTCATAGGCGCTTTGAATAGCCTTCAATACATCCTGATTTAATAAACAATTGAACAACTGCTTAATCGTATCCACACCACAGTGCAAATAACGCAAACCCGACAAATCGTAAGACGTATTCTGATTGAAAAACCGATTGCCGACACGGTGCCAAAACTTATTTTCATAACGCATACAAACCCCTTATTAAGCGGTAGGAGGCCAAAACTTTCACAAAACTAAAACAGAAAAAAACAAAAATCAAAAAAACGGTGAATGTGGTTCAGTGAGGTTTAATGTGGTTATGCACCCCCCTATTTATTAACGTGTTACAGGAACGTTAGCAGTGCCCGCCAGCGCGCGGGGCAAGCCCTGATCGCGCGCATTGGCGGGATCACCGCCTGTAGAATGGGAATTAGAGTCAGGCCGGGTATGGTCAAAATAGCCATTATCGACATAGCGATTACATGCCTTGTCAGAAATGTTTAACGGTGTGGCTTGTTGGGAATAACATTTACAGAGAGGCGGGGAATCATAACCCCTGTTAAAACGAATGCATTGGGGCCTAGGGAAGCTTTTAGGAACAGTTAAGGCATCATATACCGGCGCAGACCAAGGTACATCAGGAATGCGCGGTGTGTGCGCCTGTATATATTGCTCAGTGGTTAGAGAAGCATTACCAGTATGATGAATACCAGTATCAGACTTAATCGCACCAGCCAAGCTTTGGATAGGCGAACTAACAGGTTCGGGACTAGTGGTATCAATTCGATCACCCCATGAATTTAAGAAATAAATAACTAAACCAATAAGAAACGCCAGTGCAATAAACGGA
The DNA here is from genome assembly GCA_946480695.1 of uncultured Cellvibrio sp. The sequence goes on from CAMLKG010000001.1 coordinate 152,510, forward strand.
ATAAAAACCTTTGCCGGAATTTTCCTTTTATGGGTATGCACCTCGGCGGATTTATATGTGCCGTAATACTTTTTATCAAAACCAACCCGCTTAATGACCGCCTCTTTACGTCTGAAATGATCATCCACATCAGTCACGCATTTTTCCCACGTTAGCCATTTAGCGGACTCAAGACCAAAAATCCGTTCTATATGCGTATGACGACCCACAAAGCGACGAAAGCCAGCATCTAGCAAATTGGGCGATTGAGTCATAAAGATTAAGTCATAACCTTTATGGCGATGCTCAGACATTTTGAGAATCCATTCCGGCAACGGCTTGCGAGGATCACGAACCGGCATTAAGTATTGGGCTTCATCCACAACCAATACAGAACCATGAGGCAATGTATCCCATTCCTTTACTTCATTTTCATCCAAAGCAATCCACGGTAGTTTTAGCTCTTTAATGCGATGGTAATAAATATCACGGCCTTTAAAGGTTGAATCCTCACAGATAGTTTTAATTACGTTGAGTGTCTTGGACGAGCCTGGGGCGCCGGTAAAGAGATAGATCATTACTAAGCCTCCATTTTTCCCTTAAATACAACCTTAGTAGACGACTGAGCGAGTTTAAAACTAATAGCAATAGCCATTGCCGTTAACACGATTTTAAAACCGGCATCCACTTTCAAAATTAAAAAAATTTGCAACAGGTCGGCAGGCAAACCATTTAATTTGCTCATTAAAAATTCGGAAATTTCATCTACTGTTAAGTCAACACCCGCATAGGAAACAACGCCAATACCCAATAACTTGATAATTTTTTCAAGCACCAAAGGGAGAGCAAATAAAATGAATCCCCACAACCTAGTCCAGATGGTAAAAAAGAAATTTCGCAATAATGCATACAAAGCTTGCAAAGCAGCCGCAATAGCCCAAGGCATATTTCACCCCCTACCAATTGAGTGAGCGGTAAACAATCATTCCGCCGATATAAGAAAAAATTAGAACAACAAGACCAGATATTTGAGACGCGAAGTCACAAAAGAATTGAAAAGAAATATTGAAATTACCAGCCTCAAGGCTAATTGCTCGATCAGGTGGACAGGAACCACCGGCGCCAGAACCGGCTGCGCCATCAAGGCCAGAAAGGTCTAGTCCAGAACCACCACCATTACCGGAGCCGGTACCAGAGCCCGAACCGCTACCAGAACCATTACCAGCACCACCGCCCGGCGTCATAGCAGTTAAAACACCCTCAGCATTTACCGAAGGTTCAGCAGATGAAATTAATGCAACGAAACTAGACTCTATAGCTTCATTATCATTATCTGGATTATTGGTTTGAACTTGATCATAACCAGCACAGTTATTTATCCAAAGCTGTACCAGAATTGCGCATTGGATTGGATCGCCATCACAATGCGGTTCACCGTTATCACAATTAGCTGCATCAGCTTCGCCGCCATTACCAATACCTGAACTAGTAGAACCTGACCCGGGATTAGTCGAACTGGATGAAGTAGAACCCGAACCATCACCAGTACCGGCACCAGTCCCATTGCCTGAACCGCTACCTGAACTAGTATTGCTATCACCACTTGTATTTGAACCAGTAGACGAAGGGGCGGAAGTATTACTACCCGTAGATGTATTTGACCCCGAAGTATTTGCACCAGAAGAAGCATTACCCGATCCATCACCTTCCCCACCACAAACATTCCATGAGCCAGCTGGGCTTGTATAAACACTTTGGGTTTGGCCAGACGCACAACCATTATTAGAACAGACGTAAGAACCACCCACATTTATTGCAGTTGTATAAGTAGAACCACAGTCAGAGGGTGATGCGACAGCATCACGACAAAAGCCTTCATAAAAGACTTGGCCCGAACCATCACATTGATTCTCTCCAGTATCACCACCATCATCAGGAGAACAACCAGACGTAGGATTCCCCGATGTATCTACACCGGTATACCAGGAAGAACCCTCAGGGCACGTACACTGGGAATCACATGAAAAATACGTTGTTGGATAACTGCCCGCGTCAGGACCGGGACCATAAGTCCTGAAATATTTGGTATTAGTAGGCGATTGATTTGACAAACACGTGTTACTCAAACTTTGCAAATTGCGATCTTGTGACAACGACTTAGTGCCCGTAACCGAGCAAGTCGGTTGCGGAGTTTGCGCAAATAAATTTACAGAGAAAAATAACAAAAAAAACAATAGATACCGCATACGCACCTCATATCCCGTCAGCCATTACATACAGAGCAATCACATAAACGAACAACAGAAATGCGTAGGGATCGAAAAACATTTTTGTTTACCTCAAATAAAAAAGGGAGCCGAAGCCCCCTAGGGTGAATTGTCGATTAACCGAAGAAAGTCGCTTTCACCCACTTGATACCAACGGCCACAACAGCGAGACCAATCAACGCACCGCCAACGGTAGTGATATCGGTGCTTACGTCAGACATATCAGTAGAAAATGTTGACGGCAGGATTGAAGCAGCTTGAGCTGAACCGGCCAAAGCCAATGCAGAAGTCGCAGTAGCGATTTTTGCACCCTTGGAGCGTAAAACAGTAAATGCATTTTTCATGACTCATTACCTTTCGAAGAATTAAACAAGAGTTTTAACAACATACGCACACCGATAGCGGTGCACATAATTGCAGTGACGCCCGCGCCGAGTGTCCAAAAATCCTCTTGTGTGAGCATTGATGAACGGACGAGAGCGCCCAGCAATTCATCCTCCGAAACGCTTTGCCATGCGGAGCAATGAAGTTCACCATTAACAATGGTAATTTCACTTTCGCACCGGAGATAAAACGACATACATCACCTAGTAATTAATTGGCTGGTGATGGAGCTTTAGCAGGCGTCAGTTGAGCTTGACCACCGCGCAGAGTGACCGCTGTACAATGCTGCCCCATGCGGCCACCAGCCGCTTTTTTAAGGCGAGTTTGCAATTCAACCTGAACAGGGTATTTAGGTGCGCGAAGTGTGTCGTACACTTCTGGATCGCAGGGCAACTTCATCATGACGATGCCCTTTGCTTTTTCTTCCTTTTCATCAACAACCGCTTGGCCGACATAGAGAGACGCATATTTATTACCGTCAACTTCAGCGATAGAAGCACCGTACAGATCAACAATCATGGTTTGGTTCATAACAATTACCTTTTCATTAAGTGAGCTGGAGTTTCATTAATCCCGCGCCCCAGCTTGTCAGCGCAGAATTCAGGAATTAAAGGGGACGCATACCCACAGGATTGCCGCATCAATCCATTTGCGTGGGTAGCCTCCAAGACAGGACTACTGGGCACCTGATTACAAGCCGTTAATGCGGAATAAAAAAAGTAAGAATCGATAACCATGCCCATAAAACCGAGCAAGAAAAAAAGCGTGAGAATGTAAAGAAGTCTGTTATCAATCATGGTTGTATTCCCCACGACTAAAAATGGTTTTTCCATTTTTCAAGTCATCCACAAACGCAATGATGTTGATATAACGCTGGCGGCCAATCTTCACATGGGGAAGTGTGTCGTTCTCTACCCAACCCCGAACTGTGTCAGGTGTCGAGCCGATGAAGGTTGCGAATTGCTCTTGTGATACCACAGGAGCAATTACGGACAGGTTCACAATAATGTTTTGATCAAATGACATAAGCCGCATCCTTAGCAGCTTCAACTTGCTGCAAAAATTCTTTGTATTTTTTAAATTCAGAACCAGGGAAATTGATAAAGGCGTTAGCCAAGTAAACGGAGAATTGCTTTTGTCCCGGTTGCATATCGTGAGTGATATGAGGGGAGCAAATAGCCAGAGAACCGGAAGTGAGCGATGCGAGGTATGTGGAATTGACCGTACTGGTCAGACGCCATTCAAGTCCATCGATAGCCGTTAAGTGAGTAGCCAAGACCGACATAGTTTTTAACCTTTATGGTTCAGTAAGGTTCATGGCTTGGTTTTTAGACCTCAGTAAGCCAAAATGAACCACGATCAACTTCTACATAAAGGTAATATTTACTGGTAACTATTACTAGTAATAAATACTTATGACGTCATTTGATGTAATAGACAGGATCAATTTAATAATTGAAACTGAAAAAATAAGCAGAGACGCCTTGAGCCAAAAAACAGGCATTGGCTATACGCGTTGGACAAATGCTTTACAAAGAAAAGCGAAATTAAGACACGAAGAAATTGAAGCTATAGGCCACGCATGGCCGGAATACATGTTGTGGTTAGCATACGGAATAGAAAAACCGGAAATGGGCCAAATAAGCCCGATGACAAAAAAAGCCCTGGGTGACTTAGGAGCACAAGGGAGGGCCTAATAATTGCGGCCAAGGTTGCCAGTAGATGGAGGAAGGAGAGATGAAAAAATTAATTGGGATAATTTTAACAACAATCCTAAGCAATATACTGTTAACGAAAAATGCCATTGCCAATGAATGCTGGCGAATTGAAAGACAGCTACATGAAGCGGAATACAGGCTCAGGCAGGGAGGCAATGCAAGCTACATGAAAATGTGGCAAAAAAGCCGAGACCATAACGCCAAAGAATTACCGAAGTGCTTAAAAAGATTTGGCGCAGGTGGACCATCACTCACCGTAACAAACGGGCAAAGCCAGCAGAATTACGGTTACGGCAATGAACAGTTAATCAACTACCAAACAAATAACCCTCAGCTTCAAAAAATTATCAGCACTTGCAATTATTGGATTCAGCAAAACAATCAACACGGCACCGAAAATACGCGCGTAATGCGGAATATGGCTTGTGAGCATTACAATAAAACAATTAGAGAGATTGAAAATAACAAGAACAAACCTACAGAAGAATTTATTGCAACTAGGCCGCTAAAAGAATGCGTAAAGCCAAACAATAAAATTGATAATGACGTGAAACTTTGTATGCAGGGCCTAAAAAATCCTGATTGGGTTTTAGTTAAGAATTAAAGATTCAGAAACCAAATAGCTGAAATCGCAGCGCGAACAAATGGAGCAACACAAATAATGCACGGGATTGAAGACGGAATAAATCAAACAAAGAGAAAATTTTACAGGACGATATGGCTAATTAGCGTAATTGCCGTAGGTGTGACAATAGGAAATATTGTTAGCCATTCGATAAACAGCTGGAACGACGAAAGGAAACTTAAAATCGCCGTGCAACAAGTTGAAAAAAAGGCCAAAGCCGATTTAGAAAAAATGGACGAGGAATTTAAGGAAGTACTAGAAAAACAAAAATATCTATTAGATGCAGCTAAAAAAAGAATACAACAAAACGATATGATTGCCCTTGATAAAAAGGCGGAAGAAAACTATCAAAAACAGTTAAAAGATGCAGAATGTGATTATTGGATTGAGCAATCGAAAACCTTAAAAACTAGCGAATCATTCAGTGAAAGGTTAAAGGCTTGTAAAGCAGCAAAAAGAAGTGGCTATTAAATTCACACCCTAAATGACTTAGAGATACGAGAAAAAACAATTGCGATAAAGGCCGCTCGTAGATAATGAAGGAAATCAGTAATCGATAAAATGAAAGCGTACAAACAACATTAACTAAAGAGATTTAGCTCCCAAACTTTAATACTATGAAGCAACAATCTTGCAAAAAGCCTAGTTTATTTGGTAGTTATTGCAGTCGCAATTGAAACTAACAATGCCATCCATGAGATCACAACTGGTATTAGGTATCGAGTTCGATCCTGTTCGAGTTCAGCCACGACAGCAGAAAGAAGAGGAAAGTGTATTACATGAGAATCCTTTCCTAACTTCAAATAAAAAAGCGAAACAAAAGAGCCATTCTCATTTTTAAAACGATATTTCCTATCCAAGTGATAATAAAGCCGACCAAAAACGATAGCAGGGTCCAAACCTAGCTCTTTCCCAATTAATTTGCAATCTATTGGAACATAATTACGCGAGTCGCGACTAGGACTACTGGGATCCAATAAACAAAATTGATCATAATAAAGATCATAGATTTTTTGAAGTAAAAAGCGATCCGTTACATTATTTTTCATAAAAATTACTTTAAGAGTATAATAAGCTTTATCTCAATTTTTTTGGCGATCTTTGATGATTTGGCTTTAATATAACTTTTTTTGAAACTTCTTGATCGACCTCAATTTTCAACAACTCCACTTTATATCCGAACCCTTTTAATATTTTGGCCGTATTTATCAAATTAACTCGTGAAAAAAAAGGCAAGTATAGGTCACCAACCGAATCACTAATAATTGCATATGTAATTGTAAATTCTTTATCTTTTGGTTTTTCCTTTTCAGAGAAAATATTCTTAAATTTTTCTGGAATTTTATCGATTATTTTGGCTCTAAACTCAGGATCAGTTTGTATTAGCTGCCCGGAAACAAATCCTTGGGAAAAAAGATGGCTCAAAACACTGGACTTTCCATACATTTTTACATGTATTAAATTTTTATCAATATTTAAAAGGTCACATACCTCTATTTGACCGTAACCACCACCATGAAATATTTTATTTTTGTCATCTAGCAAGCAATATTTATCCGAATAAATGGCTGCAACGGAACTATTATAGTTACCTTCCCCTCCGCCTGAATAGTTAGGAAGGATCAAATTAGATTTAGCCAATTCTTTAAATGCATTGTCTGTTTTCGCAACAAAATCAGAGTTAACCTTAAACCATGCTCCATCATTCAAAATGTATTTCGAGCCATTGAACTCTATTTCTGCATATAAGCATTTATATACAGACCAAGATTTATAAACAAAGTTATGGTCATCATCCATGCAGTGAACTTTCACATCGTGAAGTAACTTTAATGTGATATCTTTATTTATTACTGATTCTAGAAATCCCCGCAAATTGATATCAGGATAAATCGACTTATTGCCGTATTTATATGAAAAGCCAGAAACAAACTCCCACGGGATTATTTCAGGAATTGAAAGCCATAATCCCTCATAATTTTTTTTTATAAATTTTTCGATAAGAATAGAATCCAATTCATGTATTATGGGTGAGTTATTTTTTACCACATTAATGTTGTTGACCCATTCAAAGTATTTTTCATCGAGGTCTTGATCATAGTTCCTTTTATATAACAACAATATATCCCTTAAATCATTTAAGTCCATTCTCACGGAAACCGAAAGAGAGTCTGCACCAGCCATTGTAGAACCCAAAACAAAATTGTTCGGCGTTCCCATAATCGCTTTTAACATATCCTGTTCGACATTTAGCCCGAACATATCAGCTGGCGCCCCAGAATTTGACTGAATACGAGTCTGGCTCTCTATAGAGTCAAGGGATTTTTTATCAATGGATCTAATAGTATTCCTATCCACGGAGTTTAATGTAACCAGCAAACCAAACCGATCTTCACAAACGTCATCCTTAAGAAGGAATCTACCAGAAGGACCGAATAAAGAACGTAATAACGCCCCTCAAGTTTAAGAAGAAGTACTGCAGAAACACTTGCAGAGTAACCAAGCAAAGCTTGGTCGATAAATGACTCAAATAAGCTTGACCATTTTGGAGGGTGGGGATTACCTTGCTTTAAATATAGGGCCGCATCCTCTAGGCCGGGAATGCTTAGACGGATAGGGTCCGCACAGTTCGAATCATTAATGATATAAGAGGCTTGAGTATATTTTTCTTTTACCAAGCAAATTGAGAGACGTTGAAAATTTTTCTTTGCTTCCATTCCGGCTCCTAGCGTTCTTATATTTATATCTGGCAGTAAATGTAGATCGATTAAAACAAGCATGCAAGCAAAAGATCTATGAACCCCAAAAGCAGCAAGTCCAGAGAAAACGTAAAAATCCCCAACCTGTAATCCATAATTCAACCATTCTTAATGGTGCACTGTGGCCCAGTGTGGTTCTAAGCTATTGATTTTCTTATTATTGAGTGTTAGTGAGGTCAGGTTAACAGCTCTCATAATGCTGGGGTCGGCGGTTCAAGTCCGCCTCTAGCTACCATATGCGATAAGGGTTAGTAGGTTAATATCTACTAACCTTTTTTATTTTCTTACCAAAAAATTACCAATTCTTATCAAAAAGCACCTTAAGAAAATAGATGCTTGCCATCCATTGCCGTGTGGACAAAAGGTGATAGATCACCTGGACCGGATACACCGCACTGCCTCCCCCCCAAAAAAATTCCCTGACATAACGGAATTAAATAACTGGCCTATATTAGTGATTAGCGCTACGGAACAAATCAATAATTTTCGCGCCTTCGGCGCTGGATGCGGCAACGTTGTGCTGCGGACTAAGGCGTGGACTTAACCTATTAACAATGTAAAGGAGTGACCTATGAACAAGTATGGCGCAGAGTTTTTCGGAACCTTTTGGCTGGTTCTCGGTGGTTGCGGCAGTGCGGTTTTAGCGGCAGCGTTCCCGGATGTCGGGATTGGGTTGCTCGGGGTGTCATTGGCATTTGGCTTGACCGTGCTCACCATGGCGTTTGCAATCGGGCATATATCCGGTTGCCACCTCAACCCGGCAGTATCGTTCGGTCTTTGGGTGGGCGGACGTTTCCCGGCAAAAGAATTACTGCCTTATATTGTTGCGCAGGTCTTGGGTGGAATTGCAGCGGGTGGCGTTCTGTATCTCATTGCTACAGGCAAGGCAGGCTTTGACCTTTCCGGAGGATTTGCTTCAAACGGTTACGGTGCCCATTCGCCAGGAGGGTACAGCTTGATGGCTGCACTAATCACGGAAGTTGTCATGACTATGATGTTTCTCATTGTAATCCTGGGCGCCACCGACAAGCGAGCCCCACAAGGCTTCGCGCCGATTGCCATTGGATTGTGCCTGACACTAATCCACTTGATCAGTATCCCGGTTACGAATACTTCAGTGAATCCTGCGCGCAGTACGGGCGTTGCCGTATTCGTGGGCGACTGGGCGATTTCACAGCTTTGGCTCTTCTGGATAGCTCCAATCATTGGCGGTATGCTCGGTGCGGTAATCTATCGTTTTATCAGTGGCGAAAAAAACTAGCCGGCATTACACAACAACGAGATTCCAGCGGACGCGATAAGCTACGCAGGTGAATTTTGCATTGAGCTGCGGAAAAGCCGAAAGCGATCAACTTTCTATTACCCAAAACGCAGTATGTCGATGGCAATTAAATGAGGTTTACGTTGAACCTTTATAGTGCCCAGGCCAAAGACAATTTTTCCGCGCTGAATACGATAAAAAGCCAGCCAAGGTATCCCTGGCTGGCTTTTAATTTGCTGCAAATCAGTCAATCAATTAACTGTTTTTCTCCTGCGACTTTTGCTCGCCGGGATAATCCTTTCGCAGTTCTACCGGCTTATCCATATTTTTACGCAATTTGATGTTGATCATCTCCACCCCCAGCGAGAAGGCCATGGCGAAATAGATATAGCCTTTAGGTACGTGAACTTCGAAACCTTCGATCATCAAGGTGAAACCAACAATCACAAGGAAGGAGAGTGCCAGGATTTTAATGGTGGGATGGGTATCGACAAAATCTCCAATGGGTTTGGCGGCGAACAACATTACCCCTACAGCGATAATAATCGCCAAGGCCATAATGGGAACCTGGCTCACCAGCCCTACTGCTGTGATTACTGAATCGAGCGAGAAAACGATATCGAGGATAGCGATTTGCACCAGCACCATTGCCAGGCCAGACACTGCAATATTGCGCTCGGATTCCACTGCGCCTTCCAATGAACCGTGTATTTCATGGGTAGCCTTGGCAATCAGGAATAAGCCACCACCAATCAAAATAATATCGCGGCCGGAAATTGGATGATCGAATATATGGAACAGCGGCTCTACCAAACCCATTACCCATGCGAGGGAGAACAATAGCCCCAGACGGGTCAGCATGGCTAATCCCAAACCCACAGTGCGTGCGAATTTGCGTTGATGTTCAGGCAAGCGCCCGACAAGGATTGAAATGAAAATGATATTGTCGATACCCAGGACAATTTCCAGGGCCGTCAGCGTTGCCAGGGCAACCCAGGCTTCCGGGCTGGCTAACCATTCAAACATTACTTGCTCTCTTTGTTATTACTGATGGATTAACGGCCAACCGGCATACACCCGATTGACCCGATTTCTTGCTTACCGATACTGCCCAAGGCAGTCGGGACGGCCGCGATTGTACCGTGCACAACGGGATCTTAGGCAATTTCTTTTACCATAGGTTTACTATCCAGCCTTATTGCGAATTAAAGGACATAAAAAAACCGCAGTTTTGAACTGCGGTTTTTGGAGGGCAGGGAAAAATCAGGAGTTACGTGTTGTTAAACGACTTAATAATGCCATCAAACCCTTCTTTTCATTTTTCATTAGATAGTGATCGCGAATACCGGAGATATCCACGTCGTAACTGCCCGGCTCAAGGTCCCGGGCAATTTCAATTTTTTCAATTTCGTAACGGGATTTTTTGCCGGAATCCAGAAGTTCTTGCTTGCGTTTGTCATCTTCGGATAGATCAAGCAACAGATATTCACCCAGCGGCTGTTTATAAGCATCTAAAACCACAATAACGCGCGGTTTCAAACGGCGCTCAAAGTTTTGCTCCACAACTACCGCAACTTCACCGGTGCTCAATTCCACCAATGTGCCGGTGGGATACAAACCAATAGCGCGAATAAACTCAACTACCAGCTCCTCCTGGAATTGGATGTTGCGCAATTCATACAATTTCCCGACCGCTTTGGAAGGTGCGATGGGATGGCGCGAACCGCGCGGATTGGTAACGTAATCGTAATAGGTAACTATGCCGGCAATTTTTCCCAGTAAAGGAATTTTGTCCCCGGATAATCCTTGCGGAAAACCACTGCCATTCAAGCGTTCACAATGGGTTTTTACTACACTGATAACCCTGGGCTCAACGCCGGGCGTTTTACGCAGGATTTCACACCCCAATTCAACAAAAGCTTCATATTGATGCTCTTCTTCTTCGGTGCGGTCGGTTTTAGACAGTAGCGCAGCATCCAACATTACCTTGCCCACATCCTTAAGCAGCACCCCCATTGCCAACACATCCAAATCACGCTTGGGAAGGCCTATATGGCGACCGAATAAAATTGCCCAGACTGATGAGCGCACCGCATGGCTGTAGGTGTATTCATCTTTTTCCTGGACGCGCGAAAGCCAGGTGAAAGCATCGGGGTTGCGCAAGACACTATCAACCATTTCACTGGCAACGCGTTTGGTTTCCCCGAGGGATAGGCCATCAAACTGGTTTTTTTCCAGTTGATCCATAACTTCCACTACCGCACCGTATACCTTTTGATGCAGTTGGCGGGCTTTCTTAACTTCCCGCTGTAAGGGTTCCACTTCGCGATAAAGGCCGCGCTGGACTTTCAACGGGGCGACCGGTTCGGCAATTGAGTTCACCCGTTCGCGGGTGCTAGGTTTTTTGGTGGGTTGGGCAATGGTTTTGAGGTTGGCTGCTATCGGGCCACGGCCTTTTTCAACATCGATATAAACGTAATTACAGAGCGCCTTGATTTGGTTTATTTCCCCCAGGTCACGCAAGTAAAAGCCCTGTAAGGGGAAGGGGGTCTGCGACCATGGGCGATCCAACCCCGAAACGAACATACCAATGGTTAGCTCATTAACCTCAACTTTGACCTGTTTGATACCCACGCCTTTCCCCACATCACCACTTGGTGTTAATTATCAGCCTTATTGATCGGGATAACCGGCAGCAGAACCACGGAGCCCCGCTTTATTTTTGCCTGTAATTCAGCTTCCAACGCTTCAGGAGAGCATTGAAATATGGCGTCGAGTGTAATCAAGATATGCACGCCACACCAGAGCCGGAGGATTAAAGGTAGTTAAATAAGCTCACATGGTGACAAAAATATTACCGGTGATATTGGCCGGACAATTCGTGGACGGCGTTAATAAATGCACCTGCATGGGCCGGATCGACCTCCGGTGTGATGCCATGGCCGAGGTTGAATACGTGCCCCGAACCTTTGCCATAGGCCGCGAGGATAATTCCCACCTCAGCGCGGATACGCTCGGGTGACGCGTAGAGAATGCCCGGGTCCATGTTACCCTGCAACGCAACCTTATTACCGACACGCGCACGTGCAGCCCCGATATCCGTAGTCCAATCCAGTCCCAGCGCGGTCGCACCGGTTGCAGCCATAGCCTCCAACCACTGGCCGCCACCTTTGGTGAACAGGATAACCGGCACTTCGCGGTCTTCATGTTCACGGATTAAACCGGCCACAATTTTCTGCATATAGTTGAGGGAAAATTCCTGATAAGCCGCATGGGACAAGGCACCTCCCCAGGTATCAAAGATTTGCACAGCCTGTGCGCCCGCCCGGATTTGCGCGTTGAGGTAAACGGTCACTGAATCTGCCAACACATCCAACAGGCGATGCATAACTTGAGGCTGGTTGTAGAGCATTTCCTTGGCGCGGCGGAAGTCACGACTGGAGCCGCCTTCAATCATATAAGTGGCCAGGGTCCAAGGGCTTCCCGAAAAGCCGATAAGGGGAACGCGGCCGTTTAGTTCCCGGCGAATGGTCTTTACCGCATTGATGACATAAGGCAAATCCTGCTCCGGCTTGATGACTTGCAATGAATTTACATCTGCCTCAGTGCGCACCGCCTTTTTAAATTTGGGACCTTCACCCGCCTCAAAGTAAAGCCCCAGCCCCATGGCATCAGGGATAGTGAGAATATCGGAAAAGAGAATCGCGGCATCCAGACCGGGATAGCGATCCAGCGGTTGGAGAGTCACTTCACAGGCCAGCTCGGGATTGGTACAAAGGCCCATAAAATCACCTGCCTTTTCGCGCGTCGCGCGATACTCAGGCAAGTAGCGACCCGCCTGGCGCATCATCCATACCGGGGTTACATCCACAGGTTGTTTGAGAAGTGCGCGGAGGAAACGGTCGTTTTTCAGTTGGGTCATATTGTTATCCTCAGGCCAGCGGCCCTGATTATTTAATTGATTCAGTGCTATCAGATAAAACAAACCCCGCAATCGCGGGGCTTGTTAGGCGAAGGAGACTAAGCGATTGCCCTCGGCATGGTCAACGCGAATTGGACGGAGCTGATCAAACCTCCAAATAATCCAAAATTCCCTGTGCCGCCTCACGCCCTTCCCAGATGGCGGTAACCACCAGGTCAGAACCGCGAACCATATCGCCACCGGCAAATACTTTCGGGTTAGTGGTTTGGAATTTGAATTGCTGGTGTTCAGGCGCAATTACGCCGCCCCAATCGTTGGTTTTTACACCGTTGGTTTCAAACCAGGGCTGTGGGCTTGGGCGGAAACCGAAAGCGATTAACACAACATCGGCAGGCAGGATTTCCTCGGAACCCGGCACCACTACCGGGCTGCGACGGCCTTTGGCATCCGGTTCGCCCAATTGGGTGGTAACGACTTTCACACCTTCCACTTTACCGTTACCGACCACTTCAACCGGTTGGCGGTTGTAAAAGAACTGCACGCCTTCTTCTTTGGCATTGGCTACTTCACGCTTGGAACCGGGCATATTTTCTTCATCGCGGCGATAGGCGCAGGTCACGCTGCTAGCGCCCTGGCGAATCGAGGTACGGTTACAGTCCATCGCGGTATCACCACCGCCGAGGACAACTACCCGCTTGCCTTTGACGCTGATGAAATCCGCCGGATTTTTCTCAAAGCCCAGGTTGCGGTTCACATTGGAAACCAGGAATGGCAGCGCATCGTAAACACCGGGCAGGTCTTCACCAGGGAAGCCGCCTTTCATGTAGGTGTATGTCCCCATGCCCATGAATACCGCGTCGTAATCGCGCAGCAGTTCTTCCATGGTGATGTCCTTACCCACTTCAGTGTTCAAGCGGAATTCAATCCCCATTTCCTCGAAAATTTTGCGACGGCGGGTCATCACGGATTTTTCCAGCTTGAACTCGGGGATACCGAAAGTCAGCAGGCCACCGATTTCAGGGTATTTGTCAAACACCACAGGTTTGACGCCGTTGCGCACCAGTATGTCGGCACAACCGATACCGGCAGGGCCGGCACCGATCACCGCTACTTTTTTATCCGTCCAAACGACCTTGGACATGTCGGGTTTCCAACCCATGGCAAAGGCCGTATCGGCGATGTATTTCTCGGCACTGCCGATAGTCACAGCGCCAAAGCCGTCGTTCAGGGTACAAGCGCCTTCACACAAGCGATCTTGCGGGCAAACGCGACCGCAAACTTCGGGCAAGGAGTTGGTCTGGTGGCTGAGTTCAGCGGCTTCAAAAATATTGCCCTCGGAAATCAGCTTCAGCCAGTTAGGGATAAAGTTGTGAACCGGGCACTTCCACTCGCAGTAGGGATTACCACACGCCAGGCAGCGGTGCGACTGGTTTTCCACCTCTTCTTTGGCGAAGGGCTGGTAAATTTCCACAAACTTGTGCCTGCGGGTTTCCAGGTCTTTCTTGGTGGGGTCTTTACGACCCACATCGAGAAACTGAAAGTCATTATTTAAACGTGCTGACATAAATCTCTCCTCACCAAGCCTTATTCGCCGCGCTTGCGGAAACTGACCAACAAACTGCCCAAAGACGCCGCCTTGGGCTTGACCAGCCAGAACTTGCCGATGTAATCATCGAAGTTGCTGAGCAAATGTTGGCCCCATGCACTCTCGGTTTCCTGCGTGAATTCTTCAATTACACTGCGCAAGTGGTTGCGATGGGCTTCCAGTGCCTCGGTGTTGATACGGTGGATATCCACCAATTCATGGTTGTAACGATCCACAAAGTTATTGGCTTCGTCGAGGACGTAAGCAAAACCGCCGGTCATACCTGCGCCGAAGTTAACGCCGGTTTGACCCAACACAGTCACAACCCCGCCGGTCATATATTCACAGCAGTGATCGCCCGCCCCTTCTACGACAACATAGGCACCGGAGTTGCGCACCCCGCACCGTTCACCCGCTGTACCTGCCGCAAACAACTTGCCTCCGGTCGCACCGTACAAGCAGGTGTTGCCCATGATGCTGGTTTTGTTGGATTTGAATTCGGAAGCGCGCGGTGGACGAATTACCAGCTTGCCACCCGCCATGCCTTTACCGACATAATCGTTGGCATCGCCCTCCAGATACATATCCAAACCGCCGGCGTTCCACACACCGAAGCTTTGGCCAGCAATACCAGTGAGTTTCAGCTTGATCGGTTTATCAGCCATACCTTGGTTGCCATAACGCTTGGCGATTTCACCGCTCAGGCGCGCGCCGATGGAACGGTCGCAGTTAGTGACATTGAACTCGAACTCGCCGCCGGATTTGGCTTCGATTGCGGGCAACACCACACGCACCATGGCCTCGGCGGTTTCACCTTTATCGAACGGTTCGTTTTTGCTCACCGCACACACTTGTGGCTTGGTTGCCAGGTAATCATCGGTGTAGATGATCGGGCTTAAATCCAGCTGTTGTTGCTTGGTGGTCTCACCCTCGATGATCTCCAACAAATCAACACGGCCCACCAGCTCACCCAGGGTACGCACGCCCAGGCGCGCCATCCATTCGCGGGTTTCCTCAGCGACGAACTTGAAGAAATTCATGGCCATTTCAACGGTACCGATGTAATGGTCCTTACGCAGCTTGTCTTGCTGGGTCGCAACACCGGTCGCGCAGTTATTGAGGTGGCAAATACGCAGGTATTTACACCCGAGCGCAACCATCGGGCCGGTACCGAAACCGAAGCTTTCGGCGCCGAGCATTGCCGCTTTAACGACATCCAGGCCGGTTTTCAAGCCGCCATCGGTTTGGACGCGGACTTTATTACGCAGGTCGTTGGCACGCAGGGTTTGGTGGGTCTCGGACAGGCCCAACTCCCATGGCGAACCCGCATATTTAATCGAAGTCAACGGACTTGCCGCCGTACCGCCGTCATAACCGGAAATGGTAATCAAATCCGCATAGGCTTTGGCCACACCGGCAGCAATGGTACCTACCCCGGGACGCGACACCAGCTTCACCGATACCAAGGCGTCCGGATTGACTTGCTTCAAGTCGAAAATTAACTGCGCCAGGTCTTCGATAGAGTAAATATCGTGGTGCGGCGGCGGCGAAATCAGGGTTACACCGGGTACGGAATAACGCAGGCGTGCAATCAGATCATTGACCTTACCGCCTGGTAACTGGCCACCTTCACCGGGTTTCGCACCCTGGGCAACTTTAATTTGCAGCACTTCGGCATTCACCAGATATGCCGGCGTTACCCCAAAGCGCCCGGAAGCGACCTGTTTGATTTTGGAACTCTTGACGGTGCCATAACGCGCCGGGTCCTCGCCGCCTTCACCGGAGTTGGAACGTCCACCCAAACGGTTCATCGCTTCGGCCAGGGCTTCATGCGCTTCGGGCGACAGGGCACCCAGCGACATACCCGCCGAGTCAAAGCGTTTGATAATGGCTTCGACCGGCTCCACTTCCGACAGCGGAATGGGTTTGCAGCGGTCTTCGCGAATCGCCAACAGGTCGCGCAGCATTGCCACCGGGCGTTTGTTCACCAAATCGGCATAGTTACGCCACAGGGCATAATTACCGCTCTGTACCGCCTTTTGCAGCGTTTGCACTACGTCCGGATTAAAGGCGTGGTATTCGGAACCATGCACATATTTGAGTAAACCACCCGGGCCAATCGGCTTGCGGTCCTGCCACGCCGTTTGGGCAATGATTTTTTGATCCGCTTCCAGATCTTCAAAGCGCGCCCCGCCGATCCGGCTTGGTGTGCTTTCAAAGCAGGTACCGACCACTTCTTCCGACAAACCTATGGCCTCAAACAATTGCGCGCCGCGATAGGAAGTGATGGTGGAAATACCCATTTTCGACAGGATTTTCAGCAACCCCTTGTCGATGCCCTTGCGGTAGTTTTTATAGGCAGAGTCCACGTCGCTGAGCAACTCGCCAGTTTCGATCAGGTCGTTAAGCACGTGGTAGCTCAGGTATGGATAAACCGCGGTCGCCCCGTAGGCAATCAGCGCCGCCACCTGGTGCGGGTCGCGCGCCGTGGCGGTTTCAACAATCAGGTTGGAGTCGCAACGCAAACCAACGTTGGTCAGGTGCTGGTGCACCGCGCCCACCGCCAGCAGGGCGTGGATGGGCAACTGGCCTTTGCTGAAACCGGCATCGCTTAACACCATTAATACTTTGCCCGACTTAACGGCTGCCGCTACGTCGTCACACAGTTGGGCCAAGGCGGCTTTCAGGTTAGTGGTTGCCGGGTTGTAGTAGAGCGAAAATTTTTGCTGTTCGTAACCGGGACGCTTCAACGCCATGAGGCCACGGAACTTTTCCGGTGAGAGCACCGGGGAGCTGAGGATCACACGGTCAGCATGATCGGCGTGCTCTTCATACACGGATAATTCACGACCCAGGCACGTCTCCAGCGACATCACAATCGCTTCACGCAATGGGTCGATAGGCGGGTTGGTTACCTGCGCAAATTGCTGGCGGAAATAGTCGTACAGCGAACGTTGCTGGCGCGACAGAACCGCCATGGGGGTATCGTCACCCATGGAACCAACCGCTTCCTGCCCGCCTTCCGCGAGGGGTCTCAGGAGTTGGTCGCGCTCTTCAAAGCTGACCTGGAACATCTTCATATTGGCTTTCAGCTCGATACCTTCGAGGCCATTTTCCTTGGCATCGGTATTGAGGGTCGACTCAATGCGCAGGGCACGCGCCTTCAACCATTGTTTATACGGCTTGGTCGATTTGAGCTGGTTGTCGATATCCTGGGTGTTGTGCAGGGTACCGGTCAGGGTATCGATCGACATGATCTGACCCGGGCCAAGGCGACCTTTGGCAACCACATCAGCCGGATCATAGGCATATACGCCTACTTCCGATGCCACGGTGATCATATCGTCTTTGGTGATTACCCAGCGGGACGGGCGCAGGCCGTTGCGGTCAAGGGTACATACCGCATAGCGACCATCGGTAATTACCAGGCCGGCGGGGCCATCCCAAGGCTCGATGTGCATGGAATTATATTCATAGAAAGCGCGCAGGTCCGGGTCCATGTGCTCCACGTTCTGCCATGCCGGCGGCACCAGCATACGAATGGCGCGGTGCAGCTCCATACCGCCCAACGTCAGGATTTCCAACATATTGTCAAGGCTGGACGAATCTGACCCCGTGCGGTTTACCAGCGGCTTAAGCTCTTGCAACTCAGGCAGCAACGGCGTGATGAATTTCGGGGTGCGCGCCACCGACCAGTTACGGTTACCCACAATAGTGTTGATCTCGCCATTGTGCGCCAACATGCGGAACGGCTGGGCCAATGGCCAAACCGGCATGGTATTGGTCGAGAAACGCTGGTGGAATACGCAGATCGCCGTCTCCAGGCGCTCATCCGCCAGATCAGCAAAGAAACGCGGCAAATCCACCGGCATCATCAGCCCTTTATAGGAAAGGACGGTAGTGCTCAAACTGGCTACGTAAAAACTCTTGTCTCCCGCCAGGCGGATTTCCGCCTTGCGACGCGCAACAAATAACTTGGCATTAACCTGCTCAATAGGCAGGTCGGTATTGTTTACAAATACGTGATTAAAGGTCGGCAGCGACTTGAGGGCAATCGGCCCCAGGCACTCCGGATCGGTCGGGATATGACGCCAGCCAGCCACAACCAAACCTTGTTTGGTGAGTTCTTCAGACAGGACTGCGCGTTGGGATTCAGCAACCGCCTCATCGCGGCTGAGCATGATGGAGCCTACACCATAAATAGCCGTCAACTCGGCGCCACAGGCCTCTTTGGCTACCGCTCGCAAGAAACTGTCCGGCTTTTGCAGCAACAGGCCACACCCGTCGCCGGTCTTGCCGTCCGCATTGATACCACCGCGGTGGGTCATGCAGGTCAAGGCTTCAATTGCTGTTTTGAGCAGACGATGGCTGGTTTGGCCCTTCAAATGGGCGATCAAACCAAAACCGCAGTTATCTTTGAACTCGTCTATCTGGTAGAGGCCAGTGGTCATAGGCTGATTCTCAACAAAAATCACTATCACGGGACGTGAGCTGTAAATCAGGCGAAGCTCTGCTCACGCGAAAGCTGCGCCAAATCACATCCCAGACAAAAAAGCCCCTGTGGTCCAGGGGCTAGGCAAATGGGCGCAGGATATTACCCGCTTGGAGGGGCATTGGCAAGACGAGAGGCAGGGAGGCGATTGTTGATTAAGAAGCCAAAACAGGCGTGGAAAACACGGTTCCCCAATACGCCCTAATCAACCTTTCCCCCATTGCCCGGCCCCCAGGACGCCCTTTGAACCAAAGGTTTTCCGGTCTTCTTCCGTCGCCCCCTCTTTACACTCCCCACGCACCCAAAGGTGATAGCGCGAAATACTGCGGTCAAGCTCAAAAAAGCCCTCGCGACAATAACCCGCCCGCTCAACAACATAGGCGGTATTCTCCAGCAGCCGCTCATGTGTTCCGCGCCCCACATCAACGCCGCCGCGCTGGAATTCGCGCCCCGGGTTGCCGCTACCGCGATCTACCCGAATATGGTTGGGAATATGGTCTTCCGGCCAGCGCAGCCGGTAGGTAAACATTTTGCTGGTGTTCGGCAGTATTTCCACCTCAAGCGTCTCCACCATTTCGGTTTCTACATAACTGCGCCCGGCGGTGCCGCAACCAGCCATTAGTACCGCCGCCAATGACAGGATTATCAAATATTTCTTCATGCACGTTTCCGTAATTAATTAAGCCATGCGCCGGTTTGGCCCGCTAAAGAATTGCGCATCATGGCCGACAAAAGTATATCCCGCTTGCCACTATAACTGCTGATTGACGGAGCCTGCCATGAGGCCATTTGTATCGCGACCTGAAATTGCCACCCGGTCCAGCCGCTTGCTGTTGACCCTGGCTATGGCATTCGGTTCATCCCTGTTTGGCTCGGCAACCCATGCCAATCCATCGATAGTGCCCGACGACATCGCCTACACACATAAAACCAAAATTCCCGGAGCAATCCACAATGACGTGGGCGGCAATACTGACGTGGTCGTAGGTACTGCCGAATTGCCTGCCGCACAAGCCCCGGCAACTCATAGCACCGGAACCCAATCAACCGGCGACCTGGGCAGCAACCGGTGTGTAAATCACAACAACGCTATTAATTTGCAGAAGTCCCTGGCGGTCACCCGCTTTTTGCGTTCCTCCCCCCACAGTGCGAATGGCGGAAATTTATTTGCTGCTGAAACCGGCGTACCGGCACTAATCCGCACCCAATTGGACATGCAATACCAAGGAATCAGTCCAGGCGTGCTGGCTTTTGGTTTTGCCTCACCCGACCTGACCGACTCCCAACTCAAACAACACGCGCAAAAAATTGCGCGGCAGGCGCGCAGTCAATTTGTATTAAGCGGCACCATAGACGATATGAGCATGACCAACCCGGAGGCCACCTATAATCCCAACCTCTATCGCCAGGCCGCGAATGTTTTCCATGATGTCACCACCCTGAAAACATTTGATAAACGTACACGGGTAATGAACCTTTCGGTGCAGCTGCGCGATGGGTTCACCGGTGAATTGCTACTCAACAAACAATATTCAACGACCGGCATCTGGAACCAGCGCAAACCAATCGGCTTTGGTTCGCCGGCATTTTACCGAACTGATTATGGCAGGAATGTAAAATCGCTCACCCGAAAAATTAGCCGCGAAGTTGCCGAAGTCATTCGTTGCCAGCCCTTTATGGCAAGCATTGATTCACAACCCGGCCAATCACATATTTTGCTGCACGGGGGCGCCAATAATGGTTTACATGCGGGCGATTCACTCAGCTTGTACCAAGTGGTGGTGGTTGGCTCAAATACCGAATACCAGGTCAGCGAAACTCGCCTGGTGAAGCGCGATGCGCGCTTACACTTAAGCGAAGTCTATCCATCACACAGCGTTGCGCGGGTGGAGGGCGGAAGTTATTTAAATGGTTATTACCTGGCTGTCGGCGAATAAATTAATGTTCAGTAACATCCGGTTCAAGTCCGTAATGCTCAGCCAGATAATCATCATGGCTAGGCAAGCTTTTCACCATATTAAAAATCGCCGAGCGCGCGAGTTTTAAGGTTTCGCTGATTTGCTGGTAATCCAGATTGTCCACGCGCGGATTATATTTTTGCGGGCGAATCCCCATACCTTCAAATACCGATTGCCAACTCGTTGACCGAAATAATGGGTCATTGTCTTCACGCAATATACCGTGGGCTTTAAATAATTCGATACGTTCGCGCAAGGATTCAGGTAACTCCATGGTTTTGCACCAACGCCAGAAGTCGCTATCTTCACGTTCCGTGGTGCAATAGTGCAACACAATAAAATCGCGCACCTCTTCATAATCCGCTGCCATGCGGCGATTGTATTCACGCCGCAAGCTGGGTTCGCAATCCGCATCGGGAAAAAAGCGCAGGAAAAAATCCATGCCGCGCGCAATCAAATGGATTGTTGTTGACTCCAGCGGTTCAATAAAGCCGCCGGACAAACCCAGCGCAAGGCAGTTATGTTTCCACAATTCCGTGCGCTTCCCGGTATTAAAACTAATCATGCGCGGATCATTAATACGCGGCGCATCCAAATTTTTTAATAAGGTTGTTTTTGCTTCGGCATCGCTGCAAAAACGGCTTGAATAGACATACCCGTGGCCGGTGCCATTGCGCAATGGAATTCGCCAGGCCCAGCCGGATTTCCTCGCCGTTGCCGTGGTATAGGGCACACGCGATCCCGCCTTTTGGGTTTTCACCACATAAGCGCGATCACACGGCAGGTAACGCGACCAATCTTCAAATTCCACCTGCAATGATTTTTCGATAAGAAGCGCTTTGAAACCTGAGCAATCAATAAAAAAATCACCGCGAATCAGTTGCCCGGTTGATAACTCCAGCGCTTCAATAAAACCGTTTTCCTTACGCAATACCTCAATACAATTACCTTCACTGCGTGTAACCCCGCGCGCTTCCGCATAACGACGCAGGTAGGCGGCAACTAATTTCGCATCCAGATGCACCGCATACCCGGCTCCGCCGATAGGGGTATTCATTGCTTGCGATGGCAGGAAAAACTTTTCCTGCGCCGCCATTACTGCGCAGGGGGAGAAATCTTGCAGGTCGTAGGCCTCGCCCTCCTTGGTTGCCTTTAACCAGCACTGATAAAAATCCTGCGAACCGATGCGTTTCCCCAAGGCGCCGTAAGGATGGAAATAAGATTGGTTTTTTGCCCGCCAATCGACAAATTTAATACCGAGCTTATAGCAGGCCTGGGTCTCGCGGATAAATTCCTCTTCATCAATTCCCAGGCTGGCCACCAGGCGCACCACCGGAGGAATGGTGGATTCACCCACGCCGATAGAACCAATATCTTCCGACTCAACCAATTCAATTTCGTACAAGCCGGGCTTCAAATGCGCCGCCAGCATGGAAGCGGCAATCCAGCCGGACGTTCCACCACCCAGGATGACTATTTTTTTCAGGGGATTAATACTGGCTGTCATAAATTTGCCTGCACATTTTCGCAAATAACCGGTAAGTCACGATATCGCCCGCCATTAACGTACCGATAGCATGGTTTGTATATTGTCGTCCGGCTCGGTGGTGAAATTCCAATAGGCGCCACTGCATGTTCGTATTGCCTTGCGCAACACATCGATGGCCTTGTGGCGGGGAAAGCTGGCCCGCCACGCCAGGGCCAGGCGCCGCTGGCTGCCGGCAATGGCCAGCGGACGCGCTACCAGGCCATTTGCCTCGCACAGGTTCGCGGCAGCCGCCGAACGCGGCAGTATCGTCAAACCCAGCCCTGCTGCAACCATATACCGAAGGGTTTCCAGGCTGTTGCCTTCCGCATAGGGGATATTGGCCCCTGCATTGGCCTTACTGACCCCTGAACCCGGGCAAAGCGCCAACACCTGGTCGCGTAAACAATGGCCCTGCCCCATCAATAATAATCGCTGCTGTTGAATATCATCCAGGGTAATTTCGGCCCGGGCGGCCAGGACGTGTCCCCAGGGCATAACCAATACCAGTGGTTCATCGAATAGCTCCTGGGTTACCACATCGGATTCATTAAACGGCAGTGACACCAGGATCACATCCAGCAAACCATCGCGCAGCTTCCTGCGCAGGTTATCCGTGAAATCCTCCTGCACCAGCAATGGCATACCGGGAACCTGTTTTTGCAGGTGGGGAATCAATTGCGGTAATAGATAAGGGCCCATCGTAAAGATTGTCCCTAATGACAAAGGGCTACTGAGCTGGTCCTTACCCGCCTCGGCAATCGCCTTGATGTTCTCCGTGTTGGCGAGCACCGCCTTGGCCTGGCCCACTATTCGCTCGCCCATTGCCGTCGGCTTTACGCAGGTTTTGGTGCGTTCAAATAAATCTATCCCCAATTCTTCTTCCAGTTTTTTGACCGCTACACTCAGGGTTGGCTGACTTATGTGACAGCGCTCGGCGGTACGCCCAAAATGCTGTTCTTCAGCGAGGATAACAATGTAACGCAATTCGGTGAGGGTCATAACGGCAACAAATTTTTAAAGGAAAGTAACTGCGATCAGTGTGCACAGGATACTCGCAATAGGGCAAAAATCTGTGATCAAAGATAGCTTCATATGCGATTAAAGATAGTTCCGCGAACGCAATAGCCAAATTCTATGGTGTTTAAATTGCCGCTCCCCTTGAACCCGTCTTAAATTCACCCGCCTCCTACCCGGCGGCAAGCGATTAACAACCATGCCAGTGAACAAAAAATAAGGATGTAATATGCCAATTGCCCAACTTTCCGTGGTCTTTTTCCTGCAAATGTTTGTGATCCTCGCTACCTGCCGGTTGGTGGGATGGATCGGACAGAAATACTTTCACCAACCCCAGGTTGTGGGGGAAATGATTGCCGGGGTTATCCTCGGCCCATCGCTATTCGGCCTTTTGTTGCCTGAACTGCAAAAATCGTTGTTTCCCGCAGAAATGAAAGGAATCCTGTATGTTGGCGCGCAAATGGGTGTCGGCATGTATATGTTCCTGGTGGGCCTGGGTTTCCGTGGTGACCATTTTAAATCCAACCTTAAAAGTGCTGCGGCCGTCTCTATATCCGGCATGACCGCCCCATTTTTAGTGGCGATTGTAATTACCCCCTGGTTAATGAGTGTCCCCGGCCTTTTTTCCGAAAAAGCCACGACATTCAATGCCACTCTATTCATGGGTGCGTGTATAGCCATTACTGCGTTCCCAATGCTGGCACGCATCATCCACGAGCGCGGATTAAGCCAAACCAAACTGGGCACCCTTTCATTATCAGCCGGCGCGATTGATGATGCAGGGGCATGGTGTGTACTGGCGCTTGTTCTGGCGAGCTTCGGCGCAGGCCCGGAACTGGCCATTAAAACCATCGCAGGGGGTGTCGCCTTTGCCGCCTTTATGATTTTGGTCGCCCCCAAGCTCCTGGCTCCACTTGCGCGCGCTGCGGAAAAATACGAGACCCTACCCCCAACGATGTTCGCACTCGTGCTAATGGCTTTTATGCTCTGTGCGTTTACCGCGGATGCAATTGGCCTGCACGCCGTCTTCGGTGGTTTCTTGCTGGGCGCGGTGATGCCTCGTGGTAAGTTGACCCGGGAAATCAAGCGTCAACTGGAACCCTTTGTCGTAATTGTGCTTATCCCGATTTTCTTTACTTATTCCGGCCTTAACACCCAATTAACCATGGTTAATAACATTGAGCTTTTGGCCATTGCGGCGGTGATCCTGATTGGTTCCGTCGCGGCCAAAGGCATAGCCTGTTGGGGCGCCGCCCGTCTTTGCGGGGCGGACAACCGCACAGCCATGGGAATCGGTGCGCTAATGAATGCGCGCGGCCTGATGGAGCTGATTATTATCAATATTGGCTTGCAAGCCGGGGTAATTGGCACCGCCTTGTTTTCGATGATGGTATTGATGGCGGTTATTACAACACTGATGGCATCCCCCTTGTTCGAGGCCGTTTATGGCAAACGCGCGCGCGAAACAGGGGAGTTGGGCGCAATCCCCGGCGAGACCGAGGAATCCATGCCAACAGGGACTCCGCAACAAATCTAACGCCGATTAACTCAACCAGCCCACACCTCGCCCGGCATGCCCGGGCTTTTTTATTTTTGTCGAAAAAATTGACACATAAAACAACACTACGACAAAATGATAACTGCGTCACACTAATAATCAATGACTTACCTCTGCTGGCGCGGGAATTGCTTTGGACAAAAACCAAACAAATCAATCCGTTTTCAACCAAACCCGGGCCTGTTCTATGCGTTCTTTTACACCCATTATCGCAGGGCTTGCGATAACCTTAGGCACTATCGGTAGTGCATTCGCATCACCCATTACCTTCAACCTGGTTTCTCCGGAGTCCCGTAACGGCATTTTCAACAGCACTTATGCCAGGCAATACAACTACGAAAAAGACGGGCTGGGCTTGTCTGTGACCGGCTGGTCCTACGGCACCCAAACCACCACCAGGCAAGTGTGTACCAGGGAAAATCGCCAGGGTAAATGCACCAAAACCCGGAGCATTACCGCGACCAGCGTGAACCGGGCCATTGAGCAGGATTACGTGGGCAAATGGGAGGGGTTAGGCATTGAAAAAACAGATTCACCCAATCACGCCGTGGATAACGAAGGCGGCGATTACGACATGCACCTGTTATCGTTTGATGAGTTGGTAAAACTGACCTCCCTGGATTTGGGCTGGTATCAAAAAGATACGGACATTTCCATCCTCGCTTTTAATGGTAACGACTTCCAAAACAGCTCATTGCTGGGCAAGGAATGGGAAGACCTGATCGGTAACGGCTGGCAATTGGCAGGCAACTATTACAACGTGGATTATGGTAATAACGGTTCAATTAACCAGGGGGGTATGGTTTCGCGGTACTGGTTAGTGGGGGCCTATAATCCTGGCTTTGGCGATGAATTTAGCGGTCCCAACATCAACAAAACCAACGATGTTGACTATTACAAGCTGAAAGGTGTGACGGTGGAGCGTCCCCCGGTAGTTGAAGTGGTTGAGCCCGGTTCGTTGTTACTGATGGGATTAGGTTTAATAGGTTTGGCTGTGATCCGTCGCCGCACCTGATCGAAACGGGAGTAGCCTGGTTCACATAGATAGCACCACACGGCAAAAAAGGGCACCTCGGGTGCCCTTTTTTATTGCCTATAAATCTGTATCGCTTATGATGGCGCCGGTTCTAAAAAATAAAAATACGACAAGGAAAACAATAACAATTTATCAGCGAGGTAAAGTTATGCTCAAACGAATCGCCCTGTCCCTTGCTCTAACCACCAGCGTCCTCCTCACCAGCCTTGGTGCCAGCGCGCAACAATTCAATGTGTTGTTGTTTACCAAAACCAATGGCTGGCACCACGAAGCAATTAATGAAGGTGTGGATGCCGTGCGCAACCTGGCTGTGCGCCACCATTTCGCTGTTGACTGGCATGAAGACTCCGGCATCTTCACCGATGAAAAACTAAAAAAATATCAAGCCGTCATCTTCCTGCTCACCACAGGCGATATCCTCAATGATGAACAGCAGGCAGCAATGGAGCGCTTTATTCGCTCGGGTAAAGGTTTTGTGGGTATCCACAGCGCATCCGACACCGAATACGATTGGGATTGGTATACCAAAATGGTGGGCCGCACTTTCCATATCCATCCGGAAATCCAGACGGCTGAACTGGAAGTAACCAATCGCAAATTTCCCGGCCTTGAACGCATGCCGGATCGTTTTCTATGGACTGATGAATGGTATGAGTTCGGCGCGGAGCGCGTTAAAGGTTTGAATTACATCCTTGCCGTTGATGAGCATACATTTAAACCTGCTGCGGATTGGGGACCGAAAAAAGGCCAGGGCATGGGCAAATTCCATCCCGTTGCCTGGTACCACGATTACGATGGTGGTCGCGCGTTCTACACAGCGCTGGGCCACATGCCGGCGACCTACAGCGATCAACTCTTCCTCGAACACATTTACGGCGGACTTTATTGGGCTGCAACCGGCAAAGGTTTGCGCAAAAAATAATTCCTGACTCAACCCAACTATTAATAACAAGATTATGAAAACGTTCTTTAAGACCTACGCACGATTTATTTATCCTGTCGTTATTTTGCTGGTCTCGTTCAGCATTTATTTCCCTTATTACGGCAGCCCCCAGGCAATGTTCTGGGATGAAAATTACCACGTCGCCAATGCGCAAAAACACATTGATGGCATGATGTATATGGAGCCCCACCCACCGCTGGGCAAAATGCTCATGGCTGTCGGCGAAGTATGGTTCGGTGATAACGAAAAAGTTAACAAACAACCGCTGCTCCAGACCGATTATCTGACCGGTGACGCCGCCCCCCCGGAAATGACCTACAAAGGCTTTCGATGGCCATCGACGGTGATGATGGCCTGTTCCGTGGTATTTTTTTTCGGCATTATTAATTGCATTACCCAACGCGCCTGGCTCGCCGCAGCATTTACCACGCTGGTAATTTTTGACAACGCCCTGGTAATTCACTCCCGCGCGGCACACCTCGACGGCATCCAATTATTTTTTATGTTGGGCGCGCTTTATTATTTTGTACGAACAGTGACGCAATTTATTTATCACCAGCAAGCCGTGCGGTTAAAACACTACGCTATTATCGGTGTGTGGATTGGCCTGGGTATAATGGTAAAAGTCACCGCTGCGATTTTAATGTTGCTCTTCGCTATGCTTTATATTGTTGAACAATGGCAACAGATTAAATCCTGGCGGTGGCAATTATTAATCAAACGATTGGCGGTAACCGTCCCCTCCGCGGTGCTTCCCGTGGTATTGGTTTGCCTGGCAGTTTTCTACGTGCACATCGGTATGGGCACCCAAATTGTTGCGAACAAAACCTATAAGGCCTCGCCGGAATATTTGAACCAGATCCGCATGGGCGACACCTGGTCATTAAAAACATTCCAACTTGGTTTGCGCGATAACTGGAAATACATGAGTGAATATGCGGACGGGGTTCCGCGCCTGGATGTATGTAAACCTGACGAAAACGGCAGCTATGCGTTAGGCTGGCCGCTCAGCAAGAAAACCATCAACTACCGCTGGGACAGGAATGTTGAAGATGGCAAAGTTGTCGTCAAGTACAAATACCTGATCGGCAACCCGATTGTATGGTTCTCCATTGTCGGCGGCATCATCCTTTCCGTTGGCTTGATCATTAGCCGTTATGTTTACAATAACCCGGTGAAAGATGAAAAGCTGTTCTATTGGATTTGTACCTTCACCGGTTTGTATCTGTGTTACATGACCGCCATTTTGCAAATTGAACGGGTGATGTACCTCTACCATTATTTCATTGCGTTGATCTTTGGAGCGATTAACCTCGCATTGGTCTTTACTTATCTCTACCGTGATGAGGTTATCGCCAACAACAAACACACCATTATTAATGCAACGCTTTTTGCAGCTTTGGTTATCGGAATCTTCGCATTTTTCTCACCATTCACTTATGGCTTCGGTTTAACAGAAGACCAATTTGAAATGCGTAACTGGTTTGAATTCTGGAAACTGCAGGTGGTGAGATAATCATGAATATTCAGTATTTATCAAATAAAAATTCCATTTTTTCCATTGCGTTGGCGCTGGTTACATTATTGATTATTTATCGCGTCATACCGGTCACGGTAGACCCGGTTGTTAAACTGGTCATCAACAAAAACCGCGCGAGCATCAGCAACATCTACCAACAACGCGATATTGAATTTACGCGCGAAGTCTGGGTGGATGTATTGGACCTGGAACACAAAAGCCGCTTCGCACATCCAACGCTGGGAAATGTCGCAACCTACACCGATGACTTTTTTGTAGATGTGGACCATAAAATCACTATCAAACATGCCGACATATATAGATTCATGATCGGTAGCGACGATGGTTTTTCGCTGAGTATTGATGGCAAGCTGATTTGCGAACACCTGGGCGACCGGCCGTTCAGCGTCCAACCCTGCTCAATTCATTTAAGCGAGGGGGAACACCAGGTCCATGTTTCCTACTTCCAGGGTTACGGCAACTCGGGCTTTACCGTTGAATACGCCCGCGGCGACGAAAAACCGCGCTGGTTCGGTGATGATTCATCGAGCGTGAAATTTTAAATAGGTAGATAATAAAACGCCCACACATGTGGGCGTTTTATTTTTATCAACTCATACGTACCCACGCCAATAAAGACGTGAGTCGCCCCGCAAATCAAGCCCTATGTAATTTGCTACTATGTTCACCATTCGGGGGAAATTTCAAGCCTGTTACGCTTTAATAGTGCGGATGGTCCCTATCCATGAAATCAACTGCAAAATAATCACCGCTTATTTTTAGCTTCGATCCATTGCCCCATGTATTGGGTACTTCTGAGGTGATGATGACGGAGCATTTGGCCAATAAAATTGGCGCGCCGCTGCTGCTCCAAATTGATGATAAGCGATTGAATTCGCTCGTTTAATAGCTGTGCGTGATTCGCGCGGTGAAAAAAATGCTGCAATATAAAAAATCCATTTTGCTGCGCATTTTCCCAGGCCAGCGGATCTTGATACAAATGGACAGCGGCCGCAGCGAAACCAGCTGCATCGTCTGCAACCGCACCGCCCCATGCAAATCCACCACTCATAGCTTCCGCGCCTATGTTGGTTGTCACACTGGGTGTGCCACAGCGCATGGCATCCATTAACTTTCCCTTTATACCTGCACCAAACCGCAATGGAGCCAGGCAAACACGCGCTTGCCGCATTACCTGGCTCGCATCCTCCGTCCAACCACGCACACAAAAGCCGTCGGCTGGCTTATGCAGCTGGGTGGCCTTGGGCGGTGGATAGGCACCATACACATGCAATTCCGCCGTGGGTAATTGCATGCGGATCAACGGCCACAAATGATGCTTCAACCAAAGCGCCGAATCCCAATTAGGTTCATGGCGGAAATTACCTATGGTCACAAAATGCCGGCGAGCGGCAAAATCCGGCAATGTGCTTTCGTGCACGTTGGTGGGTGTTAAAAAAGGCGAATAGAATAAAAGCTGCGCAGGAACCGCAAAATAATGCTGTAGCAATTCAATTTCGAATTCAGAAATCATCAAGCTAAGATCGCAACGAAAAATCGCAGCCACTTCACGCAATGCCATATCTTGCGAACACATATGCCGGAATAAATCATCAGCTCCCGCGCTAATTGGCCCAACAGATTGTTTTTCTTTTTCTGTTGAAAAACGTTTTTGCGATGCCTTAAGCAACTGCTGGCGGGTATGACGCAAACTATGCAGATCTTCGGTATCCAACACGCGCAGCGCTTGCGGCCAAGCCTGGGCGACCCGCCAACCGAATTGTTCCTCGGTAAAAAAGCGATCAAACAACACCAGGTCGGGTTGAAAATGTTCTACAAACCTATCAAAGCTACTGCAATTTAATGCGATTGGTTTTTCAACAACACCCAGGCTTGCCAAATCAAACCGATGCTCGGACAAAACCGCTGCCGATGCGAATGTAATTTCACATTGCATGTGCAAAAATAATTGCACCAACTCCAGCATACGTATACCGGCAGCGGATGACTTTGGCTCCGGCCATACATAACCGACGATCAATACCTTGCGAATCACAAATGAAAATCACCGGCGCGTTCCGGTTGATATTCAATGGTATCAATGCGCACCCGCATCGTCCTTTGTGCATCGATTTGCCACTCAATTTCCTGCCCGACAGAAAGGCCAAGTAAAGCGCTGCCCAAGGGAGTAATAATCGAAACATTATTTCCATCCGCTGCCTGGTCCTTGGGATAAACCAGTGTTTTTACCATGGTCATCCCGGTCGCGAGGATCGTGAAGCGGACGCGGGAATTCATAGTTACCAGGGTTGGAGGCACTGCTAGCGGCTCTATCAAATCGGCACGATCCAACTCTGCAAATAATTTATCCCTGACTTCCTCGAATGCAGGCGGCAGCGCATCCAGCACAGATTCAATGCGCTTAAAATCCAGAGTAGAAACGGTAATCGCAGGCAACATACTTATTCCCCCAAAAGCAAAATGCCAACAACAAAGTTGCTGGCAATATTGAAATAACAAGGTGAATACCGATCATAGGCCAGCCGGACAAAAACAGCAAGCCTTAAAAAATTTGGAAAATTTTTCCCGCGCTGCGAGGGTTAATCACCTAATCAGCCAACCACCGTAACAGCCCTCGCCCCGCTGCATGGCCGGTAGCAAAACACCCTGTCAGCAAATAACCGCCGGTAGGCGCATCCCAATCCAGCATTTCACCCGCGGCGAAAACGCCGGGTAATTTTTTCAACATATAATTTGCATCCAGCTCTGCGAAATCGATTCCACCCGAGCTACTGATTGCTTCATCTATCGGGCGCATTGCGATAAGTGGCACGGCCAGGCTTTTTAATGCCGCCGCCAGCTTCGACGGGGTATCGCTGATCGATTTTTCTGTTAGCTCACGCAAAAGCGCAATTTTTACCGGCGACAAATTCAATTGCTTGCGCAGGAAATTGCTTAACGAGTTTTTTCCGCGAGGATGGGTTAAACGCTGCTGGATTTTTTCCACAGGCACGTCCGGCAATAAATCAATAACCAATTGCGTTGTTGCTGACCGATTTAACGCCCCTCGTAAATGTCCCGACAAAGCGTACACACCTGTACCTTCAATTCCGTATGCACTGATGATCGCTTCGGAGCGGATAAAATTTTTCCCATCCGCACTTAAACCAACCCCGTGCAATTGCGCACCTGCGTGTTGCTCGCGAAAACGTTCGCTCCAATGTGCCTCGAACCCGCAATTGCTTGGTTGCAGCGCATTGACTCGAACATCTTGTTCAGCCAGGCAATCAACCCATGCACCATCCGACCCCAGGCGCCGCCAACTTGCGCCGCCTAATGCCAGGACTACCGCATCCGTCTCAATCAATTTTTCATTTGATGGCGTTTGGTCCTGGACGTGGAAATGCAACTTGCCGTTATTCCATCCAACCCAGCGGTGACGTGGAAAAAAACTAACACCCAAACCCCGCAAGCGATGCAACCACACCCGCAACAGCGGAGCCGCTTTCATTTCCCTGGGAAATACGCGGCCGGATGAGCCCACAAAGGTTTCAATCCCCAAGCCATGGATCCATTCACGCAAGGCATCGGCATTAAATCCATGGATGGTTTCTAGAAATTGCGAATGGGCGGTGTAACGATCGAGGAATTTTTCCTCCGGTTCCGCATGGGTAATATTCATGCCGCCCACACCGGCCAATAAAAACTTGCGCCCTACCGACGGCATGGCATCGTACACAGAAACAATATGGCCCGCCGAAGCGATTACTTCTGCCGCCATTAACCCCGCAGGACCTCCGCCAATAATCGCAATATTTTTTTGCGATGGTGGTTTAGCACTATTAAATGGATTCAAAATAAAAACGCCGATGAAGGAATAATTTCTGCATCGGCGTTTTGGAGCGAGCGCAAGGCTAGCGTGAGGGAGTTGATACTCCAAACACTATTTCACACGAGCCTCGAACGGCGATGCAGGCAGACCGGCACTATTATACAGATTTGCGCCTGCCGGATTATCTGCCCATGCGTAACGAACCCATGTGGGTTTTGCGATAGAGTCCGCCCAGACAACCAGCTTATCCTTCTTCACTTCCGCATTCGCCCACACAAATTTCTTATCGTCCCCGGCTATTGCAACCTGCTTTAAACTCCCGCCACGCGCCTCCAGGCCTTTGCCCACATCGGTAAAGGTCAATTCCAACTTATTCCCCTTGGCCTTCACCTTTTTCAAATTCGGACCCGAGGCCAATAGGGATTTTTTACCATAAGCCGTTTTCAACGCCGACAAGGCCAAACGTTCGCCAATAGTTTGCTTATCCAGCGGGTGAATATCGTTCCACTCACCCGCATCAATCGCCACCGTCATCGCGGTATTTTTCAGCTCCTGTGTTTGCCGTTGGGCCTCGCGCAATTGCGCCCATTTACTTTCCGTGGGCTGCGCTGATGCGGGCAGGAAATTCGCCAACTGCACATATAGGAATGGAAAATCACCCTGATTGAATTGCTTGCGCCAATCGCGGATCAAATCAGCAAACAAATAACGGTACTCCGATGTGCTCGCCGCGCAGCTTTCGTGCGCGCAGTGCGCACCCGGTTGGCGATGGACACCTTGCGCATCAGCGCGATCCACATTGGATTCACCCTGGTACCAAATTACCCCTTTAATATTCAACGGCAATGCCGGTGCCAGCTTGGCGTTAAACAATGATGATGGTAAATAATGCAGTGTCGTTGTCGGTTGCATAGCTTCCGCACGCGCGGCAATCCTGTATTTCCATTCGCCTTTTAAATCGATTTCCTCATCACCAAAAATACCTTCACCCAGGAGCAGGGCATAACGTTTATCTTTCACAAACCCGGCATTGGCGGAATAACTGGTAATACGGATGCTGATGCTGTTAGTGCCGGGTTTCAACACTCCCGCCGGCACCGCATAAATACGTGGAGGATATTGATACCCCGTTTGCCCTATTTGCTGCCCATTGATATAAACCTGATCACCATCCACTATACAGCCCAGCCAAAGCGTGGCTTTTTTCGCAGCCTGTTCAGGTGTTAATTCAATATTTTTACGCACCCATACAACACCGTTTGTAAAATCGCTGCCCTGCTCCCTTAAAAAGCCCGGCACTTGCAATGTTTTCCAATCCGCCGTATTTAATTTTTCTTGCTGCCAATTATTTTTCAAACCTACATCAGCCGCACCCACATCGGCATACCATTTGTCGCTGTTGGCCTTGTCCCTGGCAATGGTGGATTGCACATAAGCATCGTCTTTAAACGGCTGCAATTTTTGTTGGTAATGCGGATATTTTTCCAGGGCCGATTCACTTACCCACGCCTCTGCGGGAGAACCACCCACAGGAATAGTCAATAAACCAATCGGCACCTTATTTTCGGCGTAGAGTTTTTGCATAAAGAAAAACCCCACCGCGGAAAAGGTTGCCATATGTTCCGGCGTAGCGGCTTTCCATTGCCCCTGGGTGTAATCCTGGAGCGGCCCGTTAAACGCATAGGCGACGGGTACATTAAATTCACGGATGTCAGGTTGGTGGGTGGATTCAATTAAACCGGGATATTTATATTTCACCCGATTAAGCGGCAGCTCCATATTGGATTGGCCGGCGGCAATCCATACATCGCCCAATAAAATATTTTTGCGGGTCAATCGGTTATTACCACTGACGGTCAATTCATAAGGTCCGCCCGCCTTAAATGCGGGAAAGGTTACCGACCAACGACCATTTTTGGTTAGGGTCGATAGTTCTTTACCAGCAAAACCAACCGTAACTTTCTCCCCTTCGTCCGCCCAGCCCCACAGGGTCAAGGGCTTATCGCGCTGGAGAATAGCGCCATCACTCAACAAACGCGGCAAGCTGACGTCGGCAAACGCATGGGTCACAGTAATTGCACCAAGTGCGATTGAAATAAATAATTTGGAAATTGTTGCTATTTTCATAGGCTCGGCTGCCATTATTGTGGAGATGGTGTGGTTATCGACTTGTATACCAGCTAACAGAATAAACCAAGTTTATCCATTTGCATTGATTTTTACAGAAATTGATTTGCCTAACAAAAAAGGCAGCCCGGGCTGCCTTTCATCAAAAATCACAAGAACCATTATTAGACCGCGGAATCGCGCTGGCCAATCAAATGGGTGTAATTTTCGCGATAATCCTCCATATGATCCTTTAAATGTTCGCGAAAACGGCCAGTCAGGTAGTTGGTGGTCCCTTCAACATCCTCGGAAAATTCATTTTTATCCAAGGACGAATGAGCTACCACGAACGCATTGAACCGTGCAGCGGCATTTAGCAGAGCCGCCGCGATTATACCGGGATCCGCTGTGTCGCAAGCCTCATTAGCCTGGTTGATAAACGCTTCGACCTGATTCCAATAAATATCCTCATCAGCCGGATTAGCCATAACCACCTCTGGATTCATTAAATTTGTGCGGAATTATAAATGGCAAAGCCCTCGCTGTCAGGCGACAACGAGGGCTTTGCTAATACGCCATTTTATTTTACCGTTGCAAATGGCTTGGCTTTGAAATTAGTGCCGCGTAATTGCAACAGCGCTTTGCCTGATTTCTCATCCAACAACAGGTTTTCGTAAATGCGGACAAGGTCCGCCTTGGTCACCTTGTGCAGCGCAGCCAAATAGCGGTCGCGCGCATCGAACTGGTATTTACCTTGCCAGAATTCTTTCGTGTAACGGGACGCTTCGGCGTAAAAATCCGTAGGCTTTTGCAATTCGTTTGCAATTAATGCTTGCTTCGCATGTTCGACTTCCTTTTCATCAGTGGCCTTTAAGGTTGCCAGGTAATCCCTGCGGAATTTATCCATGCGCGCTTTGACGCCGGGCAAATCCGTATTGGAACTTTGTACCAGCATTACAAAGCCGGGAATATCATCCACAGGATATTCAAAGCTGGTTACCACATAACCCAATTGTTCATGGGTCCGCAATTGCATAAAGAATGCGTTACCAAACAATGAATTTAACACCGCCAGTTGCGCTTGTTCATCATCCGATTTTTTGCCGCCAAACCATGCCTGCAAGACAGCGCTATCGGCCAGTTCCACATCCGCACTGAACTGGGTAACCTTGCCAGCGGCAGGCGTCATATAGGTATTTACCATGCGTTGCTCCGGTAAGCGTGTGCCCGGCAAAATTTGCGCGGCAATGAGTGCAAAATGTTCTACCTGCGCTTCGGTGTAATTACCCACCGCAAGCAACCGCAGTAACGCATTCCTTTTTACCGCATCCTGGTAGGCCAGCAGATCTGCCCTGGTGACAGAGGCCAGGGCCGCCAATTGCTCATCTGCGCTGTAGCCATTTTTGGTAGTTACCCGCCCCAGGTCACTGAACAATTGGCGGAACACGTGATTCTTTTTGGCATTTGACAGATTTTTTTCCAAGCTGTCTTTAGCTTCCGCAAACCATTGCTCCGTTATCGGTAAATCCACAAAGTTTTCCAATAGTTGCTTAAGCAATAACTCATGCCTGGTGGTATACCCGGATATAACGATGCCTTGCGAATTGGTAACCATCAATTGCAAATTAACACCCAGGGATGCGCGACCGGCACGATCAATCAGTGTCATATTTTGCTTGGTAAATACTTCGCTCAGCAGCGATGCCAGCACCGCTTGGCGCGGCGAGGATTTGGCAAAATCCACATTAATTTGGAGTGACAGCTGGCCTTTGTCTTCGCGATAAAATTCGGGATGCACCAAATATGCTTCAATGCCCGGCTGGCTTACCACCCGATGCGGTTTGAGATAAATATTTTCAACGATGGGGGCTTGCTTGTCGGTAAACAAATCATTCAACGGCGGCAAATTGAACTGGTAACCGGCCTTCAATGAATTCCATTGTTGGAACTCCCTATCGGTAATAGCGCGAATTGCGTATTTACCATCAAAGAACGGAATGGGCGTATCCACCTTTTCATTGGGGTTTACATACCATACACGCGCACGTTTTTCTTCCAGTTGGGCCAATACCTGCTTAATGGCTTTCACATCATAACGCTCATAGACGTATTCCGAATTCAGCAAATTTTCGACCGGCAGGTCAAACTGGGCCATCGTCAATTCCACCGCTTGATCCAACGGCTCCGGCTTGGGAGCATTGGCGAAATCCTTGCTGCGCATCGCTTGCAGCTCGCGGTAGTAATTTTCATCCAGGCCTTTGCGCTTGATTAAGTCAACATAGGCAAAGATTGCCGCGATGATTTCGTCCTGCTGCTTCAACCCTGCATCGGTAAGCTCCGCCTGGACACGCAGCATACCATCAGGCCCATAGGCTTCACTGTTGAATACGGCGGTCAGGGTTTTAACCAAACCTTTAGCGCGTAATTGTTCACCCAAGGTGCCCGGTTCTTCCGAGGTTAATAAATTGTGGATGAATTCGTTGGGTTTCAACCGCCATTGATCCTGATTGGATTTCACCGGGAAATCCACAAATAGCATTTTCAATTCCTTAATCGGCTTGTAATGGATGCTTTTGCCCATTTCATTTTTTGTTAAACCCGGCACGGTCACTTCCGGCAACGGAACATTTTTATTCGGGATACTGGAAAAGTGTTTGTGCGCGAGCGCCTTTAATTCCGGTAATGATTGCTTGCCTACCAGGGTTAATTTCATGATGTTCGCTGAATAATAGGCATCATAGAATTTCTTCATCGCATCATTGAGCACTGAGCCCGGTTTATCTTTCAAGGTTTCCAAATTGCCGATATTAAACCGGGAACTCGGGTTTGCGGGGTTTGCGGTATAGCCTTGCAACACATATAAATTCCACGGATCTTGCGCTTTCTGCAAAGACCATTCGTTATTAACCGCATTGCGTTCTTTATCGCTGTAATGCGGATCAAAGGTGGGCTTTTTAAAATAATCGCTGAACCTATCCAGGGCCTCATCAAACTTGCCGGCGTTAATCTGGAACAGGTAATTCGTTTTATCGTAGGCTGTAAACGCATTGGTCATACCGCCGTTGGCTTGGGTATATTTCATAAAGCCATCTGGCTCGGGAAATTTTTCCGTACCTAAAAACAACATATGTTCAAGGTAATGGGCGAGCCCTAATTGATCTGCGGGATTATGCGCGCTACCCACACCTACGGCGAGGGACGCAGCCGAGTTTTCCAGTGACGGATCAGAAACCAGCACCACTTGCAAACCATTTGGCAGCATAAGCGCGGCATATTGGCGATCATCATTTGGACTTTTAACAATGGTAAGCTGTTCAGGATTTTGCGTTACAACCCCGGCAGAATGCCTGGCCGCAGGTGTGGATTCACATCCGGTAAGGCCAACGCCCGCCAATAGCAGCACACCGAATGTATAAGCCGAATAGCGCTTCAACATAATAGTTCCCTTTTGGAGTTAGACGGATAAACGGGGCAAGACTAACAGACTTTATCGGGATGCGCATCGCACGCGATGCAGGGACTGCGGCTATTCGACGGTCCCAAAATTATCGGACGGATTTAACCGTGGTGATGAAATGGCGATAGCTTTGCATGGTCGCGCCTTCGGTTTGCTCTTTTACCTCACGCCGCACACCGATCAGGCGTCCAGCCCGCTGCTGGTATTCCATGTGGAACTCGTTATTGAATGTAAAACCGATCACAATAAATACCCGTCCCGTTCCGTGTTCACTAACACTGCTTGCCAGGGGAATACCTTGATCATCAATCCATATCTGCAAATGGTTTTTATACTTTTTAATATATTTTCGAAACTTCAGGTCTACCTTTGCCTTCGGCATTCTGAAACTAAGCACACGTGCAACTTTACCGCCCCACTCGCCCTCCTTTTCACCCAGGTATTCATAGCGTCCGAGCGCCAGCTCCAATTGTGCGGCGGGATAAAGAAGTTCACGCCATTCCCAATAATCGAATTGGCCCACAGCGTTCAGCGCTGAATTTTTAACCTTCTCGTCTTCAAGTTTCGCTAATTCTTCGCTGTGTAATTGATTAACCAAATCAGCGGCATAGGCTACTTTCATGCCATCCTTATTATCTTCAAGGTGTAAATTGATTAACCCTTCGCGTTCAATCAATTCGTGGTGTTCGCCGCTGCGGCCAAAAAGTTTGAATTGGGCATTTAGCGCAATGGGTTCGGACGACTGGAGCTGTTGCAATGCCTCGCGAAACTCCGTTAAACCATTGGCCACGGCCCCGGCAGATAAAAAAGCGAATGAGCAGGCCAAGGCAATAGATGGGCAATGGTACGTTGGAAGCAATGTCGCAAGCATTTCAGCCCTTTGGAAAAATCAAGGAGGGGACACTGTAGACCTATTAATGCCCCGAAAATTCCGGGAGGTCCAAAGCGCCCCGATCACAGTAGCAACGAAAAGCCGTCGCCTAATTAAGCCTGGTTTTCGTCGCAATTATTGCGCAACCAAATAGTTACCACCATTGATCCGTGCTGCATCGATAAAAGAGGTAGATGCAATGTATCTCACCCTGGAACAGATTATTTTGAACGTGCATTGATATGGCTGGCGCCGCTGGAATCCGTTTTTGCTTTGGGATTACCGTAGTAATTGACACTGGATGCACCGCTTGCCCCCGCATCCAATTCGTCGGTTACCGTTAATTCAATGTGGGACGCGCCACTCGCATCGACCCTGGCGGTTTTTGCGGTAAGCATTTTTGCACGCAAGTTGCTTGCGCCACTTACGTCCGCCTTTAGGGACTGGGTATTGCTTTCGTTTTTAATATCCACATTGGCAGCGCCGGATAAATCATAATCCTGGACCTGGCTGTTGATACTATTAATCCGCACGTTAGCCGCACCTGATAAATCCAGGCGGAAACCAGCCGCATTAACCGCTGCAAAATCCGTATTCGCAGCACCGCTATTACTTACTTCCAATTTGTTCCCTTGCAGGTCTCCGACCTTGGCGTGGGCGCCTCCGGATAGCTCCAGGTATTCCAAATCCTTTACGCGTAATACGACTCGTACACGACCGTTATGATGACCAAACCAATTGAAAATATTGCCATCGCTTTTTACCCAAACACTGACTCGTTTTCCGGTTTGATCAACCTTTACCCGTTTCATCACTTCCGCATCCGCCTCAACACGCAAATACTCGGTACCGTCCTGGGTGATTTCAATCGCGGTATCACCACCGGCGACAAATTCCGAGAAATCTTTCACCGGATAGGTTTTGGCGACCATTTCGGCCAAACACACAGGCGCCAACAACGCGAGTACAGCCACAGGAATGAATTGCTTTATAGACATGATTGTGCTCCAGATTTTTTTAAATTCTTCAAATTTTTTGTGTAGTGTGTTGCGATACAGGCCGCACCTGAATCAAGTCAAAATTGCGTATGGCCGGTATCGCAAGGCGCAACTCATCCTCCACCTGGTTGACCTCAATGGCCGCACGACACAAATCGCGACCACGGGCTTCCATTCGTACCGCCTTGGCCTGCATATGTGCCTCGATTTCCTTACCAAAACGCTCCATGCGGGCTTCAAACGCTTGCAGATCGCCACCGGAGCGGAGGATTTCCCTACCTATCGCCATCATAATTTCACCTATAGAGTCTTGCACCGAGGTTTCCATTATTCGCGTCATGCGCGTTTCAAAATGCTTACCAAATAATTCCGACGGCTCTTGAT
Organism: uncultured Cellvibrio sp.; assembly: GCA_946480695.1. Next base: position 192,706 of record CAMLKG010000001.1, read on the forward strand.
CCCGATTTAAATTAATAATGCCTTGGTCAAAGTAACGGCGCACATCACCCTTCAGATGGTTGAGTTCATTATGCAATTGCATTGAGATGTCATTGCGTTCCCCCAACAAATCATCAAGCGCCCGGGTCACACCTTCTATTGCCACATCGATCCCTTCCAGGGCGATGCCTTTTATTTCCGGGACCAATGCGCGGATATCCTGATCAAAGCGGGATACCAATGCTTGTTGCGCCGGGCTCAGCGCCATTGTTTGCCCATCAACCACCAGGTGGCGCTGATCTTTTATCTGGTAGATCAGCTCCTCCTTATCGTAAAAAGCCAGGCCAGCCTCCGACATCCGCAACCCGGCATCCATCTGCACATTACAGTCCTCCGCCAACACCGGACTGGCCAACAGCACCAATACAAGCGATACAGCCGTTTTCATAACAAACTCCATGATGCGTTTACTCGTCATTACCGCAGTTACTGTCCATTAAGATGCAGATACTTCCGCGGCGGATTCACCCCACCTTAAAAAATCCCCCCGGTGGGCCGGCACCCACAAATACCGGGCAAATTCAAGTCTGGCAGGCAGCGGGTTTTTGGCGATAATAACGGCTTTCATCCAGCCGCAATACGAGTCCGATTTATGACCAGCCCCACTACCCGCTTGCCGAGCATTGCCAAACGCATCGCCGATGAACTAAACGTGCAGGAACAACAAGTTAGCGCCGCAGTCGGGCTATTGGATGAAGGCGCCACAGTGCCTTTTATTTCCCGTTACCGCAAAGAGGTCACCGGTGGGCTGGACGATTCACAGATGCGTACCCTGGAAGAGCGTTTGCGGTATTTGCGCGAGCTGGAAGAACGCCGGGCCGCTATCCTCAAATCCATTGGTGAACAGGGCAAACTGACTCCCGAACTCGAACACGAAGTTACCATTGCCGATACCAAGAATCGCCTGGAAGATTTATACCTGCCGTATAAGCCCAAACGCCGTACCAAGGGCCAAATCGCCAAAGAGGCAGGCCTGGAGCCACTGGCTGAAGCCCTGCTGGCCGATCCAAGCCTCGCACCCGAGGTGGAAGCCGCGAAATTCTTCAATGCCGAACACAACATCAACGATGTGAAATCCGCGCTCGATGGGGCTAAATACATCCTTATGGAAAAATTCAGTGAAGATGCTGAATTGCTTGGTAAATTGCGCAATTTCCTTCACACCGAAGCCACCCTTTCTTCCCGCGCCGTACCGGAAAAAGCCGCTGATACCTCACAAGAGGTACAAAAATTCCGCGATTATTTTGAACACGACGAAGCACTCAAATCAGTTCCCTCGCACCGTGCGCTTGCCATGTTCCGCGGCCGCAATGAAGGCGTGCTAAGCCTGGCGATCAAAGTGGGTGACGAGGAAGCGCGCGTGGGCCATCCCTGCGAAACCATGGTTGCCGAACATTGGCACATCCAGGATAAAGGCCGCGCCGCCGATGGCTGGCTGGCCGAAGTGGTGCGCTGGACCTGGAGGGTAAAATTGCTTACGCATCTGGAAACGGATTTGCTCGGTGAGTTGCGTGAAAAAGCGGAAGAAGAAGCGATTAAAGTATTTGCCTCCAACCTGAAGGATTTATTGCTCGCTGCGCCCGCCGGACAAAAAGCTACTATCGGCCTGGATCCCGGTATGCGTACCGGCGTCAAAGTGGCTGTGGTCGATGCGACAGGAAAAGTAATGGATCACTGCGCAATTTTCCCCACACCGCCGTTTAATAAGATTGCTGAATCCGAAGCGGTAATCGTGCACCTTTGCAAAAAACACAATGTCGGTTTGATCGCTATCGGCAACGGTACTGCATCGCGTGAAACTGAAAAATTTGTGAAAGATGTTTTAAAAGCGCACAAAGATATCCAGGCTACCAGTGTGGTGGTTAACGAAGCCGGCGCGTCGGTTTACTCGGCCTCTGAATTTGCCGCAAAGGAATTCCCTGACCTGGATGTAACCATTCGCGGTGCGATTTCTATCGCCCGTCGCCTGCAAGACCCGCTGGCTGAATTGGTAAAGATCGATCCGAAATCAATCGGTGTTGGCCAATACCAGCACGATGTATCGCAGTCGCAATTGGCGCGCTCACTCGATGCTGTGGTTGAGGATTGTGTGAACGCCGTAGGTGTGGAAGTGAATACCGCATCCGCTGCCCTGCTTGCACGCGTATCGGGATTAAATACCACCCTTGCAAACAACATCGTTGAATTTCGCAACCAAAACGGCGCGTTTAATTCGCGCGCCGCATTGAAAAAGGTACCGCGTTTCGGCGAAAAAACCTTTGAACAAGCAGCGGGATTCTTGCGTGTGGCGGGCGGCGATAACCCGCTTGATGCTTCTGCGGTTCACCCCGAGTCCTATTCCATCATTGAAAAAATTGCGCAAAAAAATGCGCGCGACATTAAAAGTTTAATTGGCGACTCCTCGTTTTTGCGCGGCCTGAAAGCGGCAGACTATACGGATGAAAAATTTGGTGTGCCGACAGTCACCGATATTATTAAAGAACTGGACAAGCCCGGCCGCGACCCTCGCCCCGAATTCAAAACCGCGCAGTTCCAGGAAGGTGTGGAAGAAATTACCGACCTTGTTCCCGGCATGATACTGGAAGGAACCGTGACCAACGTAACCAATTTCGGGGCCTTTGTTGATATCGGCGTGCACCAGGACGGCCTGGTACATATTTCCGCGCTTTCGCACAACTTCATTAAAGATCCGCGCGATGCGGTGAAAGCGGGTGAAATTGTGAAAGTGAAAGTCATGGAAGTGGATGTACCGCGCAAGCGTATCGCCCTTTCCATGCGCCTGGATGATACTCCGGGTGAGAAAGTGGAAGGTAATAAAGGCTCTCGCACTCCCTCCCAGAACCAGCAACGCGCTGCGCAAAAAAATAACCCTGCCCCCGCAGCCATGGGCAGTATGGGGGCACTATTGCAACAAGCATTAAAGAAAAATAAATAAATTTAATCCTAACCCGCCAGTAAACAGCCGGCGGGTTAAGTTACTGTCAAACCAATTGCACCAGGAGAACGCAATGGAAATTGGTAAAAAGGTAATCGCCGCGGGCATGGCTTTATTTTGTCTGGGTGGTTTAAGTGTATACCTGCTGATGGCTCCCACACCGGAAACAGCATCTGGCAATAAACCAGGACGCATTCAACAAAGCGCGATGCAAGCCGCAATCGCACAACTTGAACAAGCGAAACCATCCGAAGGATCGGGTATATCTTCTATGCCCGGCAGTATGCCACTCACCGAGGCAGATGCCACACCGGAAATGACTCACGCTGCCTTTCTTGCCGAAGCAGAAGCAAGGCGCGAGCAAAATCTGGAAAATAAAGCCGAAGCAGAGCGCCTCGAAAAATTAAGGACTGCCAAGCAAAACAGCGTGGAATGCAAGTTTTGGAAACAACAACAAAAAACATCCAGCGCGGCCGCTAAAATTGAAGAAAAAATTAATCAATATTGCAACTTGCCGGTCGATTCCAGCAGCGAAGCCAGTAGTGCCGCCACACAACAAGTCACGGGTGAGGTAATGGAGCTAAAACCATAGCCCCTGCATCCCTTCATAAGTTAACTTGATTCCAGCCAATAACAGGAAACCATAACTAATCCAATAAAAAACTTTATCGGAAACGCGGTGATGCAGGTAAACACCCAGCGTTACCCCTAACGGCGCCAAAGGCAGTAAAATTAATGATGTGTAAAAGGACTCACCATTGATTTGCCCCAGCCAGGCATAGGGAATTAATTTAATAAAATTGATAATGGCAAAAAATAAAATGGTTGTTCCGGCCAAAACCGATTTGGAAAGATGTTGCGGCAATAAATAAATCGCCACTGGAGGGCCGCCAGCGTGGGCAATATAACTCACATAGCCTGCCACCGAGCCCCAGAAACTGCCCGCAACTTTATTGGGTTTTCGCTCTTGCAATTGCTCCAGAAAACGCCTGCCCCACACATAATGCGCCACAAAATAAATTGATAAAAGGCCGATAACCAAACGAATCCAGTCGGCATTCGTCATTTCAAATGTCAACGCGCCAGCAACTGTGCCAAGCAGTGCGCCAGGCAAAAGTATTTTTAAATTGAGTTTGTCCCAGGTGCCGCGAAAGCTCCATAAGCTCACGGCGTCCATACTGCATAAAATGGGTAATAAAATCGCGGCCGCGAGGCGGGGGTCGATCATTAATGCCAACAGCGGAACGGCGAGCGTGCCGAAGCCGCCGCCAAAACCGCCTTTGGACATACCCACCAGGATTACTACGGGAACAGCGAGGTAATAAAATACAGGATCGGTGATCATGTGCTAACATCAGCTCAAAATAACAAGCATGACGGCAGGAAGGGAAATTATCCAGCGCAATCCTTGCGCTAGTAAATTTTTTTGAATTTATTCCAGTGTGACAGGGTAATAATCGTATTCACAATAACCGGAATCTGAGTCGCAAATTTCCAAAAATAAATAGACTTGTTGCGGAACGCTACTCACTAGCGGATAAATATCCCGCTCAAAACTGGAGCCATCACAGGACATATAGAAATCATTCGTGTATTCACACATCCAGCTTCCGCCCTGATCGCAACGCCGCCCGGCGCCGCATACTTGCGAATGGATGACCAAACTATTGGTTAAAGTCGGACGGTCATTAATACGCAACGTGACCGTATAGTCTTCCAGGCTGTTCACTTCCCAAAAAATTTCATAGAGGCCATCATAAAGATAAGGGCTTAACGCCAACGGCGGGTGATTAGACTGGGCGGTATCCGTGTCGTAACTATCAATAATATCGAATAGCAGCAATTCCGGGACATAATCCTCATGATGAGGATCCGCTGCAACCGAATCGTCGCCACATCCGGAAATGGCCAGGGAAATACATGCAATTATTGCAGCCAGCAACATTTTCTTCATGGCATCAGCTCCGAAAGGGTACGGTATTGATGCTAGGATTCCACCACTGAATCCCACCTGAATAATTCTGTTACCCGTTGTAGCTACCGGCGGACATGTAGTTGTGATTTCAAATTCACGGAACCATCCTCTTCCAGCACGGCGTGCTGGGTGGATTCCGGATTATTTACCACCACAACCGGTTGCATCAGCAACGGCCGCCGCACAAACCACAAATGCCAGCCAAAACGTTCGAGGCTGTGCAATGCACGAAGCTGCAATTCGTTGAGGTAACGTCCCAAATCAATCGGTACGGCTTTTTGGACACCGCGACGGTCATCAACAACATGTTGCAACCGTTCGGCCAAAGGGGAGGTTTCTGAAGAAGTGTTTGCGGGCTTTGGACTGCCCACTGTCATGTTATGTTGGTTCCGCATATGCCAAGCTCCTTTAATTGTTTTGCGGCCCTGATACTTCCCGGATGCAACTAAACGACTCCTGGAAAGAGTAACAACCTGCTACCAGTGTCGGTAGTATTAATTGCTTTTGTCAAAAACAATCTCGAAATAAGCAACGCCTCCCTCAGCACCGAATCACATAATTGCTTTGTCACCCGCCGGTATAAATGGCTACAATGACTTCCAAATCAAAAGTGGTATTCGGTCGCCTATATCCATTAAACCCCGGGAAGCCTTTATTGATGCGCACATCCAGACCATTTAAATACATTATGGCGACCAGCATTTTACTTTGCCTGGTTAGCGCGCCATTAGCCGCCAAAGATGCCGATATTGAAAGCCTGGCCCAAAAAGTTTCCGAGCTACGCCAGGCGATGATTGATGCGGATGCCGAGGCGCTAAAGGCCTTATCTTCCCCTGCGCTTAGCTATGGCCACTCCAGTGGAACAATTGAAGACCAGGCGGCATTTGTCGGGAAAATTGCGAGTGGCAAATCCGATTTCGTTAGTATGGATCTGAGCGAGCAATCCATTACCGTTTCTGGCGATACCGCATTGGTGCGTCACACAGTAAATGCGGATATTAAAGATGGCGGCACACCCAACACTATTAAACTCGGTGTCTTGCTGGTGTGGCAAAAACAACAGGGAGAATGGAAATTGCTTGCCCGCCAGGCTTTTAAATTGCCTCCGGCGGTAACCCAATAAACTTGAGGTTTTTATGAAGCTCTTCGGTAGTTTTACGTCACCCTTCGTGCGCCATGTGCGTATAGTTTTGCTGGAAACAGGATTACCCTGCGATTTTATAGAAACGGACCAGGCCAGCAGCGCAATTAAGTCACCAACCAAGCGCGTTCCTTTTTTGGAAGATGGTGATATTTTTTTTACGGACTCAAGTTCAATTATCAAATATCTGCGCGAAAAAACCGGACAAACTTTTTGCAAGTCCGCGAAGGAACAGGATGAGTTTTGCCTCGCAAACACAGCGCTGGATACCACTGTTAATTTATTTTTTATTAAACGCGACGGGGTTGATATCCAGGCAATTCCTTATTTACAACGCCAGGCAGCGCGAATTGAATCTACCTTGGCTGAATTAAACCGATTGGATTTGCCGCTAAGCGCGCCTTACACCGACGCCCAATTGCGCCTGGCTTGCTACATCGGTTGGTGCAAATTGCGTAACCAAGTCGATTTTTCCCCCTATCCCAACCTGGAAGGTTTCTATCTCGCCGTGCTTGATTATCCGCATTTCCAGTCTACCCAGCCACCGCAGAACTAGACGCGATAACAAGAAAGCGAACCACGGGGTTCGCTTTTCTTCATCGTAATTTATATCGGCGCTCTACTTGATGCGGATGCATTTATTCATGAATTTTTACATCCGCATCACGCGCCACATAAAGGCTTACCACTCCTTCATCCATATCCGGCGCGGACACCACCATACTTTTATCGATAGCTAACTCGTTGTTATTAATTGCCGCCGAAAAAGTTTCCATCACTTGGTTGGCTTGTTCGATGCTTGTTATCGCCACCTTAATCTGGCAACGTCGCGATTTACAAATGACCGATTGCGGCAAAAAGCTATTGGAAACCGAATCCGATTCAAGCAGGGTATTTAACCGCGCTTCGTAATCCGTTGCCCATTGGCTATCAACCGCCTCAGCGTCAAATTTTCCAGCCAAATCTTTTACGTAACCCGCTGAAGAAACATTTTGCAAATACTGGCTAAACGCTTCCGAATTTTTGCGCGCACTGTAATAGGCTTCAAAATCCGCCATTTCAATGCGTGGTTGCGCAGGTGCGTGCGCCAGATCTGTATTCACTGATTCACGCGCGACTTGCAGTTCCTGTGTTAATTTTCGATTTAACACTTCCAATTGGCGGATATAGTCGGCGTGGACACTGGTTGGTTGCGAGCGGTTATTCCGCTGCACTTCCATTATCGGCTGGGCTTCCACCGCGGTAACTTCATGGGCATTCTGCGAAAGCAATGAATAGGTGGCCACCGCCCCTAACCCAAAGGAAATCACTGAGGTTACGATTATTTTTATCAATTCCTATTGCTCCCATAAATTACATTCGTTGCGGGCTCTTCAACCACAATAATGAACCGGATGGGAAATTGGCATTAACCTAACCCATCCCATAAACAATTTTTGGTTTACGTAACTGCCGGATGGTAAACCATAACATCAGTACACCCAATGCCACTGAAACCAGCCATACCTGGGCAAATTGCCATAGCCAGGTTTGCCCGCCTAATAATAAATCCTTGATCAGCACCTGGTGCCCCAGAATAGGCACCCAGCGAAACCAGTCGGCATAGGCACTGGGATTAAATAAGGTATAAAACAGCGGCACCATGGGAATAAATACCATTAAACCCATATAGGTTTGCGCATCTTTAAAGCTTCGCGCAAAAATTGAAATGAAAAATTGCAGCCCCGTTGCGATAAAAGCAACCGAGGCCAATACCACGAATACACCGAATAAATCGGCCAGCGTCACATTCACGCGCAGGCCCAATTCATTAAACGGCAGGTTGCCGAAAGCCAATCCCAACAGCAACATTTCCACCGTTAGGACGATCAAGGTTAATGAAAAACTATTCAGCCATTTCCCAAGGATTAATGCGGAGGATTTAGTCGGGGTAATTAATAGCGATTCCAACGAGCGTCGTTCGCGCTCACCCGCCACCATATCGGCAGTAAAGCCTACGCTGCTCATGAACGCCGTGAGGATTAACAGCAAGGGCAAACTCATCATCACAAAAAAGCCCATCTTCTCATCACTGGCGATGTTCAAATCGCGGATATAAACCGGATTAACCACCGCCGGGGAAATACCGCGCGACAATAACCGCAAACTTCCCATACGTGAGTTCCAGCTCCATATTTGCTGCCTTACAAAATTTAAGCTGCCGTGGATCTTGTTGTTGGTAATATCAAATACCAAAGCCAATTCAATGCTCTCGCCCGTAGCGAATTTTTCTGCGGCATCCTTGGGGATTATCAACGCGTAGTCCAGTGTTGATTCCTCCACTTGTCGATAAGCTTCGTCGCCGACCGGCGCCACTTTTAACCCGCGTTCTTCCAGCCAATCAATTAATGCGGGAAGTTGCCCTGCGCCCACCACCGGCAACTTAATAGGTTCCGCATTGGTCGCGCGCGACTGCTGGCTCATATGGATTGCGAATAACACTGAAGCAACAAACACCGCCACAAAATAAATCGGCATTAGCAACGTCATGCGCAAGCTTTTCTTATCACGCCAGGCGTCACGCCATTCTTTTTTAAACACTGTGAATAATTTATTCATTATTTACCTCCTTGTTCTGCTCAACCAGGTTCACAAAGGCATCTTCCAGATTATCGGCTTGACCGGCTTCTTTAATGGTATCCAAATCGCCATCCACCAAAATATTGCCGCGGTCAATAACAATAATGCGATCGCACAGACCGCTCACTTCATGCATTAAATGGCTGGAGAAAATCACGCATCGCCCTTGTGCTTTTAATTCTTGCAGTAAACGACGAACTGCCCGCGTTGTAATTACATCCAGGCCATTAGTGGGTTCGTCGAGCAATATATGCCGGGGTTGATGCACAATAGCGCGCGCCAAGGCGGTTTTCATTCGCTCCCCCAGGGAAAAACCTTCCGCGCGGCGGTCCGCAATGTTAGCCATACCCAACCAATCCATTAATTGATTGGTTGAGTGTTCAAGTGCTGCCCCGCCCATGCCCTGCAACTCAGCGAAATAGCGAATATTTTCCCGCGCGGTCAAACGTTTATATAAGCCAGCGTCATCCGGCAATACACCCAGTTGTTGCCGTGCAAGATCAGGATTCTTGCTCACCGCAAAATTGTCCACCCACACATCGCCGCTGGAAGGTTGCAGCAACCCGTATATCAAACGCATCAATGTGGATTTTCCCGCGCCATTCAAACCCAGGAGCCCGGTAATTTCGCCGTCATTCAATGTAAAGCTCACATTGTTTAAGGCCACTATATCTTTCGCTGCAATTTTTTTAGTTGCAAAAGGAAAAGCCGCGCTGGCTACTTTCGCCGGAAATATTTTCCCAAGTTGTTCTACGCGAATCACTGTGTAGCTCCTTCACTGGAAATGGAACTGCTGGTTGCCGATGAGGACGCCTTTTTTTGATTGGCGCCCAATATCAGGGGTAAGGGTTTGATGTTGGCAACACATTCCGTTTTGACATCATGCATGGACGCTCGCTCAATAAATTGCGCGATAATTTGCGGCACACAGCCTTCAGTGGAAATACCGTGATTACCGCCCGCTGCTGTCAGGCGGGTCGCATTGGGTAAATTACCGGCGACCAGATCAGCCCATATTTCCGGTGTAACCGGATCATGTTTACCGGAAAGCAACAGTGCAGGGACGTCGGTGTGAATCGGCGCCCAATAGTCATCTGGCAAATAGGCTTTCGGCCAAAATGCGCACACCGCATCCCGTTCCTTAATGGCATTGAGCCCAAAAAAGGGCGGTGTAGTTTCTACATCGGTAGTGGAAATAAAATGCCAGTCCTCGTTACAAATCACACTGAAATGCATAGCGTCGGCAATATTCATTTTCTGTGACTGTTCGAGGGAAAGCGCAAAAAGCGTCGCCAGCAACCGGTAATTCCCCTGCTCGGCATGGCTGATTGCCTGGGGCAAGAGTACGGTTAAATCACGCGAATAAAGCGCACTGAAAACCAGCATGGAAAACGTTTTGGCGGTCAGGGTTAATTGATCCGGCAATTGCGTTAATGGATGTTCGTAATTAATCACAAGCGGCGTACCGCTTTGGTCTGCCAATTGTAATCGGGCATATACGCTCTCCGCTTTTTGCACGATATCGCCAAACAATTGTGCGCAAGCTGGCTGTTCACGGCATTCGTTATTGACGGCTTCCAACGCCGCTAATGAATCCCTCGCTGTGAATTTTGACAAGGCGATTTCTTTTGGCGCTACGCCGTCCAGGACAATGCTTCGGGTATGTTGCGGATAACGGTGGGCATACTCAAGCGCAACGCGCGTACCGTAGGAAACACCCCACAGGTTTACCTCTGCGTAACCCAATGCCTGCCTCACGGCGTCCAGATCCTGCACGGCGTGTAACGTGGTGTAAAAAGGCAGGGATTCTTTTTTTTCCGTCGCGCATTGCTGCATCAGCGCGACATATTTTTCCATCTGCACCAGTTCCGGTAGTTGCAATTCCGCCGAACTTAACTGCTCGCATCGCAAGGGATTGGATTTTCCCGTGCCGCGCTGGTCAACAAAAACCAGGTCGCGATTTTTACGCACATCCGCAAAAAATCCGTGGATAAAACTGGCCAATTCAATTGAGGAACCACCCGGTCCCCCCTGGATTAAAAATAGTGGATCTTGCCGGGCGGCGGGACTGATCGCAGGCAACCGCAAAATTTCTACAGTGATGTCTTTGCTGGCGGGATCGGAGCGATTCTCTTTCACGGTTATGCGGCCGCATTCAGCGCTATATGCCAGTGGCGGTTTTCCCGTTTCAAGAAAACCGGGGCAAGGCTGCAAAATGGAAGTATTATTGGCCGTGGCAGTTCGCGGCTCATTGCAGCCGGACACGCCAATTGCGATTGAAAAAAACAACAAGTATCTAAAATTACTTAGCGCCATTGCGTATTTCCTTGATCAGTTTTCCAAACTGCGTTGATGTTCTTTGAGCAACTTGCGCAATTTTATATGCGCCAGGACGCAAATATCCCAACCGAATACTAACCCCATCGCTAGCCGGCCAGGAAGATACCCGTTGTGTGTATCAGATGAACGCGAGACCTATACAGCCCCCATCGAAATCACAGGAATCATTGCACCAATACATAGGACAAGTGCCGGTAAAAAATGCAGGGGCGGAACATCCCGACATTTGCCCGATGGTCGAGCACCCGGGTTGATAGGGTGCCAATCCGTTTAGGGTATGAAAGGCTATTTCCTGATCAGGATAAGGCCTGCATTGTTGAACTGCACCCCAAGGTGGCAATCCATCCACCTCGGATAAGGTGCAGTTCGAAAGGATTTTGAATTATTCGTGGTGATGACCACCAACACCGTGGGCGTGGCCATGGGCAATTTCATCGTCGGTCGCGTCGCGCACTTCCATTACTTCAATGTCGAAATCCAGGTTTTTACCAGAAAGCGGGTGGTTGCTGTCGATGTCCACATTGAACTTACCCACCTTAACCACAATCGCTTCCCAGGCGCCTTGCTGGGTGTTCACCGCAACCTTCATTCCCGGTTTTAACTTGTTTTTGATTTTTTCGTGATCAATCAGGTGTTTGATCGGGATACGCTGGATCGCGCCCTCCTTGCGGTCACCATAACCCTGTTCAGGGGTAATACTCACAGTCACTTTATCGCCTTTTGCTTTACCTTCCAGCGCAGCTTCCAACGCAGCCAGTAAATTGTTATGGCCGTGGAGGTAAAGCGTAGGACTCGCCTCGTAGGATGATTCCAATAATTCACCGCCGGTTTCGCTGAGGCGGTAGTGAAAGCTGACAACTTTGTCGGCAGTGATTTGCATGATGGCTCCAGAATAGGTTTCGTTTTTTTTGAGGGCGCGGATTGTCGCTGATTTGCGGAGCGGGTGCAAAGCGGTAGTTCCAAATGCAAACCCGCGGAGTGAATTGCATTGCTCCACCACTGCCCCGGCATTGGCGTAAGAAAATATCACCGCGTATCATGGGCCGCCGCGACGAGGACTAGCTATGCAACTCTTACCTGACCTGCTTCAATCACCCACACCACTCTCCACTGGCCAGGTTCACCTGTGGTTATTGGATGTCCAGCAGTTCAGCAACCTTGCCATGAAGCAGGCCCTGGAAATGATGAGCAATGATGAGCATGAGCGCGCACAAAAATTCCTGCGCGGTAAAAACGAATACATCGCCAGCCGCTGGTTATTGCGTAAAGTATTGGGACTGTACCAGCACGAGTTGCCGCAGGCGGTGGCATTTAAGCGAAGCGAAAAAGGCAAGCCTTACATTCCCGGCAGCGCGCTCCAATTCAACCTGAGCCACAGCGGGCATTGGGCGGTGCTGGCAGTGGCCCGGGACATGCAAATCGGCATCGATGTGGAGCAAGGCAAGCATTCACGTGACCTGGCCGGCATTGCCGCCAACTACTATCACCCCGACGAAGTTACCCAACTCCAGCAGCGGCAGGGTGAGGAACAAACCCGCTATTTCTATCAACTCTGGACCTTGAAGGAGGCACTGCTCAAGGCCATGGGTGTAGGGATCTCTGCGGGATTGGAAAATCTTAACTTCCAATTGAAGGACACCATCACCGTTGATATTTCCCCAACACCAGGAATCACATCCGTTACCGATAAATGGCAATTTCACCAATGGCAACTGCCCGACGCCAGTTACTGTGCGCTTGCTGCCGCCTGTGAACATTCGCCGCAAATTGACTGGTTTAACCCCTTAATTGCATTGGCCTGACAGATAAATGCCAGCCGGGCCATCCCGCTTTTTACTTGACTCTCAAGTCCTCACTGCTAGCATGGCCGCCACCCTATCCATTCATAAATAAGAAAATTCCATGCTGCCATTTCATGAGGCAGTGAAAGACGATTTCACTGCGGTAAACCAACTGATTATCGACAAGCTCCATTCCGATGTGGGCCTGGTGGAAAATATCGGTCACTACCTGGTTGAAGCTGGCGGCAAACGCTTGCGCCCCCTGCTGGTGCTGCTTACCGCCAACGCCCTGGGATATTCAGGTAAGGATCATTTGTCGCTGGCAGCGATTATTGAATTCATCCACACCGCCACCCTGCTTCACGATGACGTAGTTGATGTATCCAACCTGAGGCGCGGCCGCCCTACCGCCAACGCCCAGTGGGGAAATGCGCCCAGCGTATTGGTGGGTGATTTCCTTTATTCCCGCGCCTTCCAGATGATGGTGGCAATCGGCAGCATGGATGTGATGGCGATCCTCAGCGATACCACCAACATCATTGCCGAAGGTGAAGTACAGCAATTGGTCAATGCCAAAGATCCGAACGTGGATGAGGAAAACTATTTCCGCGTTATCGATAAAAAAACCGCGATTCTCTTTGCGGCGGCCTGCGAGGTGGCTGCGGTTATCTGCGCTGCAACTCCGGCACAGCGCCAGGCGCTGAAAACCTACGGACGTAAAGTCGGTGTCGCCTTCCAGTTGGTTGATGATGCACTGGATTACACCGGTGATGCCGCAACCCTCGGTAAAAACGTAGGGGATGACCTGGCCGAAGGCAAACCCACCCTGCCATTAATCCATGCCATGCGCACCGGCACACCCGGGCAAGCCGAGCTTATTGCCAACGCGATTCGTAACGGTGATGCCAGCCAGTTACCGGCGATCCTGGAAATTGTCCAGGCTACTGGCGGTATGGCCTATACCCTGGGTTGCGCAAGGCAACAGGTGAATGACGCCCTGGCGCAACTTTCGCTTTTGCCCGATAACCACTTTACCCAGGCCATGAAACAACTCGCGGAGTTTTCCCTCGCCCGCAGTTTCTAGCCGACACCTTAGGCGCCATGGCAAATGATCCTGATTTCTATGCCGGTCTGGCCCCCTTCGCCCGTAACTGGACAACTTGGCTACAGCGGTTAGAATGGCGCACTTTTGTGCGCGGTCTGCCGCCTTGGCCCGCCAGCTAACACGATGAGTAAAATCCATGATTCTTTTTGAACCCAAAAGCTCTTACAGCCGCGAAGACTTGCTCAAATGCGGTGATGGCCTGCTATTTGGCCCGGGTAATGCGCAACTTCCCAAACCCAATATGTTGATGCTTGACCGCATTATGCACATCAGCCAGACCGGCGGCGAATTTGGCAAGGGCGAAATCGTGGCTGAACTGGATATCCACCCCGACCTGTGGTTCTTTGACTGCCATTTTCCCGGCGACCCGGTGATGCCCGGCTGTTTGGGGTTGGATGCCATGTGGCAACTCGTGGGGTTTTTCCTGGGCTGGAAAGGTAACCCTGGTCGCGGTCGTGCCCTGGGCTGCGGCGAAGTGAAATTCACCGGCCAAATCCTGCCCACGGCTAAAAAGATTACCTATCACATCAATTTAAAGCGCGTTATCGAGCGCAAACTCATCATGGGAATCGCCGATGGCCGTGTGTCCTGCGATGGCAAGGACATCTATTTTGCCCACGACCTGCGCGTCGGCCTGTTCCAGAACACGGATAGCTTCTAGTTTTAGAAGATAACGATAGCGGCGAGCATCCATGTTCCTGTGGCATAATGCTCCCGTTTATAACCCGTCAGATAACTTCGCCAGAATTATTGTCAAACCTGTTATTCAGGCGCTTTAGCAAACAGTAAGAGGTAGCCTATGAAACGCGTTGTTGTAACCGGTATGGGAATCGTGTCCTGCCTGGGCAATGATAAAAATACCGTGTTGGATGCATTGCGCGCTGGCCGTTCCGGTATCAAATTCCAGGAAACCTATAAAGAAAAAGGCTTTCGCAGCCATGTTGCCGGTTCGATTGATATCAACCTTTCCGAACTTATTGATCGCAAGGTCTTGCGTTTTATGGGCGATGCGGCGGCCTACGCTTATCTTTCCATGCAACAGGCGGTTGCCGATTCCGGGTTGAGCGAAGACCAGGTCTCCAACGAGCGTACCGGCATTATTATGGGTTCCGGCGGCGCATCATCGCAGAACCTGGTGGAAGCGGCCGACATATTGCGTGAAAAAGGGTTAAAACGCGTTGGCCCGTACCGCGTCACCCAAACCATGGGCTCTACGACCTCAGCATGCCTGGCGACGCCCTTCAAAATCAAAGGCATCAATTATTCAATTTCCTCCGCTTGTGCCACCAGTGCCCATTGCATCGGAAATGCAATGGAATTGATCCAGCTCGGTAAGCAGGATGTGGTTTTCGCGGGTGGCGGCGAAGAGGAACACTGGTCACTGACTTGCCTGTTCGACGCCATGGGCGCCTTGTCTACCAAATACAATGAAACACCGGAAATGGCCTCACGCGCCTATGATGCGAATCGCGATGGCTTTGTGATTGCGGGCGGCGGCGGCTGCCTGGTATTGGAAGAATACGAACATGCCAAGGCGCGCGGCGCGAAAATCTATGGCGAAGTAGTCGGCTATGGCGCAACTTCCGACGGCTATGACATGGTTGCACCCTCGGGCGAGGGCGCGGTGCGCTGCATGAAGCAAGCGCTGGCAACCGTACAGGGCAACATCGATTACATCAACTCCCACGGGACCTCAACCCCGGTCGGCGACCTGGCCGAACTCAAGGCCATTAAGGAAACCTTTGGCGACAGGATTCCGTCGATCAGTTCAACAAAATCCCTTACCGGCCACAGCCTGGGGGCAACCGGTGTGCAGGAAGCGATTTATAGCCTATTGATGATGGAACATGACTTCATCTGCGCTTCAGCCAACATTGACACCCTGGATTCAGAAGCGGAGGGTATGCCTATCGCTCTTAAGCGCCAGGACAATGTGAAGCTCAATCGCGTGATGTCCAACAGCTTTGGCTTTGGGGGCACCAATGCCACCCTGGTGTTTCAAAAAGTGTGATTAGGCTCCAGCGGGAAAACCATTGCTCATAACGCCAGGTTAAAGCCTGGCGTTTTTCTTTGTGAAATAACTGGATGCACTGTTTCAACGCGTTTCGCCCTGGCGCCGCACGCTGCGAACAGGCGCTTTTTACAGCCTAGCCGTAAAATTTACAGCGCCAGCTACTCCGCCGGTAACGCTTTTTAACTACTCCGTCACATTAATCGCTGTTGGCGAAGCGGTGGCATACAGCCTGCATAACACGCTTCAACTTAGCTCTGCAGGGAATTCCCGATGAATCTTTTTGTCAAAGCGGCCCAACACCGGGGCTTTTCCATGCCCCTGCATTCATTGCGCGGCGTAGCTGCCCTGGTCGTTTTATTCAGCCATATCCAAACGCGTGTTGAAGAAGCGAACGGCGATTTCCAATTTCCCCATATTTTTAACGGCAGCGGCGCGGTCACCTTCTTTTTTGTACTGAGCGGGCTTGTTGTCGGTGCCGCACTCGCCAAACAGGAATTGACTTACAACCGCACTATCACCTACCTGCACAGGCGTTTTTTCCGCATCATGCCGTTGCTGGTGGTCACCGTCAGCCTGGGCGGCCTTTATTTATTTTTGATTAACGACCGTATGCAGTATCCGTTCTATGACCGGTCTTTCGGGGATTTTTCGTTAACCAAACTCGTTGCCGCTTATTTCGGTTACTCCCTCAAACCCAACCCGCCGATCTGGTCAATTTACATTGAAATTATTGGCTCCCTGCTGATTCCGCTAATGATCCTCACCGGCAGCCGTGCAGGTTATATCTTGCTGGCAGTGGTTGCTTGCGTGGGATTTTCGCTGGTCAATATCGAATTCCAGCACCACTGGAATTTTTACATGATTACGTTTTACCTGGGGCTGACCATTTTATTGTGGGGACAATCCTGGGCTAACTTCCTGGCTAAACTGCCTGCCGTTTATTTCTGGATGCTGGTATTCACCCTGGCAATCCTGTTTTACGGAATGAGGATGGTCATTACGCCGTCCTACGGCGCCCTTTGGATCGTGTACTGGGAAACGGCTATGATTACCCCGCTGGTTGCGGCCATTTATTATTTGCCCGAGAGGTTCTCGTTACTCGCGCGCCCCGCGTTCACCTTCCTCGGTGATGTTTCCTACAGCCTCTACCTTACCCACTGGATGCTGCTGGTGGTCACGCTTAACCTCATCACCCCATGGCTGGGTACGGGCGCATTCAGCCTGCTTGCCTATGCGCTACTAGCGACGGGGATTTGTTTGATAGCGGCCCGTTTTTCTTATAAATACATCGAACTAAACGGTGTAAAACTGGGAGAGCAATTACGCCACCCCGCCAAGACTTTGCCGGGCTTCTCCAGCTAGGTGCGGATTATTGCGGTTTGTGTTGTTCGCGGTTGTGCAACCACTGTTTGACCAGCGGCAATAAACTCGGGCGCCAGGAGCGCGCCTGCACACCGAAGTAATCACGCACCCGACGACAACCGAGTATCGCACTGAGCGGTTCATTCCCCGGCTCTTCATCGACCAGCGTCAAACTGGGTTCGGCGGTAAGCAATTGCTGCTGGATGAGCAGTTGCAACAAATGCTCGGCAAACTCGTCCTGGGTGCAGGCATCGCCGCTGCAATAATGCATCACTCCCCAATTCCCGGCACCGCAACTGATTTGCTTCACCAGGGCGACCGCGACCCGCGCTGCATCCGCCATTGCGGTGGGCGCCCCGCGCAATTGGCGATTGACGCTAACAGACGCGCCCGCCAAATAGGCGCTGAGCAACCGCGTCAGCAGGTTGTCCCCATGGGCGCCAATAACCCAGCTCAACCGCAGGATAATATGTTTCGGAACCTGGGCGATGTGATGC
Source organism: uncultured Cellvibrio sp. (assembly GCA_946480695.1). The sequence goes on from CAMLKG010000001.1 coordinate 210,514, forward strand.
TCGGCCTCCACAAAGGCACGGCCGGTTTCATTCAGCGGTGCTACCCCATCCTTTTCACTATGGGTACCCTTGGGATCAGCGCCAAACACGGTATAGCTGGAAAAATGGATAAGCGGGATATCCGCCGATGAGCAGTTCATCGCCAGGGTTTCCGCGGTTCGCAGCAAGGCGGCCTGCCCACCTGCGTGGTAAGCCTCCTCCCAGCCACGGCTATTGATGACCAAATCCACCTTATGCCCGTTGAGATAATCGGCAAAGCTGGCTGGATCGGCCCAATCAATTTCCGCACCCGGCGCCAGCACTTTAAATGGCTCGCGCTCAAGTTCGTGCTCAAGCGTTTTGCCCAGGGGGGAGATAACATCCGTTAACAACAAGGTGAATGACATGCTGATCGATTGGCCCGTAAAATTTTTCTGCATATTAGCAGCAGAACCCATTGCTGCGGCAAGGGCAATTCACAGCGGAAAGACTTATACTGCGCGCCCATTTTGCCCAAGCTGGTTTTTTCCGGACCGTTAACCCCCATGACCACACCATCAACCAGGGTTGTACTCGATCTCGCCATCATCGGTGGTGGCGTTGCGGGCTTATGGTTAGCCAACCGCGCCAAAAGCGCAGGCTATTCGGTAGCGGTGTTTGAGTCCTCGACCCTGGGCGGCGGTCAAACACTGGCCTCCCAGGGCATGATCCATGGCGGCATGAAATATACGCTGGCCGGCGCATTAACCGGAGCCTCCGAGGCTATAGCGGAAATGCCCAAGCACTGGCGTGCCTGCCTTTGCGGCGAAGGCGAGGTGGATTTACGCCACACCCGCATCCTCAGTGATCATTTTTTTATGTGGTCGGGCGATGACCTGGGCAGCAAACTCACGAGCTTCCTCGCCAGCAAAATCACCCGCGGTCGCGTCGAGCCGGTAAACCCGAACCATCGCCCGCCCTTGTTGCGTCACCCACTGTTTAACGGCAGCCTTTATCGCCTGGAAGATTTGGTTGTGGACACGCCCAGCCTGGTTGCCAACCTGGCGCACAATATTGAGGGGCACTGCTTCCTGATCAACTGGGACCAGGCGCGGTTACACAAAGACCCGCAGGGCGATCTCGGCCTTGCCGTGACTACGCCCGGTTTAATCCTGGATATTCGCGCCCGGCGCTTTGCTTTCACCGCCGGTAAAGGCAATGCCCGGCTGCTGGCAAGTATCGGCCATGTGCAGCCAGCCATGCAGTTGCGCCCTTTGCAGCAAGTGATGGTCAAACACCATCACCCCTTCGATTTCTATGGCCACTGCCTGGGAACCGACACCACACCGCGCCTGACCATTTCCAGTCATCGCCTCCCCGATGGCGGCCACATCTGGTACCTGGGCGGCAGCCTGGCGGAAAAAGGCGTCAATATGGCCCCTGACGAGCTGATCGCGCTTGCCGAAGCCGAATTGCGCACGCTTATTCCCTGGATCAACCTGGAGGGCGCTGAATGGGCGACCCTGCCGATTGAACGCGCCGAACCGCTCCAACCCGGCTTTGCCCGGCCCGACAATGCCTTCCTGGAAAAAATCGAAGGTACCAATTTGCTGGTAGGTTGGCCCACCAAGCTCACCCTGGCACCCAACCTGGCCAACCAAGCCATTGCGTTACTGCGGGCAGAGGGTATACATCCCGGGCAATCCGGTGAGGGATTCGCTAAGTTACATCACGCCCTGGCTTATGCCCGGCTGGGGCAAACCCCTTGGGAACTAGCCTTCCCACCCAAAATGAGTGCCGAGGAAGCCCTCGCTTTACGCTTTAGAGAACGGGACGAACACGACGAATGATGCCGCGCAGGCGCCTTGGGCGCACCGACATAGAAATCAGCCGCTTTGGCTTGGGAACGGTAAAGTTTGGCCGCAACCAGGGCCTCAAATACCCTACGTCATTTGAACTACCGGAAGACCAGCAATTGCGCGACCTGCTGGCCTGCGCGCGCGATTTCGGGGTCAACCTGCTGGACACCGCCCCCGCCTATGGCTATAGCGAGGAGCGGCTGGGTGGCTTGCTGAAAAAAGAGCGGAAGGAGTGGGTAATCTCCACCAAGGTGGGTGAGGAATTTACCCCCGGCAAGTTTAGCAATGAAGGCCATTCCCGCTTTGATTACAGCGCCAGGCATACCCGTGCCAGTGTGGAACGTTCGCTTCGCCGTTTACGTACCGATTACCTGGACCTGGTGCTGGTGCATTCCGATGGCAATGACCTGGATATATTGACCCAAACCCCTGTCATCCCAACATTGCAACAGCTTAAACAGGAAGGCTGGATTCGCGCGTTCGGCATTTCGAGTAAAACGCTGGAAGGAAGCCTCCTGGCGGCGGACCTGTGCGATGCGGTAATGCTGGTTTACAGCGCGGATTACCCGGATGAAAAGGCCGCTATCGAAAAATCCGCACAACGGGATGTTGCGGTTTTATTAAAAAAGGTTCTCGGCAGCGGCCATATCTGCCATGATGCGCAACCTGCTGGCGACCCGATCCAGGTCGCCCTGGATTTTGCCTATGCCCACCCGGGCGTTACCAGCGCCATCCTTGGCACCGTCAATTTGCAACATTTGCGCGATAACCTGATAAAAGCATTGCGCGCACAAAAGCTGGCGTGAGATTCTACAGAGTAAATTATGAGCAGTTGGTTAGATGCCGTTAACTGGAACAGCGACGGACTGGTTCCGGCAATTGCACAGGACGCCAAAACCGGGCGTATCCTGATGATGGCCTGGATGAACCGTGATTCGCTGGAACTTTCCGCCGCGCGCGGCGAAGCAGTCTATTGGTCGCGGTCGCGCAACAAACTCTGGCACAAGGGGGAAACCTCCGGCCACATCCAGAAACTCCACGAAATCCGCCTGGATTGCGACGAAGACGTCATCGTCCTTCAAGTTGAACAGCTCGGTGGTATTGCCTGTCATACCGGACGGGAGTCCTGTTTTTATCGGATATTGAAAGACGGCCAGTGGCAAACCGTAGACCCGGTCCTGAAAGACCCCTCCGACATTTATTAACAACATCAGTAAACAGATATTTTCATGGGCAACGATATCCTTAAACAACTGACTGAAATCCTGGAGGCGCGCAAAAATAGTGCAAATCCTGATGACTCGTACGTTGCCAGCCTGCATAAAAAAGGGCTGAATAAGATTTTGGAAAAAGTCGGTGAGGAATGCACCGAAACCATCCTGGCCGCCAAGGATGCCCAGGCCAGTGGCGACAATTCTGATTTGATCTATGAAACAGCCGACCTCTGGTTCCACAGCCTGGTCATGCTGTCTCACCTCGGCGAAAACGCCGATGCGGTATTGAACGAACTGGCGCGGCGTTTTAATGTGTCTGGTCTCGATGAAAAAGCATCGCGCCCACAAGAATAATCATCCTATCCAATTTTTTGCGAGGACATCATCATGGGTATTAGCGGCATCAGTATTTGGCAATTGCTGATCGTTCTGGCCATCGTCGTTATGTTGTTTGGAACCAAACGCTTGCGCACCTTGGGCAGCGACCTCGGCAGCATGATCAAGGGTTTTAAGAATTCAATGAGCAGCGAAGAAGCGGCCAAAGCCGAGGAAGAGCAAAAGAACCTGGAGCAACAGCAGAAAGCGGCAGCGCAACAAACTGCTGAAAAAGTTGACCAGAACAACAAGGTTTAATCCGTGTTTGATATTGGTTTTACCGAACTGCTGTTGTGCCTTGTCGTTGCGCTGGTGGTAATAGGCCCCGAGCAACTGCCAGGTACCGTGCGCACGGTTGCCTTGTGGATCGGCCGACTCAAACGCAGCCTGGCGGAAACGCGCACTGAAATCGAGCGGCAGATAGGCGCGGATGATATCCGTCGCCAATTGCACAACGAAGAAATCATGCGCAATATCGAGGAAACCCGTTTGCAACTGGAAGCGTCCCTGCGTGAGCATGGGGTGCTGGATAACGACCAGCAAAACCCTATGGATGCAAACCGGGAGCACACCCCTAGCGCTGCCGATTATGGGCCACCGGAAGAACTACCGGACCATGCCCACGGCGAGGACAGTAGCCTGGACGCGCACAAGCAAACGGCTAACACAGCGGCATCTGGTAAGGTTATGCCGTCCGCTCCCCTTGGCTCGCAAGCTACGGCGGCTACCATCCAGCCCCCCCCTAATAATCAGCAAAGCCAGACCCCGGCAACGACAGTGGCGCCCCACCCCACTGGCAATACGGGCCAATAGGCTGCAGGTCAGTTAGAGATCCATGAATCGATCCGTTGAAGACGATAAAGAACAGCCATTGGTGCAACACCTGATCGAGTTGCGCAATCGCCTGTTGTATGTGATTTATTTTTTGTTAGCCATATTTGTATGCCTGTTTCCGTTCGCGACGGAGATCTATGCGGTTGTTTCCGCGCCCTTGCAGGCCGTGCTGCCCAAAGGCACAAATATGATCGCAACCGACGTGATCTCCCCCTTCCTCACGCCGCTGAAATTGACCTTTTACCTTTCGCTTTATATCGCTATCCCCTTCATCCTGTACCAGATCTGGCGGTTTATCGCCCCTGGGTTATACCAACATGAAAAAGAGTTGGCGGCTCCGCTGATGATTTCCAGTGTGGTGCTGTTTTTTAGCGGTATGGCCTTCGCGTACTTCCTGGTATTACCCATGCTCTTCGGTTTTACCATGGGTATTGAGCTGGAAGGCGTGAGTACCATGACGGACATCACCAAGTACCTGGATTTGGTGCTGCACATGTTCCTGGCTTTTGGTATTGCCTTTGAAATCCCCGTTGCCACGGTATTACTGATTTTGGCGGGTGTCGCAACCCCCGAAGGCCTGGCGGAAAAACGTCGCTACATTGTCGTCGGTTGTTTTGTGGTGGGTATGTTGTTAACACCGCCGGACGTATTCTCCCAAACACTGTTGGCGGTCCCCATGTGGATGCTGTTTGAATCCGGCCTGTTTTTCGGTCGATTGATGAAAAGGCGCAGCGAAGCGCGGATTGCCGCCGAAGAAAAAGCTAACGAACAGGATTAACCAATCCGAAACGATTAAGGCCAGCAAACGCTGGCCTTAATCGTTTTGAACCGGCATTGGGTTTCCCCGTTAAACCCTGGTAGCAAAAGCCTCCTCAAGGGTTGCCCTGTGCGCTTCAAGTTTTTTCCATCCCAACTCATGGAAGTAGAAGGCGACAGTGTTGATGGCGGGTTCGATCAACGCCAGGGCGCTGCCCACTACCACACTACCGGTCAGGGCGTAGCCGACAGTGAAGGCCACGCTGAAGTGTATAACGGCAAAGCTTGCTGTTTTGGCCATGATGAAATCCTCGTTAGAAGTCGGTGGCTGGTCAGTTATCAGCCGATGGACCCATCATAAGCAAGCGATAATCATTATCAAAGAAAATTAACCAAAACCTATCAATAGTTATTTTCTATTTAAAATCCCAGCGGGACCAGGGAAGGACGGAAAGCGCGGAATTAAAATAGCGCGGATCATGGGTTACCTCCTCTCCCACCCATTCAGGTTTTGCGAAAGGTGCGTCTTCCGCCGACAGTTCGATTTCCGCAACAACCAGGCCCTGGTTCTCGCCCAAAAACTCATCGACTTCCCATACATAACCTTCGTGGATGATGTTGCGGCGGTATTTTTCGATCAGGGGCTGCTCACAAAGCGCCAGCAGGTCGCGCGCATCCCACACAGGGATTGGATATTCAAACTCCGCCCGGCTCGCCCCGGCCGAGACACCCTTGACGGTCAGGAACGCTTCATCACCGGCGATGCGGACCCGCACCGTGCGCTCTTTGGCACGGTTCAAATACCCCTGCGAATAATAAACCGCGGGCGCCTCACGCCAGGTATCGCCGGTTACCAGGAATTTGCGTTCGATTTCAATTGCCATCAGCAGCGCCCTTTGCAGTAAATTCGGGGCGATTATCCGGCAAAGCGCGGATGAAAAAAATAAAAAAAGCCGCGCATGGACCTGCGCGGCTGAATACAAGGGCAAGGTGTTTTTAAAAAGTGTAATTGGCTCCGATATAAAAGGTGCGGCCAAACCATTGCAAGCCGCGCGTCAGTTCCTCATCAAACATGTAGCTCCTGTTGGGTTCATTGGTGAGGTTACTGATGGAAAACACGACATCCACACCATTATCGAATTTGTACGCGGCCTGGTAATCGAGCAAGGTTTCCGGGGCATAGATAATCGGCTGCAAGTTCACGTTGCGTGTTTCGCCGACAAATGAATCCTGATAGGTCGTGGACAGCCGGGTTTCAAAATTGCCGTAGCTATAAAACAGCGTGACATTCGCGGATTTTTCCACCAGTCCGGGGAACGGAAGTTCATTACCGCCCTGCAAACTTTCGACCGGGTTGACCACGCTGATTTTACTGTCCGTCAGCGAATAGCTCGCACTCACCCCCAACCCGGACCACAGCTCCGGCAGGAAATTAAATGTTTGCGTGTAGGAAATTTCCAGGCCGCGGATGTATCCGCCTTCGAGGTTGTTAATCGCGGTCGAGTAATCGCCGTTTTGGACCTCGGCCTCGACAATCAATCCGCCTTCCACCACATCCCAGGTATCGGGTACATCGAAACCGGCCGCGCGGAAATCAAAATTTTCGTAAGTAATATCCTGGATGAAGGATTTGATTTCACGGTGGTAAGCTGCAATCACAAACGCGCCATTGGTGTCCGGCATATAGTGTTCATAGGACAGGTCCACCTGGTCCGCAATAAACGGAGTGAGGAATGGCGAGGTGTTGCTGCCGAAGTTGAAATAGGGAACGTTGCCCTCAATCGATACTGAACCTTCCGAATCCGGTGCGGCGAGGCGATTGATGGGCGGGCGCGACAGTACGCGGGCAACCGCCAAACGCAATTGGTCATCCGCCGCCAGCGAATAATTCAAGTTCAGCGATGGCAAATTGTGATCGTATTTCGTGCCCAGGGTTTGGTAGGCGAAATCCGAACGGCATTCACCGGTTTCATCGCAAATTTCCTGCGCACCTTTACTTTCATCGCCGTTCACATTGAGCAGCGCCACACTGGATTGGTCGGTGCGCACATGGCGCACACCGATATTTCCGACAAGGTCGCGATTAAACACCGAGGTAGAAATATTGGCCTGCAAATAGATCGCGGTGATATTTTCGTCGATATCGGAGCGTTGCTTCATCGACCAGTCCCGCCCTTCACCCCAGCGTGCAGCGGGTTCAATGGAGCGCGGGCTGGCGGTGGGGTCCAGGTTATCCGGGGTAACCGCGGGCACCGGGCCCAACACCAGGCCGTTGGCAGCCGCTTCCCGGATAATCGCATCGCCATCAATCGCAAGGAAGGACGGGAAGTGGGAAAAATCACCCTTCCAGTTAACGACATCCGAGGTGGCGGTGGTAATCGGCAGCGACCAGTCGGTAGTGATAGTACCGTTCGCACCATCGCCGTAAACAAATACCTGGCGGCGATCCTGGTGATTGCGCTCGGAGTAACGCACGCCCGCTTCCACAGCGTTAATGACGGGTATTTCCAGTTCGTATTTCACATCAAAACGCGCGGCGCTGATCACATCGTCATTAATGCGCGGATAGCGTTCGTAATTGGTCAGGCGCAGGTTACTGACACCATTGGCATCATATTGGGTGTAATCGCGACTGAGGCTCACACTGGGGACGTTGATGCCGTCCAGTAAATAGGTGACGGATTGGTCGGTATCGCGTTCGAAAGGATCGCTATTGGCGGTCGGTGACGCCTTGGGCGTGTACAAATGCGCGCGTACCACGCCATCGGCCTGGACACCGGAGGCATCGGAGTGGGATAAGTCGAGCGACGCGGTAAGCGCGTCCTGCTTCCATTTCAGGTTCAAACCGCCCGACAGCAATTCGTTGGTTTGGGTGACGTCATTGCTGTTGATTTGCAGGTTAAGCCCCGTGGGGTTGGTATCGCCTACTTTAAATTCGCCACCGATCACCGCCTGGTTATTCCACAACACCATGTTACTGATTTCGGCGTTGCGCAAAGGCTGGATGCGGAAACCGCGCGAATAGCTGTCCGATTCAAACTTGGAGTAGAACACATCCGACTGGATGGAGAGGTTTTCCGTGGGTTCAAATTGCACCGCCGCAACATAACCATCGCGGGTTTCTTCTCCCCCGGTCTGGAAGACTTCAAACCCTTCCGCCATAAATACTTCGGTGGGGCGATTGGCAGTCGGCAAGGCATTAAAGTTTTCATCGACAATGCTGGTGCCGAGTCGCTCGTCCGGTGTTACCAGGGAATAGGGCGTTGCCTCGTAGTTATATTGTTCAAAGCGCGTTGCCGAGCGCGGCTGGACCAACCGGGCGTAGCCGAGGGCAAGGCCCAGTGTGTCGTCCATTAATTTTTTCTGGAAGGAGAGGGAGAAACGCTGGCCGTAGGGGTCGGCACCGTAAATATCGTCGGCCTGGTCATTGAAACTGCCGCGCACGCCGATGACCACCTTTTGATCCTCACCCATTTCCAGCGGGTTGGCGGTTTTCAATTCCACGCTTCCCGCCACACCGCCTTCAATCAGCGACGCCTTGGGCGACATGTAGACTTCCACCGATTGGATCAGCTCCGAGGGGAACTGGCTGAACTCCATGGCGCGGGTGCCGTTGGGCGACACCTGTTCGCGGCCATTCAGGGTGGAGAACACAAAGCCCTCGCCCATACCGCGCACCTGGATGGTACCCGCCTGGCCGCCGGAACGGGTGACGGTGATGCCCGGTACGCGACCCAGCGCGTCGGCAATGGAGACATCCGGCAAGCCGCCCAGGTCTGCGGCGGATATGGCCTGGACAACGGTATCGGCGTTGCGCTTGGTTTCAATGCTGTTTTGCAGCGAGCGGGCGTAACCCGTCACTGTGAGTTCTTCCACCAATTCCCCCGGCGTTTGCCCGGGAACATCATCCTGTGCCAGCAGGTGCGCGGGCCAGGTAGTGATGGCCAGGGTAGAGATCACCAGGGCCAGTGGTTTTACAGGGAATCTTTTCATTTTTCGTATTCTCATCTTATCCGTTTAACTATCGCGTCCGGCCCCGGCAGTGTGGGGAGCCGGTCGGGCCTGTTGAATTAATTGCCTGCCGCCACCACGGTCAGTGTGATGGCGTTGGGGCTGGAGGTATCCACCGTAAAGCGATAGTTACCGGCCTCGGGAATAGTGATCGATAAGTTGTCGTTGGAGCCCTGGATCAATTCGGCCGGCTCTCCCAGGACCACAGCCGAACCGCCAAGGTTGGGGTTGGACCAGTTGGCTTCCGCTACCTTGAATTGGTAAGTGCCTGCGGCCATGCCCAGTGTGAGCGCATACAAACCCTTGCCCTGGTAGACGAGGTGATTGGTGGCGTTGGTATCGCCCCAGCCAGCGGAGGTCACTTCACCGCGCAGGTAGATGGGCGTCGCCGCAAACAGGTCTTCGAGGAATACTTTGAGCAACGGGGCATCAGGGTTGCGCGCATCCACCACAAAGCGGTAGGTACCGGCGGTGGCCACGGTCAGGCCGATGTTGGCGGCACCTCTGGCGAGGGTCATGCTTTCGCCGGGAACAGCGGCGGTTGCCGAGCCAAAGTCCACACTGCTCCAGTCGCTGGAGGCAACCTTGAACTCGTAGCTACCCGCGGCCAGGGCGACGCCCAGGGCGTAAATACTCTCGCTCTCATAGGCCAGTAAATTACCCGTATCCGCGTTCCATTGGCTGGTGGTGACGGTACCGCGCAGGTAAACCGGTGTGCCCCTCCAGGTTTCCGCATCGACCACGCGCAGGGTCGGTGTAGTGGTGCTCGCGGACGCATCCAGTTCGAAGCGATATTCACCGGTCACCGGGAAATCAAGGCTGACATTTCCGTTATCGCCCTGGGTCAAGGTCACGGATTCGCCCAGCGCGATGGTTTGGTTGGCCCCAAGGTTCGGTGTGCTCCAATTGGCATCAGCCACCTTGAAGATCCTGCTGCCCGCAGTTACGGTCAAGACCGCGCTATAAACGCCATCGCCGTCATAGGCCATCTGGTTAACAGCGGTGGCATCCCAACCGGCGGCGGAGACCTCACCACGCACATAGATGGCCGTATCGCCGTAGGGCACCACGGTTGTTGAGCCGAGGCTTGCCGTCGCCGCAAGGCCATCGCCCTGGGCGCCGGATTGGGGTTTGACAAATACCGCTGTGGTATAGGCGGGAACAGTAAAGGTTCCGCCGCCATCGACGGCCGCATAACTGGCGGTGCGCACCGCCGGATCAGCGGAATTTTGCTGGATGCTGTGCAGCACGAAACCACTCGCTGTAGGCACCTTGGGAGCCTGGGTTACTCCAGTGCCGTTGATAACCACCACCAGGGCATCCACCGCCGGGTCCAGGTCGGGGCGGGGTTCAGTGGTTTCACCCACAGTACCCGCACCGTCATCAATACTCATCACAATCAGGCCGGCCACTTGCGATTTGCCGCCATCGTGGAAGCCCACGCGATCCATTACCTCTTCCGCCGTTTGCAAGCTGAACAATGGGCTGCCGGACGCTATCGACAGGAATTCATTAAACACGGCAGACGCCCGCGCGATGTGGCCCGGCATCGCCCGGGTATTCGGGTTGGCAAATACGGCTTTTACATAATCGTCGGTCACCCCGTCGCGCAATTCCGGCGGCAAACCCACCCCCCAGTTATTGGATTGTTTGGTGAAATCCACCGCGTTAAACCAGTCCCCGGCGTTGTAGCTGTTAGGGGACATGGACTTGGAGCGCAGCAGGTCGTTACCCATATGGATAAACGGCACCCCTTGGCTCAGCAACGGAATGGAACTGGTAAGGCTGCTGATGCGCACACGATCTTCTATCGCCAGGGTTTCGGGCAAGGCACCGGGGCGATGCATCCAATCCCACAGGGTTTCGTTATCATGCTTGTCCACATAGTTAATCGCTTCCTGCGGATCAAGGTTGTAAGCGCCCACCGTCTGGGCTTTGATCACTGTGCCCGACCGGGTTTTAAGTTTGAACTCACTGAGGTTGCCCGCCAGGCCAGCGCGAATCGCATCCACGTTTTCGCCATTGATTAACGCGAGGCGCTGCAAGGGATTGCGGATTCGGTCATTGAACGTGCCTATACCGGTTCCCGCCAGCGCCTCCTGGGTTGAGCGCTCGGCGATGCGATCACCGGAGGTGCCACCGGCGGGAGTCCAGGCTTCAGCGTAGAAATAATTATCTTCATCCACCGCCCTGACGGCGTTGTAGGCATCCACCAATACCGCTTTCGGCATATAGCCCGATTGGTCGAAGCGGAAGCCATCCACCTTGTAGTGTTGGGCCCATTGCACTACCGAATCCGCAACAAACTTGCCCATCATGCGATGCTCGGTAGCGGTATCCGGCCCTGCGAATGTGCCGGTTTCAGGCACCCCGGTGGCCGGGTTGGCGCGATAGTAATAGCCGGGAACCACTTTATCGAACACCGAATTCGCCGCTTCAACGCCGGATGAAATGGTGTGGGGATAAACCACATCCATCACCACCCGCAAACCGAGCTGATGCAAGGCCATATTCATTTCGCGCATTTCCTTCACACGCATCGCGCCCTGGGGATCGGTCGCATAACTGCCTTCCGGTGCGTTGAAATGCTGCGGGTCATAACCCCAGTTAAAGCCGTCCAGCCCGGCCATCGCAGCCACCAGCGAACGCGCCTGGCTGGATTGCGGATCAAACCCCTGCAACACACTGCGCAGGGTGGCGCCGTTGCTCACCGAACCATCGCACACACTGACTGCATTTTTGTCCGCCACTTTTTCGCATAACTCAAAGACGTAACTGTCCAGGTTCACCTGTGCGCTTATCTCTTCATTGATGCTGCTACTGTCATTGCTCGGCAACAAATGGATATGCGTCAAACCCGCATCAACCAATGAGCGCAAATGTTCGACCGGCGCAGTGTTGGTTTGCGTGAACGCCAGGTATTTACCGCGATACGCCGCCGGTGTGCTTTGGTCGTTAATACTGAAATCGCGCACATGGCCTTCATAAATAGTCATGGCCTCCGGTGATGTCACGGTAGGAATTGTGTGGTTATCCCAACCGGCGGGTTTTAAATCGGCATCATTTAAATTGATAAATTGCGAATGGCGGCCGTTGGCGGATAGGGAAACCGAATAGGGATCGGTCACTTCCAAACGCTGCACTTTTTTCGCCAGCGGATTGTAGGCAGTCACTCGGAAACGATAAAACTTGCGATCCAATTCCGCAGCGGAACCGGTGTAGCTCCACACCCCGGAATTTGCATCCCATTGCATTTCCTTCGTATCGGCAACACGCAAGGGATCGCCCGAATAAATACGCAACTCAACATTTTGTGCGGTTGGCGCCCACACCGAAACACCGACGCCATTGCTGTAATTCACACCCAACGCCGCTTCGTCCGCGTTCGGGGTTTCACCGGCGGTATAGAGTGCATCCAGCACATGGGGCAGTTGGATGCGCGTGGCGCGACCACGCTCCAGGGTCACCGTTGCACCCGCTTCATTTTCTTCGACGGAGTCATAACGGCCGAGGATTAGCAGCTCATTTTTTAATGTGCTTTTTATCGCATCGATTGAAACGGTTGCGGGCAAGTCATAGGCAAAATAATGCGTGAGATGCGGCACTAATGCCTGCTCTTCTGCGGTAAGTGCGCGCCCCGCGTTTAATGTGGCAAGCAGTTCACCGCCCTGCAAGCTGCCATCACTTCCCGGCGCCATTCCGCCGACGGCTGAATGATAGAGTTCTACGGTTTTATCCGCTGCAAATTCGCGGTTCCAAATGATGGTGCGCGGGCTGATCCAATGGGCTTCAACATCGGTAATACTTAACAAAGGACGCTCGAGCGAACATACATCGTTGATACAAATCGGAATGCTGCTCGCGCGACTGTTGCGCATATTGTCGGTATTTACGATCACCCAGGCCATGCGGTCATATTCGCCACCATCGCGCTTGATATTGACCTGCAAGTCACCGGTTTGCGCTGCGCCGCCGGGCGTCTTGATAATGAAATTACCGCAGGTGCCCAATTCGCTGGTGGGGATGACAAAGAAGGCGCCGTAATAGGGGTCATGGCGCTCACCCGGCGCACCGTCATCCTTGCTCGTTATCCCGGGACCATTGGGCCAGGTGGTGGGAATCGCATAGCTTGCACCGGTCCTGTCGGTTGCGGAACTGCCCCAACCATTGCCGCAGTCTTGCCACAAATGCAAATTGTAACTGGCGAATGCACCGAGTTTTTCGTCCGCGGTGCCATCCAGGTTTACATAGATAACCACTTCATTGGGGCCGGGCTTTCTTTCCGGCACCGGAAAATCCGGCACTACACACTCGGCACCATTGCGTACCTGCCCTTCCGGGCAAGCCGGTAATTCAAAGGGCGGGCGAGGATCGCCGCAGGTACCGTTATCCAGTATCACTTGCGGATCGCGACAGGTTGTTAATTCCGGCCTTTTATTATCCGTACCACTGCCACCACCGCATCCCGCCAACGCGAATACGGCAAACAGGGGAACAATCCCCCGCAAGATCCGCACGATTTTATTTCGCGAACTAAGGTTCATTTTTTTCTCCCGGATAATTTTTATGTTGAATTCAGGTTGAAACCGATGAGCGGTGTATGCATCACCACACGATTAACTAATGGCAAAAAATGCGGCGAAAATTTATCGTCAGTTCAGCACCCAAGGCCAGGCACCAGTTGTGTATAAAATCGAGGATTATCGTTATAAAAAATAAAATGAATGATTAAAGCCTAGTCTATGTTTGCAAATTTCCATTCGCAAACTACATACGTATGCAAAAATCCGGCGGGTAAAACCGCATTACTTGCATACGTATGCAAGGCGATAAAAGAGGAAAAAAAGTAACACTTTAATGCGGGAGGGAATGCCACCTTTCCACCACACAGATGGCCATGGAAAACCATGCCCATCTATTATTTAACGGCGCAATCACATTGCAATTGCAACAGATTCCAGGGGCGCAAGCTGGAGCGGCTCATTTAACATGACCGTTTTTCCGGAAATAATATTCAATCCCCGTCGGTATTTTCCCAGGATGTTTTTGAAGCGTGATAAATCCAGGCGTGATGCCTGTTTATTTTTATTTAACACCACCATCAACAGTTCATCCTGGTGTTGGCGAAAATAAACATAATGGCCATTTTGCGGAATATAATGCACCAGCCTTCCCATAGCGATTGCCGCACTGGTTTTGCGCCAGTTCAACAACCGTTTTAAATAGCCTTGCGCTTCTTGTTGCCGTGCGGTTAACCCCTGACCGGTAAAGGCATTCGTTTTATCACCGCTCCAGCCACCGGGAAAATCAGCACGCAGCAAACCGTCGTTGCGCACAATCGGACTGGGGACCAGTACTTCCGTACCGTAATAAAATTGCGCGATACCTCGCGTGGTTGCGCTGAACAACATAGAGGTTTTCCACAAATCCAGGTTCTCATGCAACAGTGAATAGATGCGTGACATATCATGGTTATCGGGAAACACCATTAAACCCATCGGGTCGGCGTAGACAAAATCATTGGCAATCATTTCATAGAGTTTTATCAAACCACTGGTATGACTTTCTTCCGCATTCAATACTTCCGGCATTAAATAAACTACCGGAAAGTCCATGAGGCTCGGTAAATTGGATTCGTAACCATCGCGATTCATCGCCCCTTTCTGCCAGTAAGAAAGTATATGCGGATTGGAATTCATTTCCTCACCGACAATATTCAGATATGGGTATTCATCCGTCACTGCCTTGGCCCAGCGCGCTAGAAATATTTTATCGGAATAAGCATAGGTATCTTCGCGAATACCGGAGAGATTCGCGTACTCAATCCACCAAAGCGTATTCTGGATTAAATAATTTGCGAGTAACGGATGGCGCTGGTTCATATCGGGCATGCTTTCCACAAACCAGCCATCAGTAAAACGCTGTTTATCCTCAGGCGCGGCATGTATATCCAGTACCGTCGTGTGTTGGTTGTTGGTAGGTACAAAACCGGATTGGTAATTAAGCCAATCGGATGCAGGCAAATCCTTCATCCACCAATGACCGGTACCTATGTGGTTGAGCACAATATCCTGGATTACACCTATGCCTTTTTTATTCGCGCGCTCCACCAACTTTTTATAATCTTCATTGCTACCGAAACGCGGATCAATGCGATACAAGTTCGTGGGCGAATATCCATGATAGGAATATTCCGGCTGGTTATTTTCAATCAACGGTGTCGGCCATAACATGGTAAAGCCCATGTCCGCAATATAATCCAGTTGTTGTGCAATACCTTGTATGTCTCCACCATGGCGGCCCACCGGATTATTCCGGTTTGCCGATTCGCGCATATCCGGATGTGAATCATTGTGGTTATCGCCATTGGCAAAACGATCCGGCGTTAGCAAATAAACAGCATCTTTCGCAGAGAAGCTGCGGCGCTCCGCAGATCCCGGCCGGCGTTGTTCCAGGCGATATGCAAGGGTTAATTCTTCAACACCGTCTTTCACCATACGGATACTAACCTTACCCGCTTTAGCGAGTTCCGAAATCCGCAAGTTAATAAAAAGATAATTCGGATTGGATGTGCGTTCCACTCCGACCAAAGATACTCCCCCATAATCAACTTCCGGGGTTAGCTCGGCGATATTCTTGCCATGCACCATCAATTGCAACTGCGGGTTTTTCATTCCCACCCACCAATGCAGGGGCTCCAGGTGGTCCACTTTATAACTGGCCGCCACCGCACACACCGAACAGCACAAGGCCAGCAACAGGATTAATAATTTCATAGGTTCTCCCAACTATTATTGTTAAAAACTTTAGCGACTGGATTCAGTATCCGGGACAATGGCAGCACGCGGTTTAAACCAGCGACGCCCCGGCACTTCGATATAGCGATAGGAAAAATGCGCGGAAATAATTGTCAGCGACAAAAAGACAAGGACATAAAGCAATTTGAATAAAGGCGGTAAGTGCCCGATTGCCAAAGCGGTTTTAACCAAGGGCCAGGTGAACCAGAATACAAAAAACCAAAGACCGTGGATTAGATAGATGGAATAGGAAATTGTCCCCAAATATTGTAATACCGGTTTATTTAGCAATGCACAAACACGCGCACGGTTATAAGCGGTCGCCAGCAAAAAAAGTATGAACACCGGAATGATGATCCAATCAAACCACTGGAAATGAAAAACTCCCACGATACCCAACAGCAGAGCAACAAACACTCCATCGCCCTGTAACCAGTACCGCCCCCAGCCACGCCAATAAAGTTGATAAATCCCCAAGCCAATAATAAATTCCAACAGGCAGCGCCAGAATCCGTAGTTAAAGGTTATATCCAGGGTTTTCCCTGGTAACCCATACATTAACGCAACCAAACCGGCAAAGGCGACCAGCATCGCAGGTACCACCAAACGCAAGGATTTTTTCCATAAACTGATTAACAGCACCAGGGCTGCACTGTAAGTCCACCACTCGGCACCGATAGACCAGGACACCATATTCCAGGAGAGGTACTCATGCTGGTTCATCGCGTTGGTAAAAAATAATTGCGAAGGAATTGCGCTCCAGGCGAAATAAGTTTTCCAGCTTCCATCCACAATCTGGGGGAAAAAACCGGCAATTAACGGTGTTGCTATCACCAGCAGCAACAGGGTAAACAAATGCAACGGATAGATGCGCGCAAACCTGGCCCAAAGGTATTCACTAATCGCCCCGGCTCTGTTGGGTGCTTGCAGCCTGTCGCCATAGACGTGCGCGATAATAAAACCGCTCAGCAAAAAGAAAAAATCTACCCACAGATAACCGCGGGCAATAATGCCGGTGCTGTCGCGCGGCAGCAGTGCCCCAAAATCGCGATAATAAAGGCTGACATCAATGTGGAAGAGAACAACCCAGAGCGCCGCTATACCGCGCAAGGGCGTTAAAGAATGGATGTAATGAGCTGGCTGCATAAAACGTCCCGGTGTGGTTATTCGTAGAATTCCCACAGAATAACCAAGTGGATTTTTGCCACCAACTCACTACATACGTATTCACTGTCGCGCTTAACAATTATTAATTTTTTAATTGCAAAACCAGCGATTCCAGCGGGGCCAATTTAATTCCCATCTGTGCACCCCCGCCTTGTACCCTGAGCGTTAATTGCTGTTTGCTGCCCAAACGCGATTGAAATTGATATTCCGGTTTTTCGAGTTGCCATTGCGTAACCAGGTCCGCACTTAACTGCAAATTAAATTCCCGCGCTTCGGTTGCACTGAAGTTACTGATGACCAACCATTGTTGCTGTGCGTTCCAGCGCGCGAAAGCGAACAGTTTTCCATCGTACCCCGGCGTGCGCAACCGATTCAGGCTGTGCAATTCATGGTAGCTGCCACTGAATCCGGGCTCCCTTGAGAGCTTAAGCAATTGCCGATAAAACTCGCGCAGGGATTTTTCCGCCGGCGTGGATTGTCCACCATCAAACTTGCCGCCGTTCATATAACGCTGGTGCGCAGGTACGCCAGCATAATCAAATATGCTGGTGCGCGATGCGCTGCCGAAACCGGAGTTCAAACTGGCAGCCTCACCCACTTCCTGGCCAAAATAAACCATCGTCAGTGAGCGGCTGACCAAGGCGGAAACAACCATCGCCGGTTTTGCTTTTTCCGCACTGCCTGCAAATTCCGGGCTGGCGATGCGTTGCTCATCGTGGTTTTCCAAAAAGTGCAGCATATGTTCTTCGATGTCACTCGCAGCAGCTTGCACCCTAACAATCAAATCGGTTTCCGCTCGCCCCTGGATAATGTCTTTCAACCCATCGTATAAATCCACTTTGTCATAGAGATAATCCATCTTCCCGATGTGAAGGTAATTGCGATATTCCCTGGGATTGTAAACTTCCGCCAATAAAAATGCGTTTGGATTCTGTTGCTTGATCGCTGAATTCAAATAACTCCAAAATTCCACCGGGACCATTTCCGCCATATCAAAACGGAATCCATCCACGCCTTTATCCAGCCAATACCCGGCGATTTGCCGGAATTTAACCCAGGAATCGGGAACTGATTTACCTTGCCAAAATTGCGCGTGGATTTTCGCATCATGCTGGGCATAGCTGGCCGGCAACGCGGGAAAGTCGCGACGGCCATCCGGGTGTACACCGTAATTGATTTTTACGGTTTCATACCAGTCGTCAAACCCCGGTTGCGGCAGCCGTGAACCATTACCTGTCCACTTGGCCGGGTTTTCGTAAAATTTTCCGTCGCTGAGGGGATGCGCTTCGCCGCCCAACGGGCGATAACCATTTTGTGCCACAGGGACTTTAAACGGCACACCAACCACATAATAAAAATTATTATCGCGCGCGTACTCCACGCGCGTGTCGTCCCGCGCACCAAAATCTTCAACACCCGCTGGCCGGCTAATAGAATGGTAAGCGCGCGCGACATGGTTGGGTACTATATCGATAATGACCTTCATTCCCTGCGCATGGGTACGTGCAATCAAGGCTTCAAATTCTTGCAGGCGCTTTGCCGGATCAACAGCAAGGTCGGGGTTGACGTTGTAATAATCTTTTACCGCATAGGGCGATCCCGCGCGACCTTTTACCACATCCGGGTCGTCATTACTGATTCCATACGCGCTGTAATCGCGAATAACCGCATGGTGCGGCACTCCCGTGTACCACACATGGGTTACACCCAATTCCTTGATGGATTTAAGCGCAGCCTTATCAATATCATTAAATTTTCCCACACCGTTTTCTTCAACAGTCCCCCAGGGTTTATTGGTTGTATTTTTATTGCCATACAGGCGCGTAAAAATTTGATAAACCACAGGCTTGCTTTGCATACCCGTTGTCCCCGAACCCGGTGGATGACCGATTGAAGAACAGGCCGTTAGTAAACATGCGGCGCTGCAAATTAATAATCTGGTATTCATGTTTTTTCCTGGCGAGCCATGGACAATGGTCCATGGCTATAGATTCCGCGCGATCAGGGAAGCGCTTTAAAACGAATGGCGACACCACCGCTGGTGGCTAATGTGAATTTCAACCTATCGGTGGACCGCACAATTTTTTTCTCAATCACCATATCGTAGGGATTGGTTTTCCATTCAGCGGTGGGACCATCGCGATAAATTTGTGCTTCGTATTTTTTTCCGCGCGCGAGGAAATCCAGCGGAATCCTTAACTCCCGTGAGCGCTCATCGGTAATTGCCCCTAAAAACCAATCTTCACTATTACGCTCTTGCCGCGCGATTACCGCGAAATCCCCGACTTCACCGGCGAGCGCCCTGGAAACTTCCCAATCTGTGGGCACATCCATAATGAATTGGAAACCGGGTTTAATGGTTGTGCCGTCTTTTTCCAGATAATTTTCAATTAAATCCGCTGCCATTTGTATCGGGCTGTAAATAACAACGTAGAGTGCTAATTCTTTGGCGAGTGTGGATTGCACGCGGTTCTCCGCAGCCAACCCAAAGGGCGCCAAATTAAAAATCCCCGGTGTGTAATCCATAGGTCCTGCAAGCATCCGCGTATAAGGCAACATGACGGTGTGCTCAGGAGGATTGGGCGGTGAACCCCAAGCGTTATATTCCTGGCCGCGCGCGCCCTCGCGTGCAATCCAGTTGGGGTATGTGCGGCGCAAGCCGGTATCTTTAATCGGCTCATGGGTATTGATACTGATATGGCGCTCCGCCGCTTCGGTGACTGAGCGCAGGTATTCGCCAACCATAAATTGGCCATCGTGCCATTCATTGCGCGCTATGCCGTTGTCATCGATGCGTTTGGCTTTACCGCCATCGGCAACGTAACCGGTTTTCACCTGGGTTACGCCGTGTTTTTTATAAAGGTCAAATGCACCATCCATTTGGTTTTTATAATTGGTCACCGCGCCGGATGTTTCGTGGTGGCCGATGAGGCGCACACCCTTGCTTAAACCGTAGCGGGTTATTTCGGCAATATCGAAATCCTGGTAGGGTTTAGTGAAACTGAAAATATCGCCGTTGTTATACCAATCGCCATCCCAACCTTCGTTCCAGCCCTCCACCAATACGCCGTCAAAACCATATTTTGCCGCGAAGTCCATATAGCGTTTGGTATTTGCAGTGGTTGCGCCGTGCGTTGGGCCTGAGCCCCAGGTATTGGCGCCAACGTGCATGCCCCACCAGATGCCGATATATTTACCCGGCTTTACCCAACTCACATCCCCGAGTTTATTCGGCTCGTTTAAATTCAGCACCAAACTGGAATTAATTAAACCCGCTGCGCTATCCGCTACCTGGATAGTGCGCCAGGGCGAATGGAAACCCAATCGGGTTTTTACTTTTATGCCGTCATACCAAGGTGTTAAATCCGCCTTTAATACACCATCGCGTTGCTGGTCCAGTGTCATAGCAGCGTAATCCGTCAGCGCCGCCTCATGGATGCTTAGGTGCACGCCCGATGGCAATTTCACGGTGAATGGTGTGTGTGCCCGATCCAGCGCCTTTACCGGTGTGGTGTTGTATAAAAATTCATAGCGATTCCAATTGCGCGACGGAATCCACCAGGCAATGGTTTTCCCGGGATCGGGAATAATGAATTCAGTTTTCTCATCGACAATGTCGATGGTTTTTTCACGCTTTTTACTTTTATTTTTCACCAAGCTTTTTTGGTCGGGGACTTCATAGCGAAAGCCAAGGCCATCGTTAAACAGGCGAACGCGTAGCTTGATGGTTTTGTTACCCTCGCCCGTATCCGTAAATGTTACCAGCAATTCATTATGGTGATCGCGCATTACGCGCTGCTCACCCCAGGGTTGTTCCCACGTGGAATCGTTACTGGACCTTGCCTGGTCGGCAATTTTTAAATCGCGGACAAAACCATCAATGTCTTTAAACTCCAAACCCAGGCGCGAGGGTTTTATAACTTCCTGCCCACGAAACGTCACTGAATAGGTTGGAACACCATTATCGTCCGCCAGGGTAAAACGGATTTTCCCGTCCGGCGATTGTTGTGACACGCTCGTTGCGTAGAGCGGCGCACTGGCCAGCGCCAGTGCGAGTGTAAAGATTAAATGGTTGGATTTCATTTTTTGTCGTTCTCTGCGGTAAGGTTGTGTTTATCGCAACTCAAGTACAAACGAGGACCTGGCGGGTAATGACAGGGATTTATCCAGCGTGATTTTTTTATTTCCCAATACCTCAATCGCTGTGCCGGCGCCTTCCAATAATGAATCAAAGCGCTGTAAATCCAGTGTTTTTTCTTGTTTATTTTTGTTGAGTATCACCATGACTTTTTTATCACCCAGGTAACGAAAATAAACATATATTCCATCGACAGGGGCGAAATGCTGCAATTTTCCTTGATGGATAACAGTGGATTGCTTACGCCAGTTGAGCAAGGTTTTAATAAATTGTTGCGCGTCTTTTTCTTGTGTCCCCAATCCTTTGCCGGTAAAGGCACTTTTACTGTCACCTTTCCAACCGCCGGGCATATCGGCGCGCACCGCACCGTCATCGCGTTCTTTCGGGCTGGTCAGCAGTACTTCGGAACCGTAATAGAATTGCGGGATACCGCGCATGGTTGCCATATACACCATCGCCATTTTGAACAAATCCAGATCCTCATTGAGCACCGAATAAATACGCGAGGTGTCATGGTTTTCCGGAAATATCACCAAATTAAACGGATCGGGATAAATGTGATCATTGGCGAGCGTTTCATATAAGCGGATCACCCCGGTGCCCCAGGATTCGTCTTCACTTAATGCAGTTCGCAACGCATCATGAATGGGGAAATCCATCATGCTGGTCATGTAAGGAATATGCCCACTGGGATTTTTTTTACCTTTTTGCCAATGCGCCACGATCGCGGGGTTACTGCTCCACTCCTCACCGACCATATTGAAATGCGGATATTCCTCCATAATGGTTTTCGCCCACTGCGACAGGAATTCGGTATCGGAATAACCGTAAGTGTCTTCGCGCACGCCGCTCAAGCCGGCATATTCGATCCACCAAAGGGTGTTCTGGATCAGGTACTTCGCCATGTGGGGGTTGCGCTGGTTTAAATCCGGCATGCTCGGCACAAACCAGCCGCTCACGAATAATTCCTTATCGGCGGGCGCCGCGTAAGGGTCTTGTACCACGGTGCGACGGTGGGAGGTTTCGGTGTAATTGCTTTGGAAATTCAACCAGTCCTGTTCCGGCAAATCAGCCATCCACCAATGTTTGGAACCTATATGGTTGAGCACAATATCCTGGATAACCCCAATGCCTTTTTGCCTGGCCTTGTGCACAAAATGTTTAAAATCGTCATTGGTGCCAAAGCGGGCATCGGTTAAATATAAATCGGTGGCCGCATAGCCGTGGTAGGAGTATTCGGGCTGGTTATTTTCAGTCAATGGATTGGGCCAGATTTGGGTAAACCCCATGTTCGCGATGTAATCCAAATGCTGTGTCATACCCGCGAGGTCACCCCCATGGCGGCCACCCTTAAAATCCCGCCGGGGCTGCTCGGTTAAACCGGGCACTGCATCGTTGGCCGGGTTGCCATTGGCAAACCGGTCAGGCGTAATTAAATAAATTGCATCCTTTGCACTAAATCCCTGGCGATTGGCCGAATTTTTTTCACGCGGATACAACGCATAAATGAACCGGCTTTTTTCTTCGCCATCCACCATAAAGCGGATCGGAAATTTGCCCGCTTTTGCGCTCGCGCCAATATCCAGCGTTACAAATAAATAATTGGGGCTATCGGCTTTCTCCACACCGATCACCTTAACCCCCGGATAATCAACCATCACAGCGGCGCTGCCAATGTTGTCGCCATGGGCCATCAATTCTATTTGATGGTATTTCATTCCCACCCACCAGTTGGCGGGCTCCAGGTGTTTGATCCCGTAATCCTGTGCCAGGATTTGCAGGGGAAATAATAAAAACAGGAAAATACCGCCCAGGTATTTACGCAAACTTGGGTTGACCATAGAAATCCCTCGATATAAATATTTATTTTTTGTTGTAGCGTGCCCTTATGCGGACACCGCCCTGGTTGCCGGCGTGGCCCATTGCGCCAGTTGTTGGCGATGGGGTTTAAAATTCATACCGCAGCGCTGGATAAAATTGCCGATTTTTTCCAGGTTATATTTATGTGCCAGTTCATTGCCTGGTTTCAATTGTTCCGGCGTGGGGTAGATGCCGTAACCGGCCAGCAGGCAATGCCAGGAAATACTGGGGTAATAGCAATCGATTTTCTGGCGATCCAATTCATCGCTTAAATTCTTGCCGCCGACCCAGGTATGCAATATTGCCCGCAGCGAATCGGATACTTTTTCATTGCGGCCATTTTCAACCCAGTAATCAGTATCTTTGCGCGAGTTAACACGGTAATGGCAAACAATATAATCACGTACCGCTTCAAAACGCGTATTAATACTCGCATTAAATTCGTCGCGCTTTTGGTCGGTGAATTGTCCCGCTTCATAACAATCGATAAAGCCTTGCACCGTTTCCTGCACCAAATGCAGGGCGGTGGCTTCCAATGGTTCAATAAAACCTTGCGCCAAGCCAACCGCCACACAATTTTTTGCCCAGTGTTGTTCAACACGCCCCACATTCATTTGCAAGTGCCGTGCGGCCACATCCGAATCGAGCAGGCCCAAATGCGCGCGCAGTTCGGTTTCAGCCTGGTCTTTAGTGCAGAAGTGCGATGAATATACATAACCATTGCCGACGCGACTGGTGAGCGGGATAGCCCAGGCCCAACCATACTTCAACGCCGTGGAAATAGTTTGCGACTCGATGTGTTCACCCAGGGCTGTTGGCATGACCACCGCCGAGGTATTGAACAGGTTTTCACCGAAGGATTTGAATCGTACTTTCAACGTTTTTTGAATCAGTAATCCGGCAAACCCTGAACAATCAATAAAAATATCACCGGCAATCGTTTCGCCGGCTTCGGTAGTTACGCTGGCAATTTCACCCTGCGCATTGAGGTTTACCTGGTTAACGGTGGCCTCCCTATGGATCACACCGCGACTGACCGCTTTGCGGCCCAGGAATTTTCCCAGCAAGGTGGAATCAAAGTGATAGCCGTAATTAATTTCAAACGGAAAATTTTCGCTGGCGACGGGTGCCAGCTTTTGTTTGGCCAGGTAACTGGCCAGAAAAAAATGATCGGGATGGCCCTCGACATCAATACCCTTGCGGCGCACAAAACTGTTATGGAAAAAGCCGGGGGCGGTGTAATCATCCGGCTGGGCGGGAAAGGGATGGAAATAACTGGTGAAACCGGGAATTACCGACCAATTGCGAAAACTGATACCCGCTTTATAGGTCGCATTGCATTCCGGCATCCACTCCGCTTCTTCGATGCCGAGTGAATCCATAAATCCCTTTAATTGCGGCGTTGAACCTTCCCCGACACCGATGATGCCAATTTGGGGAGATTCCAGCAGGCAAATATCAGCGCAGGATTTACCCCAGCGGGCAACCAGTAAATTTGCTGCCATCCAGCCTGCGGTACCGCCACCGACTATGATTATTTTCTTTTTTCCAGGAGCTTGGGGATTCATCATTTTTATCTCTTTGCATAGCTCTATTCAGCGACATCCGTCGATGGGTTTTGCTTTCCAGTATAGATGGCTCACTGACCTACCCGCTGAATAAAAAAGCCGCTGACAAATGACTTGCAGCGGCTTTTTTTACCAACCGGCAAGGTTACCGGCTGTACACAGAACCCATTAAAACTTATAACCAACACCGAAGAAATATTGGCGACCAAAGTATTTCACTTCGCCCACTGCGTTGTCCGAACCATAATTACTGGTATTGGGTTCATCGGTCAGGTTATTGACTTGCAGATACAGGTCAACACCGTTATCAAACGCGTAGGAAACCTGCGCATCCACCACCGTGTAGGCATCGGCAATCTGGAATGAAGTGCCGCCCGGTGTCGCACCCGCGTAGGTGTATTCATCGCGATAACGCGCGTTCACATTCGCACTGAAATTACCGATATCCCAGAAAAGCGTGGTGCTCCACACATTTTCCGACAGGCCTGGCAAAGGCAGGCTCAGGTCATCGAAGTTAGCACCGCCATCCACGGAGGTTTCACTTTCGGTGTAGGCGTAACTGGCGGTCAAACCCAGGCCGGAAAATACACCGGGCAACTGATCGAAAGTTTGGGTGTAGGCCAGTTCCAAACCGCGGATGTAACCACCCTGGTCATTGTTGCGTACAGTTTGGTATTGGCCTTCAACAGTGCCTGCCGGGGCTTCGATACCGATTTCCGACCAATCAATTTCGCCTTCGTTGTAGGTAATACTTTCGATGAGTGACTCGATGTCTTTGTAGAACACCGCAACAGTGGCGGCACCACCATTGTCAAAATAATGCTCATAGGACAAATCGAATTGATCCGCGCGGAATGGGTCGAGGTTCGGGTTACCTTTGGACCATACGTTGTAGCGTGGGCTCACACCGTCATTGGCAATATCAATCCAGGAACCCGCACCGCCACGCAATTGGTACACCGGTGGGCGGCCCATTACTTTTGCCGCAGCGAAACGAATCTGGTCTGCATCGGTGATAGCAAAATTCAGGTTGATCGACGGCAATACATCGGTGTATTCAGGGCCGTACTTGATGTGTTGATAATCGTTGCGCACCACACCGTCATCGTCGGCAATCGCATCACCTTCGCCTTCACGCACTTGTTGGATGCCCACTGATTTGGTATCTGTTTCGACCACACGCACACCGAGGTTACCGGTCACTGGAATCCCGCCAACTTCAGTATCCAGGTTCGCCATCAGGTAATAGGCAAAAACTTCTTCCTGTACTTCACCGCTTTCAATCAATGTCCAGTTGTGGCTCCAGGTTTTCTTGGCTTTGTACACCTCGGGGCTACCGAAAATGTTGTTGGCGATACCCACCATATCCAGCTTCAGGTAGCTGCCATATTGGGCGAGCGAGCCGCCGTAATTCTCCACCGTCACATAACCATCAAGTTCATGCGGTGTGCAGGGAACACCGCTGGTGTTGAATTCGCAGGATTGGTCAACGATAGCGCCGTCAACCACCTGGCGACTTTGCCCTTCGCGCTGGCCATAACGGAAAGTACCGCGATCATCGGTAAAGGTGCGGTCTGACCAACGGAAACCCGCTTCAATAGACGAAATGCCTGCGGCTTCAACTTCGTATTTGAAATCGATCTTGGCACTGTCCAGTTCATCGGTGTATTCGTGCGGGAATTGTTCCCACTCGGACAAACGCATGTAACTGAGGTCGGTGTAGTCGGTGGTGAAACTCACTGTCGGCGGATCACCGGCATTGTTCATAAAGGTGTAACCCTGGCCGGACCTTTCCCTCCAGGTTTGCACGGTTGTGCCATCGCTCAAGGTGCCCGTGCCGTATTCATAGGCGTGCATGGTGGCAATACGGTCCATACGGGTCTTATCACCGGTACTGCGCGCAAGGTCAACAACCACGGAAGCCTTGTCATTGATTTGCCAATCGGTTTTAAAGCCAAAACTTTCCGTGTCGGATTCAGTGGACTGGTCTTCGGTACGCATTTCAATCCACGGGCCGACAAGGCCGGTTTGCAACACGGTACCGCCCACCACAAAACCGTTTTCAACGGTGGCATTGGTCAGGCTGTAGGTGTCCGCATTGCGATGCAAACCTTCCAGGGTGAAACCGTATTTTTGGTCTTCGGATTCAAAATCGGATTTGAAATAATCAAACTGGAAATTCAAATTTTCGCTGGGCTCGAATACCAGCGTCCCCATCAAACCATTACGGGTATCCGTTCCGGAACCGGCGCGGAATTGGAAGCCGTTCATGATTTTTTCTTCAGTTCCATCGCCATTCACATCGCGCGGGCTGGCGTAGGGGAAAGTGATGGATTCTTCGGCGTTGTTGGGTTGATCCAAACGCGCATACCCCAAACCTACACCGATAGTGTCATCCGCAAATTTTCCCTGATAGGAAAAGCTTACACGGCTGCCGTATTCATCAGCGCCCACGTTGGACGCTGCATCGTTATAGGAGCCGCGCACATTCGCCTGGAAATTATGTTCATTTTGCGCTTCCAGCGGATTGGCAGTTTTCAGTTCTACAGTACCTGCCACGCCACCTTCAATCAGGGAGGCTTTAGGCGATTTGTAAATCGCTGCCTGGGTAATTAATTCGGAGGGATATTGGTCAAACGAAATCCAGCGGCTCCCGGCGGTGTAACCGGAGGTACTGGCTTGCTCGCGACCATTCAAACTGGTTTGAACGAAGTCGCCGTTCATACCGCGAATATTTAATTGCGAGGACTGGCCGGAATCACGGACTGTAGTAACACCCGGCATACGGCCCAGGGCGTCAGCGATGGATACATCCGGCAAGGAACCCAAATCACCGGCATCAATAACTTCAACAACCTGGTCAGCATTGCGCTTGGCCTCTACGGAATTAAGAATAGAGCTGCGAAATCCAGTGACCGTTACTTCTTCAATTTCTTGCGCGGCCTGCCCTTGTTGCGCATAAACCGTTTGTGAACCCGCAACCATCGCCATCGTAGTGGCCAGCGCGAGCATGTGATTGAACGTGTGTTTTCTCATGATTTTTCTCTCCGCGGAGGTGTAGCTTTTATTGTTAGCCCGGTGCGTAAATAATGTTCCTTTAAACGCAACTGCCTTGAACAGAATGGTTCTGTCGTTGAAATGATGGTAGGCCCTCACAGGCGACTCCCACAATAGAATGCATACGTATTCAACGGAGCGCATACGTATGCATTCGCATCCCACGCCGAACCCGGCTAACAATCGATGAATTGTCAGGTGTAAGCCTAGTTGATTAATTTCTTCAATCCAGCGATTTAAAAACGGAAATCACATAACGATTTTTTTTATAAGCAGGTATCGAAATAATGCGGGGCATTGCGATTCATTTAAGCGACACAACTGTAGAAATTAGTTGCATCAATTGCGCTGCTATTAACTTATCAGGCATAAAAAAAGGGGGTGAAAGATCACCCCGGAGACTAGGACTAACGACAGGACGAGCAAAAACGGATTACATTATTCGCGCAAAAAATGCCGAATAGGCAGCTATGGAAATGGTGTTGATATCGCCATCAACGGAGCAAAAGCCCTGGCCTTTTATTTCAGCAAGCGAATATTGGGTATCAAGGTGGATAACCGTGGCGGCATCGGAAAAATTAAAACCACACAATAAACGCTCATCACCGTATTGGCGCATAAAAACCAGGTAACCTTGCGCATCAGCGATGAATTTTATATCGCCCCATCGCAATGCCGGTTGCTGTTTGCGCCAACGCATAAAGCTGCGATAGGCATTGAGGATTGAATCAGCATTATCGTCCTGCAAGCTCACCGCCATTTTTTTGTGCACGGCGGGAATCGGCAACCAGGCTGCCACGTCGGAAAAGCCGGCATAGTTATCAGTGTGGTTCCAGGGCATGGGCGTGCGGCAACCATCGCGACCTTTAAAACGCGGCCAAAAGGTAATGCCATAGGGATCTTGTAATTGGTGCTGCTGGATTTCCGCTTCCGGCAATCCCAATTCCTCACCCTGGTAAGAGCAAATACTGCCGCGCAGGGATAACAGCATCGCATTCAAGGTTTTTGCGAGTTGCGGCGATTGTTCTTTACCGCCCCAGCGCGACATAAAACGCACAACATCATGATTGCCAATCGCCCAACACGGCCAACCTTCTGACAATTTACTTTCCAGGGTTTCCACTGTTTCGCGAATGTAACTGCCGGATAATGTTTCCACCAGCAATTCAAAACTGTAGGCCATGTGCAAGCGTGAGTTACCGCTGGTGTATTCCGCCATGGTTTTAAGTGAATCATCCGCCGAAATTTCACCGAGGGTCACAGTGCCGGGGTAACGGTCCATTAATACGCGCAAGGCTTCAAGGAATGCGAGGTTTTCCGGGCGGGTATTGTCATAAATGTGTTTTTGGAACGCATAGGGATTATCCACTGAAAACCCGCGCCCCTTGCGCTCTGCTTCCGGCTTTACCGGATTGGAGCGCAATTCCCTATCGTGATAACAAAAATTAATGGCATCCAACCGCAAGCCATCCACGCCACGCTTTAGCCAGAATTCCACTTCATCCAGAATTTGTTGGCGCACCGCGTCGCAGTGGTAATTTAAATCCGGCTGGGATTTTAAAAAATTGTGCAGGTAATACTGGCAACGACGCGGTTCCCATTCCCATGCGGAGCCGCCGAAAATGGCAAGCCAATTATTGGGCGGCGTGCCATCGGGATTGGGATCGGCCCATATATACCAATCCGCTTTGGGGTTAGTGCGCGACTCGCGGCTTTCCTGGAACCAGGCGTGTTGATCGGACGTGTGGCTCAATACCTGGTCAATAATGATCTTGATATCGCGGTCGTGCGCTTTTGCAATTAATTCATCAAAATCCGCCAGGGTTCCGAATATTGGATCTATATCGCGATAATCACTGATGTCATAACCAAAATCTTTCATCGGTGATTTGAAAAATGGCGAAACCCAGATCGCATCCACACCAAGGCTTGCGATGTAGTCGAGCTTGCTGATAATTCCAGGGATATCACCTATGCCATCGTTATTGGCATCCATCAAACTGCGTGGATATACCTGGTATACCACTGCACCACGCCACCAGGGAGTCGTTGTCATTGCGGGAATCTCTAACTTTATTGATTTGTTATCTAACAAAAATGAACGGTTCCGTAAACTGGCATACCAGTTCAAAACAGTAATAGCACCATACGCCAGCCTTTTTTTTTCGCCAAGTGGCTACATACGTATGCAAATATACATGCCGTCGTTTTACCTGAAAAATTCCCCGAATACGTATGCAAAATCCAACCGGCGCCCGCCTGCTTTGTCGGCTAAGCTTGACTGCATACGTATGCAAACTGAATACGTATGCACGCGCTTGAGTTGAGTCTAGCCAAGGCCTATGGTGACGAAATAGTCATTTCTGCTATCGCCAAATTTGCTTATAGCGAAAATGCCGAACGAAACAATAAATAAGTTGCATTAAATTAGCTGCATTACGAATAGCTGTATTCACAAGTAGCGCATTCCCCGAGGTCACGCATGAGAAAAACAATCCTGGCATTAATGATCGGTGGCGCTGTGCTCGCCGGTTGCGCAAAAAAAACCACCCTCGATACCTCAGCTCCCGGTGCGCCAGGAAAACCTTCACTCTGGTCCTATTCAGGCAAAACCGGTATTGGGACCTCCTATGAAAAATATACCGACGATGGTTATAGCGATTCAGGTAGCACCGGAACCCTATCCAAAGTTTGGTTTTCCGTTGCGCAGGGTGTATTAACCGAGACCATGTATGGCTTGATACACGAAGCGCAGTTGCAGGAGCTGCAATTTTTTATCCAGGGCAGTGACTTCCTTGACGAGGAAAAACGAGACACCATTTCAACCATTGATTATCTGCATAAGGATTCACAGGGCCGCCCCCTATCCCTTGCCTATAAAATTGTGAATAAAGATAAGGATGGAAAATATGAAATTGAAAAACATATTTTTACCGATCCGGATTCACAGGCATTAATGATGCGTGTGCGGTTTCACGCCTTGGCCGAAGGCGTTACGCCTTATATGTATGTCAATCCAGCTATTGCGAATACCGGCAGCAATGATTCCGCTTTCTATACGGACAATACCTGGACTGCAACGGAAGGCGGCACCAGTATGAGCCTGAAAACCAACGCCCCTGTGGTAAACAGCACGCTCGGTTTTGAAGGTGTTTCCGATGGCATAACCGACCTGAAACAACATGGATCACTGACCAAAACTTATTTAACCACCGGAAAAAAACCGGGCAATGTAGCCTTTACCCTGCAATTAAATACATTGGGGAAAAATGAAACCGCGCAATGGGATGTGGTACTGGGTTTTGGAAAATCCCCCGATGACAGCAAAGCGGTTGCCGAAAAAACCCTCGCCAGGGGCTACGACAAAGTACTCGCCCATTACCTGGGTGATGGCGACGCAATAGGCTGGCAGGATTTTTTGCAATCATTACCCGCGCTGGAAAAATTATCAGCAACTGCCACCGATGGCGGGAAACTGCTTTACACAAGTGCGATGGTATTAAAAGCACAGGAAGATAAAACCCATGCGGGTGCTTTTATTGCCTCCCTGTCCAATCCATGGGGCGATATTAAATCCGCGGAAAAACCGGCCACGGGTTACAAGGCCGTATGGCCGCGCGATTTTTACCAGGTTGCTATGGCCATGCTCGCATTGGGTGATACCGAATCACCACGCGTTGCGTTTGAATACCTGGAAAAAGTACAAGCCGGGCCCAACACACCGGGTTATACCGGCACGCCCGGTTGGTTCCTGCAAAAAACCCATGTGGATGGTGAAATTGAATGGGTGGGCGTGCAATTGGATCAAACTGCCATGCCCATCATGCTCGGCTGGCGATTATGGAAAGAAGGGGTGCTGAACGATACTGAAATTAATCATTGGTATAACAAAATGCTTAAACCCGCCGCCAACTTCCTGGTGGATGGTGGCCCGGTTAAGATTTTATGGAACAACCATATAATCAAGCCACCGTTCACGCAGCAGGAACGCTGGGAAGAGCAGCAAGGTTTTTCACCATCGACCACGGCGGCAATAATTGCCGGATTGGTTTCCGCCGCTGATATTGCCAAACACCTTGGCGATGCGGAAGCGGCGCAAGGTTATCTCGCCGCCGCCGATAAATACTCCGACGAATTGGACACTGTTTATTTCACCACCCGGGGTTCCCTCACCGGTGAACATGGCAACGGCCATTACTTCTTGCGGATCAACGCCAACCGGGATGCCAATGACCATTCGCCGCTGGACGAACGCAATGGCCAAACCATTAGCGATGAATCCCTGGTTATTGATGGCGGGTTCCTGGAATTGGTTCGCTACGGCGTGCGCGCCGCCACCGATGAAAAAATCCTGGAAACCCTGCCGGAGTATGACAATTTAAAATTGCCTGATTCGCTCCGCACCAAATATGAATTCAGCTTCGCCGGTGTTGAGGGCACCTTCCCCGGCTGGCGTCGCTACGGCATTGATGGTTATGGTGAAGACATCGCAACAGGCGCTGGCTATGCCGCCATTAATGACACCAGCACCAAAGGCCAACGCGGGCGGGTATGGCCCTTCTTTACCGGCGAGCGAGGTCACTACGAACTACAATTGGCGAAAGCCAACAATAACCTTGATATTGAAAAACTGCGCAATACCTATGTCAAAGCGATGGAATTGTTTGCCAATGAAGGAATGATGTTGCCTGAACAGGTTTGGGATGGGGTCGGTAATAATTCCGTCTACGAATATGCACCGGGTGAAGGGACCAACTCAGCAACGCCACTGGCATGGACACATGCGGAATACATCAAGTTACTGCGCAGCCTGAGCGATACCAATGTTTGGGACCGCAATACGAGCACCAAGGCGCGTTATACGAAGTGAATTCGCTATTTGAAATAATCAATAGGAAACAAACGTCCCGTTTTCAAAAAAACCTGGAAACGGGATTTGTTTTGCATGACCACATAAAATAATTTTTGCTTACAACACAGGCGACGCACAATGAAACAACCGTCACTCCCCTTCTGGCAGGTCTGGAATGTCAGCTTTGGCTTCCTGGGAGTCCAATTGGGTTTTGCATTACAAAATGCCAACGTCAGCCGTGTACTCTCCGATCTCGGCGCCGACCTGCATTCACTCTCGCTTTTCTGGTTAGCGGCACCGATCATGGGACTCATTGTGCAGCCGATTGTCGGCGCCGCGTCTGATCGCACCTGGAGCCGCATTGGCCGCCGTCGCCCTTACATCCTTGGCGGCGCGATTGCAGCGGCATTGGGCATGTTGCTTATGCCCAATGCCCCGTTATTTGTTTCGCTAATGGCGCCCATGCTATTTGGTGGCTTGATGCTCGCATTAATGGACGGTGCATTTAATGTAACCATGCAGCCCTTTCGCGCGCTGGTTGCCGATATGGTGCCCAATGAACAACGCACATTGGGTTATTCCATACAGGCATTGCTCATTAACATCGGCGCGGTGATCGGCTCCATATTACCTTTCCTCCTCACCAACGTAATCGGGCTGGATAACACCGCGGCCAAAGGCGAGGTCGCACCTACGGTTACCTGGGCTTTTTACATAGGCGCTAGCGCGTTATTGGGCACCGTGCTCTGGACTGTCATTCGCACCAGGGAATACGCCCCTGACGATTACAACCGTTACAAGGGATTAATCGCCGCCGCACCGCTGCCAAAACAATCCATTGCGCAACGACTGGGAAATTTTTGGCAATTATTTATCGACATGCCCAAGACCATGCGCCAACTGGCTGTGGTGCAATTTTTTTCCTGGTTCTCGTTATTTATTATGTGGGTTTACACCACCCCGGCAATTACCCAATACATTTGGGGTATAGATGCGAAATGGTTTGATGCGGATTATTTGCACTCGCTAAATGAAATACCGCCTGAAATCGCTGCCGCAAAAGGGGCCGCCGGTGATTGGGTCGGAATCATTTTCGCGGCTTATTCGCTCTTCGCCGCGATTTTTTCGGTGTTCCTGACGCGAATCGCCAACCGCTTTGGGCGGAAACTGACGTATTCCTTGTCGTTATTGGCCGGTGGTTTGGGCTACATCAGTTTTTTGCTGTTTCAAAATGCGGACATAGTGCAGGTAAATCTATTGATTACCCGGGTAAATGTTCCCGAAGGTGCACTGGATTTATTAATTCCCATGATCGGGGTCGGTATCGCCTGGGCCGCCATACTCGCCATGCCCTACGCAATTTTGTCCAGCTCGCTTCCCGCAGACAAAACCGGCGTTTACATGGGGATTTTTAATTTTACGATCGCGGCTCCGCAAATTGTATCCGGCCTGGTTGCCGGGCAAATATTGAAATACCTATTCCACAATGAGGCGATATACATCATTGTGCTTGCCGGGGTTTGTATGATGCTGGGTGCGGTTTCAGTAATATTTGTGGAGGACAAAGAAAAGGACTAATACTTTCCGCAAAAAGGGCAGGAATTATTTTAACGTTGCCCCGCAAGAGCCACGCACCATTAATTTTGCGGGCAACAACATGGATTCAGGCTTTTCACCGGCAACCAGTTTTAATAAGTTTTCCACTAATAATTCACCCGCCAACAAGGTGTCTTGTTGTACCGTTGTTAAGGGCGGGTGCGTGTAGGAGGCCATGGGAATATCATCAAATCCCATGACCGCCACTTCCTGCGGTACACGCAGCCCTGCTTCTTCCAATGCTTTGATTGCGCCAATCGCAATCAAATCACTCGCACCAAAAATTGCATCGAAGCTTGCACGGCGCTGCAGTAATTTTAAGGTGGCCTTATAGCCCTCTTCCTCAGAAGTTTCCGCAGCAACTTGTAATTGCGGGTTAGCTTCCATGCCCGCCTCTTGCAGCGCCTTGCAGAAGCCGTGATAGCGGTCCGCAAATTCGGGGCTGTGCTCTGAAACATCACCGAGGAACGCAATATTTTTCCTGCCCAATGCAATCAAATGCCTGGCCGCCAGATAGGCGCTGTTGAAATTGTCGCAACCGATGGAAATACCCGGCTGCCCTTCCAGCACGGGTCCCCAGGTAATAAAGTGCGCACCGACTTGCGTCAGGTAGGTAAGCTTTTTAACAAAACTTTCGTAGTCACCGTAACCGAGGAAAATAATTCCATCCGCGCGGTTTGCGTCTTCGTAATCGGCGTGCCAGTCTTCACTGAATTGCTGGAAGGAGATCAATAAATCAAACCCGCGCCTGGCAGTTGCGCGCGTAATACTACCGAGCATGGAAAGGAAAAACGGATTGATTAATGAATTGCCGGTACCATGGTCCTCGCACAAGAGTAACGCAATGGTTTTGGTTTGTTGCGACCGCAAACTGCTCGCGTTTTTATCCACTTTGTAATTCAATTCGCGTGCGATTTGTTGCACTTTAAGGCGGGTTTCTTCGTTGACCAGGGGGCTATTACGCAACGCGCGCGAGACAGTGGATTGGGAAACACCCGCGCGATAGGCAATATCAAAGGAAGTGGTTTTATCGTCTTTCACGCTTGTGACCCTCGCTGTACGCATTTGTTGTAATTGTTGTTGTAATGGGAGAGATACTACATCACCCCTTATTTTACGTACAGCCGAGCGCCAACATTCAGGGATTTCGGCGCACCATACCCGTGGGCCGGCAACCGAAATCCCCACAGCGGCCCCAACCGGTTCACTGCGCGAGGTTTAAGCCCTTTTTAAATTATCGATTTATATTTCCTGATACCGGCCAACATCAATCCGCCGAGGAGAAACAAACCCAAACCGGGAGACTCAGGCACCGCAACCGGATTCATTTTGCTGTCGATCCAGCCCAGGAAGCTGCTAACCCGCGTAGAACCATAAGCGTCGCCGTAACCCCAAATGCCATCTTGATTAAAGTCGCCGCCAAATGAATGAACCCCGGCCAAATAAGTTTGGGTTCCTTCCTCTATGAAAACACCACCGCCCGAATCGCCCGGCGCAGCCATAATTTCCAACACGCTGGCGAGATTATCAAAGCTGAAATCCGGGTAATCAAACAAATTGAATGACGGGTCCTGGGGATGATCAAAATCGGCCCATATAATTTGATCACCCTGGCCCTCCAACGACCAGAGGTCATCCACTATATTGGTGCCGCCTCGCTTCTGGTAATCGGCGGCGACATCGCCGGTTAAGCCATTCCCGGTTCGACCGAAACCTATACTGGCCATATCGTGCAACCACTCATCGCGACCCCGGTATAGCCTTGCCGGTTCCACATCCAGGTCGGATTCAAAACGCATTAATCCGATATCCCAACCGGCAGCCAAACTGTCATCGGAAAATTTCTCGTGCGCAACCCAGGATGTTGCCTCGAAAAAACGCCAGCCATTTTCATCAGGTAACAGGAAGGACATATCCACCGCATCATCCACACAATGGCCTGCGGTCAATACCCAGTTCTTATGTATGGCTGTTCCGCTACAGGTGTAGGATGCTTCCGGTGTATCAAATACTATTAAGCCCACGCCCTGGTATGCGGAGCTATTCCCGAATCCGGTGTACCAGGAGTCCGGCGTATCATGGCGAATGATTCCCGCCGATACCGGCAAACTCAATGCAGCGACTAAACAACTTACAATAATTTTCATAATAAACTCCTTTGAATACCGGGCGCGAACCTGGCGGCGAATGATTCCGACGAAATATAAATGACCCTGGCTCCCTTTGACAGCGATCCACAGCAATGCTCCGCATAACACGCGACAGTTTTTTATCCATATGCCTCACACGCCGGCACAAATAAAAAAAGCCGCGGTAAATACCGCGGCTTTTTCAATGGCAAAAAAATATTCGTTACACTTCGCGCAATGCTGCGGCAACCGGTAAACGCGCTGCGCGAATTGCGGGAAAAAAGCCGCCGATGAACCCAATCACTGTGGCGAACATAACTCCCTGCACCAATAAATCCGGCGTGACCGCAAAATCGAAAACAACCTGGCTAAAACTCGCAAAATTCAGCGTCGATACGGTGTAGCCGTTAAACACAAAATAAACAATGACAGAACCAATGATACCGCCGGTGATAGCCAGGACTAACGATTCCACCAGTGTAGAAATAGCGACCGGCGTTGCGCCAAAACCCAACGCACGCAATGTGGCGATTTCGCGGGTGCGGTTGGATACCGAGGTATACATCGTATTTACCGCGCCAAATATCGCGCCTAACGCCATGAGCATCGCCAGGGGATAACCAATCATCTTGATGAATTTACTTAAGGGTTCCGATTGTTCGGCGAGGTATTCTGTTTCGCGCTTCACATCCAGGTTTAATTTGGGGTCAGCGGCAATCGCCTCTTTAAATGCAGCAAAACCATTCTTGTCTTCCAACTTTACACGCACGATTTGGTAGCTGTTGCCGCGCCTGTAGGCATTTTGCAAAATCTTGGCGTCGCACCAAATCTCTGACTCGGCCAAGCCGCCACCGGATTCGAAAACCCCTACGACATTCCATTCGGTTTGCCCGAATTTAACCACAGAACCCACGTTTAAATTAGCAAATTGGGTTTGTGCGCCGCGCCCCACAATGAGTTCATTTTTCCCGGGCTCAAAATTCCGGCCTTCGACAATGTTGAATTGCTTGCGCACGGAAAATGCCATGGGTTCAACACCCCGCAAAGGCGCATTGGCGCTAGCATCCTTGTTACGCATGGGCACATCCACGATGACAAATAATTCCGGTGAACTTAGCGGTTGGCCATCTTGTTTGGCAATACCCGGCAAATTTGCAATTAACTGGGTTTGATCGTATCCCAGGCCGCTATTCATTTCGGTCGTAGCGCCGGCACGCAGCAACATCAATACATCATCGGAGCCGGCATTCACCATAGTGCGCTGGAAACCGCTGGCCATGGAGAGTACGCCGATAAACACCCCCACAACGCAGGCCACACCAAAAACAGCTACCGATGAAGTTCCCATACGCTGCGGCAAATTGCGCAGGTTCATCAGGGTAATCAATATAATTTGGGCAATTCCATTAAACATGATTAGCGTCTCCGTAATGCAGCGACAATGTTTAACTGCAAACCTTGCAACGCCGGGATAAAGCCGGTGAGCAAGCCGAATAAACACATAAGCCCCACGCCCGCCAACATCGTGCCTGTAGACAGGTTTAATCCAGGCAAGGTTGAGGCCATGGCGGTTGCGGCACCGCCGATGAATATTTTTGCGAGCAATAGCCCTGCAACACCCCCAATAAATGAAACGACGACGGCTTCCATTAACACCATTAACATAACGGCGACATCAGAGAAACCCAGCGTTTTCAGTATGGCCAGTTCAGGGATACGCTCGCGAAATGATTGCGCCATGGTATTACCGGCTACCAATAGCATGGTGAAAAACACCGCCCCCAAAATCAGCGTGGTAATTAATCCTATGTCACCGAATTGTTTGGCAAAGGATTTAGCGAATTCTTTTTCGCTGCTGGTTTTTGTTTCGGCCGGGGAATTCGCAAATAACGCGTCTATAGTCGTTGCTACCTGTACGGATTGCTTTGGATCTTTAACACGGATAATCAACCAGCCCAAGGTACCTTTCGCATATTGTCGCGCTTCATCAAAATAATCGTAATGCATCAACATGCTATTGGTATCGGCACTTTTACTTTTGGTTTCGTAAATACCTTCAATTACAAACTCCCAAGTGGTGCTGCCATCTTCGCGCGGGAATAACCCGACCAAAGGGATACGATCACCGATTTTCCATTTAAACCTGTCCACCAACCCCTTACCGATAACGACGCCCACACGATTCTTTTTCCAGGCTTGCATGTGTTCTTCAGGCAAGCTGACCATGTCCTTATAGATTTCAAAATAATCGTCCGCAATTACCGGAAATTGTGGAAATTGGTTTTTAGGGTCCTGGTAATA
Organism: uncultured Cellvibrio sp.; assembly: GCA_946480695.1. Next base: position 248,986 of record CAMLKG010000001.1, read on the forward strand.
ACCACCGAACCAATTGGCGGAGGTTGCCTTATCAACCCCGTCAAGCCCCTGGATTTTTCCGAGATAGGCTTCAGGCAGGGGTTGTATCAACGAAATCTTATTAATACTGATCAGCCGGTCTTCACCGGCAATTTCCGCGCCCTGGTCAAACGCGGCGGCAAGGCTGCGCAACAAACCAAATAGCAGGAACGCCACCATAATCGATAGCAACGTCAAAATGGTGCGGGCTTTTTTACGCCCCAAATTACTTAATAAAAATTGCAGGTAGTACATGATCAATGTCCCCCGCTATGCTCATTGGTAACCAGCGAGCCTTTGTCCATGTGCCATGTGTGGCGAGCATGGTCAGCAGCGCGCGGGTCGTGGGTAACCATAATGATGGTTTTTTGTTGCTGCTGGTTGAGGGTTTGCAACAATACGAGGATTTCATCCGCCGTCGCACGATCCAAATCACCGGTGGGCTCATCACACAACAGTAAATCCGGGTCACTGACTAGCGCGCGCGCAATGGCAACACGCTGCTCCTGTCCGCCCGACAATTCGCTGGGATAATGCTTGGCGCGGTTGGATAATCCGACCAGTTCCAACGCGGCCGCAACATGCGCCTTGCGCTGCTTGCTGCTGAGATTGGTAAGCAGCAGCGGCAATTCCACATTTTTTTCGGCGGTTAGCACCGGCATCAAATTATAGAATTGGAAAATAAAACCGACGTGACGCGCCCGCCATTTAGTGAGCTGGGAAGCGGACATTTGATCGAGCCGCTGGCCGCCAATCATTAATTCACCGGCAGTAGGCGAATCCAGTCCACCCAATAAATTTAATAAGGTTGTTTTACCTGAACCCGATGGCCCCATTAACGCCAGGAAGTCACCGCGATAAATATCCAGGTTCAAACCCGCCAGCACTTTTACTTGCTCCTTACCTTTTTTATAGGCCTTGCTAATACCTTTTAATTGTACGAGTAATTCACCAGTGTGGACTTGGGATTCAAGCGCAGTCATAGATCCTCCAGGAAGTTAGACCAGCAAAAAAAGGAAACGCTTTTAATGGATAATGTGGAACAAAATAAAACAGGGAAATAGATTTTATTGTTATTTAACCTCCTGCCTGTTCATGGCAGGAGGGATTAACCGCGAAGCGGTCTATTGCAGCTCTACCCGGGAACCGTCTTTTAATTCCGGCGTGACTTCCACTACAAAGTCTTCCCCGGGGCGCAGGCCACTGTCGATATAAATATTGTTACCGTAACTGGCGTTCAGCGTGACCTTGCGCAATTCCGCAATTCCATCCTTCACCACAAAAATAAATTTATCTTCGCCTTCATTGCGCACCGCGCTAATCGGTACGCGCACACCCAATGGCTCCTTGGGTTTTTCCCCGGCTATCGGTTCCGCATTCAGGAACGCAACCTTTACGCCCATGTCCGGTAAAATGCGCGGGTCGCTTACCTGGAAACCGATACGTACTTTTACGGTGGCTTTCTGGCGGTCTGCTGCCGGGATAATTGCAATTACCTTCGCGGGGATTTTCCATTCCGGATATGCCTCCAGTACCGCCTGCACAAATTGATCGACACGCACGCGCTGGATGTAGGATTCGTTGACATCCACCTCAATTTCCAGCGAAGCCATATCGACCAGGGTGCAAATACCGGTACGGGTAAAACCACCGCCCGCTGAAATGGGTGAAATCATTTCACCGGGTTGTGAATCCTTGCTGATAACAACGCCGGCGAAAGGCGCGCGTAATACCAGGTCATCAAGATTTTGCTGCTGCAATGCCAGGCGTTTTTCGCTGACCTGCACCTCGGCTTCACGTGCCGCCAATTGCGCGCGTAGCGATTCAAAATCCGCACGGGCTTTATCCAGCGTTGCGGCGCTGACCAATTGGCGCCTGGCTAATTCGGTGTTGCGTTCGAGCGTGAGCCTGGCCTCGGTCAAACGGGCCCGGCTTTCCGCGACCAGGGTTTTTGCCGAGCGCAATTCCGCTTTGCTTAACTCAACGGATTTCAACATGTTGGAATCGTCCAGGCGCGCGACAATCTGGTCCTTTTCCACTTGCTGGCCTTCTTCGATATAGATTTCCGCCACGCGCCCGGTGACTTTTGAAGACACAGTCGAGGTGCGGCGCGCCACTACATAACCCGTTGCATCCAATACCGTGGCCGAAGAGGGATCGGGCACGGCCATGCGCGCCATTTCCAGTTTTACTTTTACCGGCGCCGGATCATTAAAAAAACCAATTCCCAACACGATTGCCAAGAGCGCGGCACCGCCGCCAATCCATAATAATTTTTTGTTGTCGCCCGCCGACGGCTGGTCCCGATCTATACGTAGTTGCGATAAAAGGTCTTCTTTATTAGTCACAGTGCGCTTGCCCTTGTTTGTGGTTTTATCCGGAGCTATGTCCGAGCGCTGCATTATCACGCAAGATTCAGGCCTGAGCCTAGCAGTTTTAGAGGGAGCCTATGGGTCGCAGAAGGCCCGCGCTTCCCCTGCTACTGTCCCGACCGTCAATAGCATAGGGCGCAGGCACTCCCGGGTAAAACCATGATTGTCACCCAGTGGCTATGACAATTATCAGCAACGCTTACAGCGCCGGTTTAAAGCCAGCCATTTCCTTCGGCAATATGGGATTCTCAAGGTCGATGCGAGTGCGCCCGGCAAGGTTCAAGTGGGCGAGCGCAGGACCGTAATAGCGGTTAAACAGTTTATCCAGCTCGCCATTCGCCGCAATGGTTTGCAAGCCCTTCGTCACCCGCTCCGCTAACGCGGGTTCGTCCGGGTTTACATAAAACACCAGGGGAAATGGGTAGTACACCAGCAACGAGGGTTCGATCATTAATTTGCCGGATTTTGCGGCGCGCTCGGTAAACACACCGCCAATTTCATTCGCACCAAAGGTTACATAATCAAATTCGTTATCCTCCAGGCGCCGGAATAAATCATCGAAACTTCCCTTTTCCACCACGGAATAACCATTGTGGCGAAACAATCCGGCATCAGCCCAGGTCGCCGGTATTCCCATGCGCAGTTTTTTTAAGTCGCCGGCGGACCGAATCGCCGCGAATTTTTGCGCATCCGCCTTGCGCACAATCAAAATGCGGTATCCCAAAATCCCCTTCATCAACGGCAAGGGAATTAATATTTTTTGTTCATTCGCCAGCTTCCGGTTACCCGCTACCGTGCCAAAAATATCGAAGCCTTTGCGGAATATGCCGGCTTCATCCTCGGCGCGGGGATAATCCGTACGATCCTCCCGCAACGTCCAGGGTCCGTGTGTTTGCCCGGTTGCCGCCAGCGCGGCCTCCAGTACCTCGCGCTCATATTCCTGGCGCGATTGGGTTTTGTTGCCGTTCCAAAGCGCCACTTCGGTGTCGGCTGCAACGGTTTTCGTTTTCGGGAGCCCGGTTGAAGCATTTGCCGCAGCCCCGCACGCGACAATGCCGAAGAAAACCAGGAAGTGTAATTGCGCCAGGATTCGCGCGGTGGATTGTGGGTTGAACATACCTATGACCTCGTCAATTATTATGGCGATTGTTGCTCGCGTATCGCCTTGCGCCCATGCACGCGAGGGTTCCAATCATAGCAGCCAAATCGATCCTGTCCCCAAGGCAACCCCTTTATTAGCGCTACCGGAGGCATGAATTACGCGCCAACGCGCAACATTTAACGCCAATCTCGGATTTGTGCAGCCCTATCTGCACCATTCAGCAATCCATAGGCACATAATAAGCCGAGCATGTCACAGTTCAGGCTAACTCTGTTTTATCAGCGCGCGAAATGGCCGGTAAAATAACCCGGAAAATCAGGGAGCGAATGCGACCAATCCTGCAAGATCGACCCACACAATGCGCCCACCTGGCTCAATTGAAAGGAGATTTTTTGTGAACAGCCTCTTCACTGCCGATGTTAAATACACACAAGATAATCGCTCCATGCGTGTGGAAACAGCCTTGGGAAAGGATGTATTCCTGTTGCGGCGATTGCAGGCAAGCGAATCTTTTTCGCAGCTTTTTACGATTAATATCGACCTGCTATCCCATGAAAGTAATATCCGGGCCGAGGATATTGTCGGCAGCCACGTAGCCTTGTTTATCGGCACCGAGGGTACCCCGCGCCCGCTCAATGGTTTCGTTAAGGCATTCGCCTACACCGGCCTGGAGAAACGCGGGTTCTATAGCTATAAAGCCGAACTGGTGCCCTGGTTCTGGTTCCTGGATAAACGCACCAACTGCCGCGTTTTCCAAAACCAAACGGTTCAAAAAATTATTGAAACCATTTTTACCGAGTTGGGGTTCTATGATTTCAATTTCACCCTTATCGAAAATCACCAGCCCCTCGAATATTGCGTGCAGTACCAGGAATCAGACTTCCATTTCATCAGCCGTTTGCTGGAACAGGAAGGTTTGTTTTATTTCTTTGAGCACAAACCCGACAAACACATACTGACCATTACCGATAACGGCTCCACGTTTGTTTTCCTGGATGAAAAAAATATCGAGCACAGCTCCGGCAGCCGCAGTAAATTCTACCTGGATAAGTGGCAACATCGATTCCAGTATTGCTCGGGCGCCTTTGCACAAACGGATTACAATTTCGAGAACGCCAACCTTTCGCTGCTGACAGAGATCCCTACCTCAATTAAATTGGCCAACAATAGCGCCCTGGAGCGGTTTGAATTTCCCGGTAATTACAACGAGAGCCAACGCGGGCAAAACCTCACCCGTATCCGTATGCAACAGGAAGAAGCGGGCTACCAGGTGGTGCAAGCCGGCGGGAATTTCCATCGCCTTGAAGTTGGCAAAAAATTCAGGTTACTTTCCGATGAAGCGCGTGCCGATGATAAAAAAACATTTGTAATTTCGGAAATTATCCACGAGGCCTTTGAGGGCAGTTACCTCGATGAGGGAGAGGAGGATGCGCCTTCCAGCTACCAAAACCATTTTGTATGTTTCCCCGAGGAAGTCATCTACCGTCCGCCGCTTAAAACCGGCAAACCAAGGATCGATGGGGTGCAAACCGCGGTTGTCGTCGGCCCGCCCGGCGATGAGATTTATACCGATAAATATGGCCGTATAAAATTGCAGTTCCACTGGGACAGGTACGGCGAAAAAAATGAAAGCAGCTCTTGCTGGGTACGCGTTGCCACCCTGTGGGCCGGCAATAAATGGGGCACATTGAATATTCCCCGTATCGGCCAGGAAGTGGTGGTCACATTTGTCAATGGCGACCCGGACCAGCCATTAGTCATCGGTAGCGTTTATAACAGCACCCATATGCCGCCGGTAGCGTTACCGGCGGGAAAAAATTATGCGGGCATGAAATCAAAAACGGTTAAAGGCGATGTCGGCGGTTCCAATGAATTTTCACTGGATGACACCGGTGATTCGCAACAAGTTAAGCTCCACGCAAAAAAGGATTACAACACGACTGTTGGCAATAATCTTTCATCGTCCACCGTTGGCAACGCAACTTACAATGTTGATGGCGATAACTCGTCAACCGTGGGTGGAAATGCCTCACTCAGTGTGCAAGGCAACGAAAGCGCGAGCGTACAAGGCAACCAGGATTCGACAGTGCAAGGCAACCGCACCTTCACTACCGCCGGAAATAAAACAGAGAACACCAGCGGCAATGCTGAATCCACCATCGGAGCCAATGAAAGTCGCAATGTCGCAAGCAACCAGGATGTAAGTATCGGCTCAAACCAATCCATTAATGTGGGAGCCAACCAAACCTGCAATATAGGCGCGAACCAGCAAACCATTGTGAGCGGCAACCAGGCAGTCTCCGTCACTGGTAACCAGGAAATCAGTGCACTCGCGCAAAATGTTTCCATCTCCACCACTGCCACCACATCGGCGTTATCCATTGCCATGAATGGGCAATCGCAAATTGCGCTAGCCGTGGGCGGCACCAGCATCACTATCGATCCGACAGGCATAACCTTATCCATGGGTGCCAGCTCGGTAAAAATTGATGCAACCGGTGTATCCGTCATGGGCCCGCTGGTCAAATTAAATTAATCCGGCTGAAAGATGGAATACTCATGAGTACATCCAACCCCATCCAGCGCGAACTGGAAAAACTGGACGAACAATGGGAAGAATTTATCGGCAGCAAGCTGCCCATATTGCGTTGGTATTTTTCCCCGGATGACATTGAGCTGGGCTTGGGCTTTGTTAAAACCCGGGAACAACTGGATGAAAAAAATCCGGAATTATTTATTCATTTGCATTCCGAATTTATTTCCGCGGAAACCTTTAGTTTTACCCTGGCGGAAGAAATGAACCAAATGATTGAAGAGGGAATAGCGGACGCCATACTTGAGGAGGAGGAATCACAGGCACCCGCAAAAACGGAGCATGCGTGGAACAAACCGGATCTAGGCGATTCGCGTACAGGCTATAACGCACTATTCCGTAGTTGCCTGAAAACACTGGAAGCTTTCGGGGAGTATATCCATTACCTGGTGGTAATTATCACACCTGCCGCCATTAAAAACACACAGGAATATACCCAATGGTGGAGCCATTGTTGTGACATCAATTTGCGTTATCGTTGGCCTGATAATTTAAAGCTGGTTTTTTTTGACACCCACCCGCAATCCCCATTGGCCCGGCTCGCGCAAGACAAACCACAGCACTTGCACAGCTTGAACGCGCCGGTAGATATGAATGCGGCAATCCAGGCAGTCCTGCAAGAAGCTGACGATGGCTCACCCAATGCGCTCTTTCGCAACATCACCGTCAACCTGCAACGCGCTATCGGCAAACAAGATAAACCGACGATGGAAAAATTGGCGGCGGCAGCTATTGCACTCGCAGAAGAACACCGTTGGCTGGATATGTGGGTAGTAACGCTGTTAACACGTGCGGCTGGTTATTTGGGGTTGCAAGCCTACGACGCCGCACTCATTGATTATCGCGCGGCTCAACACATCGCCACGCAAGGAGAACAGGAAAATATTCCCGGCTGCGATAAATTACGTTTGCAATCTATGATTTGCGAAGGCACCTGCCTGTTCAGCGCAGGGCGTTTTGAAGAAGCTGCCAATGCTTACGCGAAAGGCGCACAACTCGGTGAGGCACAACAGGACCCACTCATGACACTCGAAGGCTGGCGCATGGCCAGTTTTTGCATGGAGCGTGCCGGCTATAAAAAAGCGGCGTGGGATTACGGCATGAAAGCGCTTGAGGCCGGCAGCAACATGGATGAGCAACAACGTGCGCAATCCACCCTACCGTTTTTAGGGCAAGCACTGCTACGTATTAGCCCCAACGGCGATATTGATCAGCATATCAACCAACGTTTTAATGAACTGTTAGGTGAAGGCTGGCTGGAGCACGCCGAGGCAATGGCATGCTGATCAGCAAACACTTCGACCCTGTACTCGGTATCGATATCCACCTGCTGGTCATTCCACCCGCAGGGCCCGTGCCTATTCCCCATCCACACATCGCGTTAATTTTTGATGTGATTGATTACGTACCGATTTTAGGTGCAACCGTAAAAGTCGGCGGCTTGCCGCGCTCGACCGCCGGCACCGCGGGCCGGCCGGTTCCCCACATTCCCATGGGCGGCCCGTTTGTAAAGCCGCCCATGAATGAAGATGAAATCTTTATGGGTTCCCTCACCGTCCTCGCTGACGGTGGCCCCTTAAGTTTCACTGCATTGCCCACACTCAGTTGCCACGACATCGGCATGATCGCCCCGCCACGCAAAAAGAAACCGAAAAAATCCTTCGGCATGGTTTTGCCCACCAGTGTGGTCATTGCAATTCCGCTGGGTATGCCTGTTATGGTGGGCGGTGGCCCCACCATCGATATGATGGGCCTGGCCATGATGGGCGGCTTTGCGGCGTTGGGCGGTGCCTTTAAAAAATTGCGCAAGGCACAGAAGAAAAGCAAACGCATCAAAAAAATGTCCGATGCGATTCACAAGCGCGCCAGTAAAGCGATGGACAAACTAGGCGTGCCGCCGAATATGCGCAACAAGGTGCATAAAGGCATTTGTACCGTGACCGGCCACCCGGTGGATGTCGCCACCGGCAAAATGTTTACCGATCACGTTGACTTTTCCCTGCCGGGCCCGCTGCCACTGGTATGGGAGCGCACCTGGTACAGCACTTCGGTCTACGATGGCCCGCTCGGCCACGGCTGGCATCACAGCTACGATGTGAAACTCTGTGAGCTGGACAATGCGGTGGCGGTGCGCCTGGCGGACGGGCGCTCTGTCGCCTTCCCGGCACTGGATATCAACGAAACCTGTTTTGATCGCCAGGAACGCTTAACCCTGTTTCGCGATGAACAGGGTTATGCGCTGGATACCAGCGACAGGAAGCGTTATCGCTTCACCCCTTTTCAGGGGCAAAGCGACAACCAGTTACTCACATCGCTCTCGCAAACAACCAGCGGTGCTGCCATTCATTTTTATTACAACGACAAAGGCCAGTTGAACCAGATCATCGACAGCGGTGGCCGGCTGATCCAGCTCAGCTACACCGACGATAACCGCATCCATAAAATCTTTTTACCGGAGCCCGAATCCAACCTTACCCGCGATCACACCAGCCCCGCACTTTTCTGCGCGGTTGAGCATCACTATCGCAACGGGATGCTGGTCCAGGTTGACGATGCGTTGCAACAACCGCTGCGGTATCACTACGACCATACATTGCTCATCAAGGAAACCTTCCGCAGCGGCCTGAGTTTTTATTTTGAATACGATGGCCTTGACCACAACGCGCGTTGCTTAAGGACCTGGGGGGATGATGGAATTTATTATCGCGACTTGCATTATGACGATGCGAATAACATCACCCACGTACGTGATTCACGCGGAAATATTACCGTTTACCACCACAATGGTGTGTTGCCCCATAAAATCATTGATCCGTTAAAAAATACCAATTTGATTGAATACAATGAGTATTCACAAATTGTTTGCGAGACCAATCCGCTTGGGTATAAAACCCGTTATGAATACGATGCTCGGGGGAATAATACGGCCATCACAAGTGCGGATGGGATATCCAGAAAGTTTCTGTTCGACGAGCGCGACAACCTCATTGAAGTTATTGATAAGGTGGGGAACAGCTGGCGATACACGTATGATGAGACTGATCAGCTCGCAATCAAGTCCGATCCACTGGGCAACAAACTACGCTTTGAATACCACCACGGCTTGCTCTGTGTGGTGGAGGACCCTAATAACAATCCGGTTTTTTTTAAATACGATCAAAACTCCAACCTCCGCAGTATTTCCGACGGCAGTAATGATCAGTTGGTCCATGAATATGACGCGCTCGGAAATTTATTAGCCGCTAAAGATAATCGTGGTAATACACGTCGCTTTTACTATGACAAGTTAAATCGCATTACCAAAATTGATGAGGCCGACGGCAACCATCGTGTTTTTACCTATGATGCAGGTGATAACATTATTCATGCCCGCGACCAGCAATACGAGGTATCGATGCAATATCGCGGCATGGGCCGGATGGTTTCGCGCTCCCAAGCCGGAACCACGGTTAAATTTGAATATGATCGCGAAGAGCAATTGATCGCTATTATCAATGAGCATGGCCGAGCCTACCAGTTCGAGTGGAATGCCAACGACCAGCTGATTGCCGAATCGGGTTTTGATGGCCTTATTCGCCAATTCATTAAAGACCCGGCTGGCCGGACTATCCGCATCAATCGTCCGAATCAACGCTACTCATCATTTACTTACGATACGCTGGACAGAGTCACACAGGTTTGTCACAGCGACGGTTCGATAAAAAGCTTCAAATACCGCGCCGACGGCGAACTGCTAGAGGCCGCTAATGACTCAACAACACTCAGCTGGGAATTGGATCAATTAGGGCGAATCACCAAAGAGCACCAGGGCGAATTCTGGGTAGCCTCCGAATACGACGCCTTGGGTTATCGCACACGCGTACAATCATCCCTCGGCCTCGACCAAAGAATCGAACGCAACGGGCGTGGCGATGTATTGAAAATTTCCACCGGTGTGGATCAATTCGAAGCTATTTTCCAACGCGATAACCAAGGACTGGAAATACAACGAAGTTTACCCGGTGGCATTCAAAGCCGCTGGGCACGCGACAAACTGGGCCGTCCTACCCGTCACGAAATCCATCAGGGTAAAAGTGTTTACAGCAGCAAAAATTATGTTTGGGGATTAAATCATCGCTTACTCAAATTAATCGATTCATTAGATCGAGAAACCCTATTCCAACACGATGCGCTGGGGAATTTATTATCCGCCCGCTATAGCGATAACACGTTTGATTTACGTGTACCCGATGCTGTCGGAAATTTATTTAAAACTGTACAGAAAAAGGATCGCGAATACGGTCCAGCCGGACAGCTACTCGCCGTCCACTCCCATAAAGGCACCGTACGCTACGAATATGATGCAGAAGGTAATCTCATTCGCAAAATAGAACCGGGCGATAAAACCTGGCGCTATGAATGGAATGGCGAAGGCATGATGTCGAAAGTCATTCGGCCGGATGGCAAACATATTACCTTTGAATACGATGCGCTTGGGCGCCGCATTCGAAAAAGTATCGATAACAAAATTACGCGCTGGGTATGGGACGGCCATAATCCGCTCCATGAGTGGGTAGAATATAAAATCGACCCTACCGAAGCGCAATTATTAGCACAGTTGCGAACCAAGGCTGAAGACATCGCAGTAAGTCAACGCCTTGCGGTGCTGCAACAAGTAGAACCGCAAGGCCCGCCGAGAAAATTTAACCAAGGCACAAAAGATCAGCCGATTACATGGCTATTTGAGCCAGACAGCTTTGCACCAATGGCAAAGCTAATAGGTGATGAGCATTATTCAATAATCACCGATCATCTCGGCACACCAAATATTATTTTCGATAAAGGCGGGATACAGGTTTGGTCAGCTAGCGTTAGTGTGTGGGGCGAACTACACAACCTGCGCGGCGAAAAAGATTTTTGTCCTTTCCGATTTCCTGGTCAATACGAAGACAGCGAAACCGGTTTATATTACAACCGCTTCAGGTACTTTGACCCGGAGGCGGGGCAATATACGAGCCAGGATCCGATTGCGCTTGTTGGCGGCATGGCTCCGTATGCCTACGTGTCCGATTCGACAACGTGGTTCGACCCACTCGGACTCAGTTGTAAAAATGATTGGAACACTTTCCAAAGAAACACTGCGGGACATTTCGCAAGCAGGGCAGATGCGGCTGCAGCTTATCGCAAAATGAAAGCGGCGCAGGCCATGCCGAATGGTTCCAGACCACATCCCTCCACGTATTTGCCAAGCTCTTATATTGATGCACATTTAGCCAAGTTTTCTCCCGGGGCTTCATATATTGCCCCCAAATGGGCGCTCGATAAATTTGGTAGGGATCCGGTGGGTAGAGCAGACGGACAATTTGTAATGTCCAAAACTCAAATGGATGATATGTTAAAACGGACTAATGGGGATATCGGACAAATTGAAAATGAACTTGGCATACCAGCGGGCAGTTGGAGTGGAACCGAAATGGTAGTCATCGAAGTACCCAATCCATCAGCACATAACATCCGCATGCCAACAGGAAATGAAAGCGGTGCAAATTCGTTATGGCTAGCCGGTGGCAAATTGCCGACTGGTCATGATGAAGCTGTAATTGACGCTATTCCAGCAGGCTCTTATAAAGAAATGAGCATTCCTGACGCAACGAAAGAGGCGATGAAAAAACCATGAGCATAGTTTTCCAAAAATCCTACGCCTATCTTTTAATAACTCACGGTAACTCCTGGTATGTGACGTTTTTTACTGGTGGACCTGTTGAATTGGATATTTGCGTTAAGCTAACTGACGATGAAATCAAACTGGTAAAGAATGATCAAAAAGCCTTGGAGCAATTAATTGCCAGATTCAACGCTGATCATTCTTTATTTGCAGGCAGGCGAATCATTCCATCGATTACCAGCTGATATGAAATTTGAAGATTTATTTATCTCCCCATTAGAACGATTTAGTATCGGTATAGAAGAAAATTCAGGCGAATACTATATTTCGATTCCTGTTAGAAACTCGATGGCGGAGTACAGTGAATACTATCGTATCCCCGCTGAGTTATACGAAGAGTATAAAACCGATTTGAGCAAATTGATCGTGATAGTGAATGAATGCCGTAATCGATTGCGTGATGAGGATCTTATCTTAAAGCCGGGCAGAGACCGTGGCGAGCCAATTTAATGCGTGTCGAGTGGGTAAGCGTTTTTGATGAGTCGAGGATCAATATAGATTTGACTGCTCTATTGATTTAACGGCGCAGCTATTCATACGCATCAGCGAAATAATTTCGATAGCTGCAGGGGTTAATTGTCGGCGCAAGCATTTCGCGAATGCGCCAGGAAAAATATCAATATTTTTATTAAATAAATCATTTCAAAAGGCTGAAATTTAACGCGTTTTTTTAAGGATGGGCAAGTATGTTAATCAGCAAACACTTCGACCCTGTACTCGGTATCGATATCCACCTGCTGGTCATTCCACCCGCAGGGCCCGTGCCTATTCCCCATCCACACATCGCGTTAATTTTTGATGTGATTGATTACGTACCGATTTTAGGTGCAACCGTAAAAGTCGGCGGCTTGCCGCGCTCGACCGCCGGCACCGCGGGCCGGCCGGTTCCCCACATTCCCATGGGCGGCCCGTTTGTAAAGCCGCCCATGAATGAAGATGAAATCTTTATGGGTTCCCTCACCGTCCTCGCTGACGGTGGCCCCTTAAGTTTCACTGCATTGCCCACACTCAGTTGCCACGACATCGGCATGATCGCCCCGCCACGCAAAAAGAAACCGAAAAAATCCTTCGGCATGGTTTTGCCCACCAGTGTGGTCATTGCAATTCCGCTGGGTATGCCTGTTATGGTGGGCGGTGGCCCCACCATCGATATGATGGGCCTGGCCATGATGGGCGGCTTTGCGGCGTTGGGCGGTGCCTTTAAAAAATTGCGCAAGGCACAGAAGAAAAGCAAACGCATCAAAAAAATGTCCGATGCGATTCACAAGCGCGCCAGTAAAGCGATGGACAAACTAGGCGTGCCGCCGAATATGCGCAACAAGGTGCATAAAGGCATTTGTACCGTGACCGGCCACCCGGTGGATGTCGCCACCGGCAAAATGTTTACCGATCACGTTGACTTTTCCCTGCCGGGCCCGCTGCCACTGGTATGGGAGCGCACCTGGTACAGCACTTCGGTCTACGATGGCCCGCTCGGCCACGGCTGGCATCACAGCTACGATGTGAAACTCTGTGAGCTGGACAATGCGGTGGCGGTGCGCCTGGCGGACGGGCGCTCTGTCGCCTTCCCGGCACTGGATATCAACGAAACCTGTTTTGATCGCCAGGAACGCTTAACCCTGTTTCGCGATGAACAGGGTTATGCGCTGGATACCAGCGACAGGAAGCGTTATCGCTTCACCCCTTTTCAGGGGCAAAGCGACAACCAGTTACTCACATCGCTCTCGCAAACAACCAGCGGTGCTGCCATTCATTTTTATTACAACGACAAAGGCCAGTTGAACCAGATCATCGACAGCGGTGGCCGGCTGATCCAGCTCAGCTACACCGACGATAACCGCATCCATAAAATCTTTTTACCGGAGCCCGAATCCAACCTTACCCGCGATCACACCAGCCCCGCACTTTTCTGCGCGGTTGAGCATCACTATCGCAACGGGATGCTGGTCCAGGTTGACGATGCGTTGCAACAACCGCTGCGGTATCACTACGACCATACATTGCTCATCAAGGAAACCTTCCGCAGTGGCCTGAGTTTTTATTTTGAATACGATGGCCTTGACCACAACGCGCGCTGTTTAAGGACCTGGGGGGATGATGGAATTTATTATCGCGAGCTTCGCTATGACATTGAAAATAATATTACCTGGGCAAAGAATTCGTTCGGGCACGTAACGACTTATTATCACAATGGGGTTTTACCGCACCGTATTGTTGATCCGTTAAATCATGCGAGCCTGACGGAATACAACGAATACTACGAAGTTATTTGCGAGACGAATGAGCTGGGATATAAAACGCGGTATGAATATGATGAACGCGGGAATAAAACCAAGCTTATTAGTCCGGATGGCTCGAGCATTAGCCTCACATACGACGCAAAAGATAACCTCACCGAAGCCATCGATAAACTTGGCAACCCATGGCGCTACCGTTATAACGACCATGGGGAATTAATTGGTAAAACTGATCCGCTCAACCACAAAATCACCTTTGTCCATGAAGGTGGCTTGCTGCGCACCATCACCGATAGCGCCGGCACAGTCATACAACTCAGCTACGACCAAAACGCAAATCTCGTGGTCATCTCCGACGGCAGGGGCGATGAACTGGTCCAGCAATACGATGCATTAGGCAACTTACTCAGCGTTCGGGATGGCCGTAATAATCTTAAGCGTTTCTATTATGACAAATTAGAACGTGTTATCTGTATTGACGAGCCAGACGGCAATCGCCGTTTATTCCGCTACGATGCAGGCAATAACCTCATTCATGCGAAAGATGAGCAATACGAGGTCGCGATGGACTATATCGGCATGGGCCGGCTAGCCTCGCGCACCCAGGCGGGCACCACCATTCGCTTTGAATACGATCGCGAAGAGCAGCTCATCGCTATCAGCAATGAACATGGCCGCGTATACCAATTTGAACGGGATGCCAACGCAGAGTTAATTCGCGAATCCGGTTTTGATGGACTTATCCGTGAATTCATAAAAGACCCGGCGGGTCGCACTGTCCGTATCAATCGACCTGACTCACGCTATACGGTATTTAATTACGATAGCCTTGATCGTATCACCCAGGCGTATCACAGCGATGGTGCGCACACGATTTTTAAATACCGTGAGGATGATGAACTGATTGAAGCGAGAAATGATGCAATTGCCTTGCGCTGGGAATTGGATCCCCTCGGGCAGATTCTTAAAGAATTCCAGGGGGACCACTGGGTTGCGTCGGAATATGATGCACAGGGCCTACGCATTCGCATTACCTCATCATTGGGGTTAAACCAACTCATCAGCCGCAATATCAGTGGTGATGTGGTCAAGGTTGCCGCCATCGACCATCAATTCGAAGCTTTGTTTGAGCGCGATCAACAAGGTTTTGAAATTCAGCGCAGCCTACCTGGCGGTATCCGAAGCCGATGGACACGCGACAAATTAGGTCGCCCGACCAAGCATGAAATTTTTAACGGCAAGCATGCCCATGGCAGTAAAACTTATTTGTGGGGTTTAAATGATCGCTTAATCAAATTGATCGACTCACTCAATCGCGAGACAGTTTTCCAGCACGATGCACTGGGTAATTTAATCTCGGCACGTTACAGCGATAATACCTTCGAGCTGCGCATGCCGGATGCGGTAGGCAACCTTTTCAAAGCCACCCAGTGTAATGATCGCGAATACGGTCCTGCGGGGCAGCTCCTGGCAGTGCGTTCAAGCAAAGGCACCACTCATTATCAATACGATGCCGAAGGCAACCTCATTCGCAAGATTGAGCCGAACAATCGAACCTGGTGTTACGAATGGAATGATGCGGGCCATATGGCCAGGGTGGTCAGGCCCGACGGAAAAGAAGTACGCTTTAAATACGACCCGTTGGGGCGACGTATTCTAAAAACCTTCGGCAACAAAACTACCTTCTGGGTGTGGGATGGCAATAATCCGCTGCATGAATGGGTTGAATATAAAACTGGAATTGCAACCGCTGATCAGCCATTTGCACATTTGCAAAACAGGGCGGACGACATCGCCATCAACCAGCGTCTCGCATTGCTGCAACAAATTGACCCGCAAGGTCCGCCGAAAATATTTAATGAAGGATCAAAAGAAACACCCATAACCTGGCTGTTCGAACCTGATGCTTTCGCCCCCATGGCAAAACTTGTGGGTGATGAGCACTTTTCGATTATTACGGATCACCTCGGCACCCCGAACCTTGTCTTCGACAAACATGGAAACCAGGTCTGGTCCGCCGATATCAGTGTTTGGGGCGAACTTCGCAACCTCAAAGGCGACCGGAACTTTTGTCCGTTCCGCTTTCCAGGCCAATACGAGGACACAGAAACGGGGCTGTATTACAACCGCTTCCGGTATTTCGATCCTGAAACCGGGCATTACACAAGCCAGGACCCAATCCGTCTAGAGGGAGGCATGACCTTATACGGTTATGTTGAAGATCCGCTCACCTGGCTGGATTTGTTTGGGCTAAAGAGGGCGCCAGCTTCCCTGCCAAACGAACCGGGAATTTATATCATCACAAATGGCAACAAGACGTATGTAGGCAGTGCCGGAATTGGTAAGCAAGGCATGTTCGATCGAGTATCATCCTCAGAGCATGCAAAAGCACAGGGTTTGCTTAATAAGCCTGGCACAAAGGTCCAATTTGTACGAGTAGACTTGGGAAAGGCTACCAGTCGCAGTGATCGAAATAATATTTTAAGGTTTTATGAGGCAAGGGAATTCGAAAAATCCAAAAACGCCGGCCAGACAATGTTGAATGGTGATAAAGTCCAATCAACTAAAAAGAAAGCGCATGCCGAAGCCCTTATTAAGAAACATGGTGCATCAGCAAGAAGTCGAAGAACCACATGCAAAGGATAAACATATGTCCAAAAATATTAGCCTTTTGAAAGGTAAGGTTGTTATTGAAGGTAAGCTTTCAGAACTAGAGCAAGAGTTTCTGATTGAAAAATATCAATCGAAAAAAGTATTTGAATTGTGGAGGACACAACTTAAGTCACTTACATTTTTAAAGGATTTACGAAAGATGGAAAGCCTTAGCCTGATTAATACCAAAGTCGAAGATCCACAGGCATTGTCTGAAATAGGCTCGCTTAAAAACCTGTTTCTTAATGAATTCAAACCCGGCTCAGGCTGGAATTTTTTAGCAAATCTGTCCCAGATTGAAGAGTTACAAATCCTTAATACCCGAGGAGAGCTGGCCCTTCCTGATCTTCAAAAGCTTGATCATTTAAAAACATTCCGCATCTGGGGATGTAAAGGGTTTGCTGATATATCGATACTTAAAAATACACCTAACCTGGAGGAAATAGAACTTGTCGATACAGGCTTGACACCGGAAAAATTATTACCTCTTTTAGAAAAGCCGTCGGTTAAATACTTGAGTTCATCGTTTAATACAAAAAAAGATAACGAATTATTTCAGGAGTATTTGGATAGGTATGGCAAAAAAGCCTTTAGAGAAACGACCTGATTTAAATCAGCGTTTTTATAATGCCCATTTCAAAGGGCCTCACAGCGTAACGATTTATTATTTTTGTCGGGGCAATACTAAATAAAAAAATCCCTTCAGATTTTTCCAAAGGGATTCTTTTAAAAAAATGCTATTTATTTAGTAGATTGTGACCATTCAATGATGAGTTATCAGAAGGGAATATCATCATCAAACGAATCAAACCCACTGGACGGTGGAGCATTATGCTGCGGAGCCTGTTGCGGGGCTTGGTTGAAATTGCGGTTTGCGGGTGGTTGCTGGGCGTATCCGGTTTGGGCCGGCTGGTTGTAGCCCTGATTGTATCCACCGCCTTGAGGGCCGTTGTTGAATTGCGGAGTTTGATCATACGTCCCCATCGCAGCCGCCGCTCCCATGCCTTGGCCAGCACCGGCGTTATCACCACGACCATCGAGCATTTGCATTTCACTGGCGACGATTTCCGTGGTATAGCGATCAGAGCCATCTTGCGCCTGCCATTTGCGGGTGCGCAATGAACCTTCAATATAAACCTTACTGCCTTTTCGCAGGTATTCGCCGGCGATCTCGCCCAGGCGATTGAAAAACACCACGCGGTGCCATTCGGTACGTTCCTGTGGCTGGCCGGTATTTTTGTCCTTCCATGTCTCCGAGGTCGCTACGCTGACGTTGGTCACAGCGCCGCCGGAGGGCATATATTTCACTTCCGGGTCCTGCCCGATATTGCCGATCAAAATTACTTTGTTAATACCGCGAGCCATAAAAATTCCTCTTGAATTACCGTGTATCCGCCTTCTGTCGTTTTTACGTCGGCGGCTTTCAGATTTATCGATGTTCCCCTGCGGGGCCTAGCACTTTACACCTGCTCCACAATAGCCGCCAGCGTTTTGCGATCAACGCGTCGCTGATCTACTTTGAGGTAGGCAGTGTCTTCCGAGGTCACAATCACGACCTCCGCCACACCATCAACGGCACGCAACTTTGCAGCAGTTTGCTGGTGATTGCGTCCCCGTAACGGAATAAGGACGCTGGCAAGGAAGTGCGGTGGTTTCATCGACCAAGCCACCGCCAGCCATATAAGAACCAGCGCAGCATTCAGCAGGAACACCGTATTGATACCCTGGTGTTGCAGCAGCCATCCACCCAGGGCACCACCACCAAACACCCCCGCGACCTGGCAGGTCGAATAGATCCCTGTCGCTGTACCCTTAGCCCCGGCTGGCGCAATTTTACTGACCATGGAGGGCTGGGTAGCCTCCAGTACGTTAAAGGCAATAAAGAAAACAAATAGCACCAACAGCGCCATGACCAGATGGGCGGATACCAGCATCAGCGCCAGCTCGGATGCAAGCAGCAGGCCGATGGCGATTAAAAATACCCCTTTAATTTTGCGTCGCTTTTCCGCAATGATCACAAACGGCAGCATGAGCACAAAAGCAAAGGCGAGCAACGGAAAATAGACCAGGCCATGATATTCACGGGCAATATGTAACTGATCCCGGAGCACCAGCGGCAAGACGACAAAACTCGACATCAGTACAAAGTGCAGCACGAAAATCCCGACATTCAACCGCAGCAATTGGGGATGCTTGAGCGTATCCCATAGCAGGCTGGGGACAGCAACCGCCTCGCGTTTGGGAACAGCCGTTTTCGCTACTTCCGGAACCAGTTTTAGCAAAATATAAATACCCGCCAATCCCAGCACCGCAGTCAGCCAAAAAATTACGCCCACCCCGCCCCAGCTCGCCAACAATGGCCCCGCGGTCATGGCAACTGAAAACGAAACGCCAATCGAGGCGCCTATGGTTGCCATGGCCTTGGTACGGTTTTCATCCGATGTGAGATCGGTCAGGAGCGCCATTACCACGGCAGAAATAGCTCCACCCCCTTGAAGGAAGCGGCCGATAATTAACCCATATACCGAGTCCGCCAGCGCCGCGACAACGCTGCCCAAGGTAAAAATGATTAGGCCAACAAGAATTAACGGCTTACGCCCGATGCGATCAGATAGGATCCCAAAGGGAATCTGCAACAGCGCCTGGCTAAAACCGTAAGCCCCCAGGGCAACACCCAGTAAAAAGGGGCTGTGGTGGGAATATTCAGTTCCGTAAACCGCCAGGACCGGCAATAACATAAACAGGCCGAGCATACGGAAGGTGTAAAGCGCTGCTAACGAATAGACCACTTTGCGTTCAAAAGGTACAGCAGCAGAAACGGGTTCAAGTTGCATGGCGGAGGACAGGCGCTTGTTATTAAAAGGGGCAACAGTGTACCAACTTTAAATTCGCCACAACATCACGGCCGGTTACGCATCTTGACCCGCATACAAGATCAGGCATTCTCATGACTGTTTCATTAAGACTTACACAAGAAGCCGCCTACTGACATCTGCTGGCAAGCATTCACGTATAATCGGCCCTTTTTGACCAATCAGCCTTGGTGGAATAGATGGACAAAATTATTGTCAGGGGTGCACGCACCCACAATCTCAAGAATATCGACCTGGAAATTCCGCGCGACAAACTGGTCGTCATTACCGGCCCTTCAGGTTCAGGCAAATCTTCATTGGCCTTCGATACCCTTTACGCCGAAGGCCAGCGCCGTTACGTGGAATCCCTATCGACCTATGCGCGCCAATTCCTTTCCATGATGGAAAAACCGGACGTCGATCATGTGGAAGGCCTCAGCCCGGCCATCTCAATTGAGCAGAAATCTACCTCCCACAACCCCCGCTCCACCGTGGGAACCATCACTGAAATCTACGACTATCTGCGTTTGCTCTATGCGCGGGTGGGCGAACCGCGCTGCCCGGAGCACGGCGCACCGCTGACGGCACAGACTATCAGTGAAATGGTAGATAACGTCCTGGCCTTACCTGAAGGCACCAAACTTATGTTGCTCGCACCGGTTATCCGTGATCGGAAGGGTGAACACTTACATGTATTTGAACAGTTGAAGCGCGATGGTTTCATCCGGGCGCGTATCGATGGCATCCTCTGCGACCTGGACGATACCCCAAAGCTCGATAAGAAAAAGAAACATACGGTGGAAGTGGTCATCGACCGCTTTAAGGTGCGCGAGGATTTGAAACTTCGCCTCGCCGAATCCTTTGAAACCGCGCTTAACCTTTCAGAAGGCATTGTTTGTGTCAGTTATATGGACGGCGAAGCCCCTGATCGCCTGTTCTCTTCCAAACACGCCTGCCCGGTTTGCGATTACAGCTTGAGCGAACTGGAGCCGCGCCTGTTTTCCTTCAATAACCCGGCGGGAGCCTGCCCGACCTGTGACGGGCTGGGTGTGCACCAATTTTTCGATGAAGACAAAATCATCCAGGATCCCTCCCTAAGCCTTTCCGAAGGGGCGATTCGCGGTTGGGACAAGCGCAACGTTTATTACTTTCACATGCTGACCTCGCTCGCCAAGCATTACGGATTCAATGTCGATACCCCTTGGTCAAAGCTTAAAGCCAAACAACGCGATGCAGTCCTGTATGGCTCCGGTGAGGAGGTCATCGCATTTAACTACATCAACGAACGCGGCGATGTTTACAAACGCAGCCACACCTTTGAAGGTGTTTTGCCCAATATGGAGCGGCGCTATCGCGATACCGAATCCAGTTCCGTGCGCGAGGACCTGATCAAATTCCTCTCCACCCAACCCTGCCCGGAATGTGAAGGAACGCGCTTAAAGGTTGAAGCGCGAAACGTATTTATCGACGAGCGTCCGTTGCCCAAAATCACCGAAATGCCCATCGCTGATGCTTATGATTACTACATGAAGCTCGGTTTCAGCGGTCGCAAGGCGGGCATTGCCGATAAAATCCTTAAAGAGTTGCGTGATCGCTTCCGCTTTCTCGTGGATGTAGGCTTGAATTACCTGACGCTCAACCGTAGCGCGGAAACCCTGTCGGGCGGCGAAGCCCAGCGTATCCGTCTGGCCAGTCAAATCGGTGCGGGCCTGGTCGGAGTCATGTATATCCTTGACGAACCCTCAATTGGACTACACCAACGCGACAACGAGCGCCTGCTCAAAACCCTGACTCATTTGCGCGACATCGGCAACACCGTCATCGTGGTTGAACATGATGAGGACGCCATTCGCCTGGCAGATCATGTTATCGACATAGGTCCCGGTGCCGGTGTCCATGGCGGCGAGGTTATTGCCCAAGGAAATGTTAAAGCCATAATGGCCAATAAGGATTCGATTACCGGGCAATATCTCAGCGGCATCCGGGAAATTGCAGTACCCGCTACGCGACATCCGGTCAATCCAAAACAGGTTTTGCGACTCGTTGGCGCCAAAGGGAACAATCTGCAAAACGTTACCCTGGAAATCCCCGTTGGCTTGATGACTTGTGTAACCGGGGTGTCCGGCTCGGGTAAGTCCACGCTTATCAATGCAACTTTGCACCCGCTAGCGGCAACGGAACTCAATGGAGCAACCACACTCGACCCGGCTGAATATGAAGAAATCCAGGGGTTGGACTTATTTGACAAGTGCGTAGACATTGACCAAAGCCCCATCGGACGCACCCCTCGTTCAAACCCGGCAACCTACACCGGGATATTTACCCCGATCCGGGAATTATTTGCAGCCACCCAAGAGTCGCGCTCACGCGGTTACCAGCCCGGCCGTTTCAGCTTCAACGTTAAAGGCGGCCGGTGTGAGGCCTGCCAGGGCGATGGCGTCACCAAAGTGGAAATGCACTTTCTGCCCGACGTCTACGTGCCCTGTGATGTCTGCAAAGGTAAACGCTACAATCGCGAAACCCTGGATGTGAAATACAAAAATAAAAATATCCACGAAGTCCTCGAAATGACGGTCGAGGATGCCCGCGAATTTTTCGATCCCGTTCCATCCATTGCCAACAAGCTACAAACCCTGATGGATGTGGGCCTGTCTTATATTCGCCTCGGGCAATCAGCAACCACCTTGTCCGGTGGTGAAGCGCAACGGGTAAAACTTGCGAAGGAATTATCCAAGCGCGATACCGGTAAAACCCTATATATTCTGGATGAACCTACTACGGGCTTGCATTTTTATGACATCCAGCAATTACTCAATGTTTTGCATCGCCTGCGCGATCATGGCAACACAGTTGTGGTGATTGAACATAACCTGGATGTGATTAAAACTGCTGACTGGATTGTAGATTTGGGACCGGAAGGTGGTAGTGGCGGAGGAAAAATTATTGCAACAGGAACCCCGGAAGAAATTGCCCGGCTTGAACACTCCCACACAGGAAGATTCCTCAAGCCAATGTTGAAACTTACAGAAGCGAAAAAGAAACCTGCAACAAAAACCAAAAAGGGAAGTGTTTAATTTATTACAAAAAAGAAAAAGGGGCATTGCATCCGCAAGCCCCATTGCATCCTGCGCGGGTCAACGATCATCTTGACCGCATCGGCATCCAGCCTGTTCCTGATAATCCTTGTATAGTTACATCCAGTAACCAGCATCCCTTTCTCAACACATCCTGTGTTGATCAACGTCCTGTGATTACCATTTTATGCTTCTGCAACTCGATTAATAGCAGACAATATCGGCATTGCGTGTGAGACATTGCCGACAATAATTCACAAAAAAATAAACCTGGATCAAATTAGGAATGACTGAGGAAGTGGCAATAGCCACTGCTATCTGAAAAGGAATACGCCTGAAACAAACCTATAAACGCAATAAAGCAAAAAGGGCCAGGTATTTCTACCTGGCCCTTTTTGTTAAATTCCTGTTACAGAATTATTCAGCTTCTACTGCTGTTTCAAGTGCTTTAGCTGGACGATCCACCAGCTCAACATATGCCATCGGCGCTTTATCACCCGCACGGAAACCACATTTCAAAATACGGACATAACCGCCTGGACGGGTAGCATAACGCTTACCCAGTTCGCTAAACAATTTGCCCACTGCTGCCTTGCTTTGAATGCGAGCAGATATCAAACGACGATTAGCGACTGAATCAACCTTTGCAATAGTAATTAACGGCTCAATAACACGGCGCAATTCTTTTGCCTTGGGCAGAGTGGTTTTAATCAGCTCATGCTCAACCAAAGACACGCTCATGTTGCGGAACATTGCTTTGCGGTGGGAAGAATTACGGCCCAATTGACGGCCAACAAGACGATGACGCATAACTAATTACCTTCAAAATGGATCGCTTTACGCAATCTCGTTATCACCCGCACCGAAGTGAGTTACGGGCGAACTAATAATTAAAATCCCAAACAACTGTTAATAGTAGCTAACTGTCGTTTGGGACTTCGTGCTTTTTAATCGTTTCTCAAACTGGCAGGTGGCCAGTTTTCCAAACGCATACCCAGGGACAAACCACGTGACGCAAGAACATCTTTAATCTCGGTCAAAGATTTTTTACCCAGGTTTGGCGTTTTCAACAGCTCAACTTCTGTGCGCTGAATCAAATCGCCAATGTAATAAATATTTTCTGCTTTCAAGCAGTTTGCTGAACGTACAGTAAGCTCCAAATCATCCACCGGACGCAATAGAATCGGGTCGATTGCCTCTTCTTTTTGCTCTGGAGCAGATTGCTTCTCACCTTCCAAATCAACAAACACTGCTAATTGTTGCTGCAGGATGGTAGCTGCGCGACGGATAGCTTCTTCTGGATCAATAGTACCGTTGGTCTCCAAATCCAGGATCAACTTATCCAGATCGGTACGTTGCTCAACGCGAGCACTTTCAACACTATAAGCCAGACGCTTGACGGGGCTGAAAGACGCATCCAATTGCAAACGGCCAATCGCACGGCTCTCATCATCATCACGACGACGACTGTCAGCAGGCTGATAGCCCCGACCACGAGCAATGGTTAAACGCATTTTCAATTCTGTGTTGCCAGTGATATTAGCAATGACATGATCCGGATTTTTAATTTCCACATCGTGATCAACCTGGATATCAGCAGCAGTCACAACGCCAGGACCTTTTTTGGTCAAAGTAAGAACCGCATGATCCTTACCGTGCATAATTACTGCAACACCTTTAAGGTTCAGCAGGATTTCAATTACATCCTCGCGAACACCTTCAATTGCGCTGTATTCATGCAGCACACCTTCGATTTCCGCTTCAACAATGGCGCAACCGGCCATTGAAGAAAGCAGAATACGACGCAATGCATTGCCTAAAGTATGTCCAAAACCACGCTCTAATGGCTCCAACACAACACGTGCGCGAGTTGGGCCATTTTCTGTTACATCGATATGACGCGGAGTTAAAAATTCGTTTACTGCAGTCTGCATAGCCACACCTGTTAGCGAATCGTCCCTTACTTGGAGTAAAGCTCGACGATGAGGTTCTCGTTGATGTCAGCAGGTAAATCAATGCGATCAGGAACGCGCTTGAAAACGCCTTCTTTCTTCTCGCTGTTTACATCAACCCACTCGACGTTGCTGCGCTGACCAGCCAGGTTCAACGCGTTTTGGATACGCAGTTGTTTTTTGGCCTTCTCACGAACAGAAACCACGTCACCTGCAGCCACTTGGTAAGAAGCAATATTCACGGTCTTGCCGTTCACACTGATTGCTTTGTGTGAAACCAACTGACGGGACTCTGAACGGGTAGAGCCAAAGCCCATGCGATAAACAACGTTATCCAAACGGGATTCAAGCAACTTCAACAGGTTTTCACCGGTCGCACCCTTACGACGAGCAGCTTCTTTGTAATAGCCACGGAATTGCTTTTCCAAAATACCGTAGATACGACGTACTTTTTGTTTTTCACGCAACTGAACACCGTAGTCAGACAAACGACCACGACGTTGGCCATGTTGGCCAGGAGCGGTTTCAATTTTGCACTTGGAATCCAGTGCGCGCGCACCGCTTTTCAGGAACAGGTCAGTTCCTTCACGGCGCGACAGTTTACAAGTTGGTCCAATATAACGAGCCATTTTCTATGCTCCCCCTTATACGCGACGTTTTTTCGGCGGACGGCAGCCGTTGTGAGGAATCGGCGTAACGTCAGTGATGTTGGTAATTTTGTAGCCAACATTATTCAGGGCACGTACCGCAGATTCGCGGCCGGGGCCTGGGCCTTTAACTTCTACGTCAAGGTTCTTCAAACCATATTCTTTCGCCGCTTCACCAGCGCGCTCGGCAGCAACCTGAGCAGCAAAAGGAGTACTCTTACGTGAACCACGGAAACCCGAACCACCAGAAGTTGCCCATGCCAAGGCGTTGCCTTGACGGTCTGTAATGGTAACAATGGTGTTATTAAAAGACGCGTGGATATGGGCAACGCCATCAACTACCGTCTTTTTAACTTTTTTCTTGGCTGTGGTTTTATTACCTGGCTTAGCCATAGCAATTCTTCCTACTAATTTTTACCGTATGTGAATGAGATTCGCGATCAAGGCTTATTTCTTGATTGGCTTACGTGGGCCTTTACGAGTGCGAGCGTTGGTTTTGGTACGCTGGCCACGTAAAGGCAAGCCGCGACGATGACGCAGGCCGCGATAGCAACCCAGGTCCATCAAGCGCTTGATGTTCATGTTAATTTCGCGACGCAAATCACCCTCTACGGTGTGTTTGCCCACTTCAGCGCGGATGGCGTCCATCTGCTCTTCAGAGAGAGAACCAATTTTGGTCTCTTCGGCAATACCAGTAGCAGCACAGATCTGCTTGGCAGTAGTACGACCAATGCCATAAACATAGGTCAACGAGATAACGGCGTGTTTGTTATCTGGTATGTTTACACCAGCTATACGAGCCATTCAAATTACTCCAATAACACCTGAATTGTAGCGTTGACGGCATATGAGCCACCCCGCCCCTGAACAAAAGGCGCGCAGGATAGCTGCAAATACACCACAAATCAATAGCCGGGCAATTTCTCACCCGACGACAGTCAACGCCCCCTAGCGGCAATAATATTGATTACTTCGCTATAAAAACTCAGGCAGGTCAGCAATGACCTGCCTGAATTAGGCAAACATCAATGATTACTTAGCCTTGACGCTGCTTGTGGCGCGGCTCAACACTGCAGATTACACGCAGAACACCGTTGCGACGCACCATTTTGCAATTGCGACAAATCTTTTTTACAGAAGCACGAACTTTCATGATTCAACCTCAATAACTTGGACTAGCGTGCGTTACCGCCATATCCTTTCAAATTTGATTTCTTCATCAGCGATTCATACTGATGCGACATCAAGTGTGCTTGCACTTGGGACATAAAATCCATCACTACAACAACTACGATGAGCAATGAAGTTCCACCCAAATAGAAGGGCACACCAGTGGCTACTACAAGAAACTCCGGCAATAAGCAAACTGCTGACATATATATAGCACCAACAACTGTCAGTCGAGTCAAAACGCTATCTATATATTTCGCTGAGTGCTCCCCCGGACGAATACCGGGAATATATGCCCCTGATTTCTTAAGGTTATCTGCTACTTCTTTCGGGTTAAACATCAAAGCCGTATAGAAAAAACAGAAAAAGGTAATGAGGCCTGCGAACAGAATGATATACAAAGGCTGACCAGGACCAATTGCCAACGCCATTTCTTGCAGGAACTCATTTACAACACCTTCACCACCCTGGCCGAACCATTGAGCGATAGATGCCGGAAACAGCAAAATACTGCTAGCGAAAATAGCCGGAATTACGCCCGCCATATTAATTTTCAGCGGCAAATGACTACTCTGAGCAGCATAGCCCTGACGACCTTGTTGACGCTTGGCATAGTTCACTGTGATGCGGCGTTGGCCACGCTCAATACGAACTACAAACCAAATAACAGCAATAGCTAAAATGCTAACGATCAACAACGCAATAATATGCAAATCGCCTTGTCTTGCACTTTCAAAAGCCTGACCTATTGCGCTGGGCATTCCCGCAACAATACCTGCGAAAATAAGCATGGAGATACCATTACCAATCCCGCGCTCAGTTACCTGCTCACCCAGCCACATCATAAATACTGCGCCAGTCACCAGGGAAACTACCGCGATAAAGTAATATGAAAAGCTTGGTTCCCCACCAAATGCGTAGGCTGAGAAGCTAACAGCCATTGCGAGCGCCTGTACGGTCGCGAGCACAACAGTGAAGTAGCGGGTGTACTGGTTAATCTTGCGACGACCAGCGTCACCTTCTTTTTTTAACTGCTCCAAAGAAGGAGTAACTGCCGTAAGCAACTGCATAATAATCGATGCAGAAATATAAGGCATGATACCCAAAGCAAGGATGCTCATCCGCTCCAGAGCACCACCGGAGAACATGTTAAACATGCCCAGGATAGTTCCCTGATTTTGATTGAACAGATTAGCGATGCGCTCTGGATCCAAACCTGGCACTGGTATGTGAGTACCAATACGATAAATCACGATTGCCAGAAACAAAAAGCGCAGGCGAGCCCAAAGCTCGCCCAAGCCTCTTTGATTTGCTAATGGCAGATTACCTGGAGTTGCCATTCGCGCCTCGTTACTCTTCTACTTTTCCGCCAGCGGCTTCAATCGCTGCTTTAGCACCTTTTGTTACAGCCAGGCCTTTCACAGTGACAGCTTTTTTAACTTCGCCAGAGGCGAAGATTTTTGCACGCTTGATAACAGAGCTGATTAATCCGGCTTGCTTCAGAGTTTCAATATCAACCACTGAACCTTCAACCGCATTCAACTCAGACAAACGGATTTCCGCAGTGACCATACCGATACGGGAAGTAAAACCGTACTTTGGCAAACGAATTTGCAAAGGCATTTGACCGCCTTCGAAACCGGGTCTCACGGAACCGCCAGAACGTGACTTCAGACCTTTGTGACCACGACCTGCGGTTTTACCCAGGCCGCTACCGATACCACGGCCAACACGCTTTTTGGCGTGTACACGGCCTGGTGCCGGACTAAGAGTATTCAGACGCATCTTATTCTCCCTCTACCTTAACCAGATAGTTGACAACATTGATCATGCCGCGAACTGAAGGAGTATCTTCAACTTCAACAGAGTGACCGATGCGACGTAAACCCAAGCCGCGTACGCAGGCTTTGTGGTTTGCCAGACGATGAGCGGTGCTCTTGATCTGGGTCACTTTAATCATTTTCTTAGACATGGTGAATTCCGCCATCTAATAATCGAACTAATCGATTAGTTCAGAATATCTTCAACAGTCTTACCGCGCTTTGCAGCAACTGCTTCAGGTGAAGTCATCTCTTTCAGCGCGTTAAACGTTGCACGAACTACGTTAACCGGATTGGTTGAACCGTAGCATTTGGAAAGAACGTTTTGAATACCTGCAATTTCCAATACTGCCCGCATTGCACCACCAGCAATTACGCCGGTACCTTGAGACGCTGGTTGCATGTAAACTTTCGAAGCACCATGAACACCTTTGGTTGGGTATTGAATGGTATCGCCATTCAAATCAACAGTGATCATGTTACGACGTGCAGCTTCCATCGCTTTTTGAATAGCAATTGGAACTTCACGCGCTTTACCGCGACCAAAGCCTACTTTTCCGTTACCATCACCGACTACAGTCAATGCGGTAAATTGGAAGATACGACCACCTTTAACAGTTTTGGCAACACGATTAACTTGAACTAATTTTTCTTGCAAGCCTTCGTTGTTGTCTTCTTCTTTCTTAGCGTATGCCATATCTCACCTTTAGAATTCCAATCCGCCTTCACGCGCTGCATCAGCAAGAGCTTTAACGCGACCATGGTATTTGAAACCACTGCGGTCAAAAGCAACCTGCGTGATACCAGCTGCTTTCGCGCGCTCAGCAATCAGAGCACCTACAGCTTTGGCAGCATCAGCGTTACCAGTTTTACCACTGCGCAAATCTTTATCCAGTGTTGAGGCGCTTGCGAGAACGCGAGCGCCATCACCGGAAATCAGTTGTGCATAAATATGGCGTGGAGAACGGTGAATTGTCAGACGGGCTGCACCTAATTCACGAATCTTGGCGCGGGCACGACGTGCGCGGCGAAGACGACTTTCTTTCTTATCGCTCATATTTTAGCCCTACTTCTTCTTAGCTTCTTTACGCAGTACATTTTCATCCGCATAGCGAACACCTTTACCTTTGTAAGGCTCGGGCTCGCGAAACGCGCGGATTTCTGCAGCTACCTGACCGAGCAATTGCTTGTCAGCGCTTTTCAGTACTATTTCGGTCTGGCTCGGGGTTTCAACCGATACGCCTTGTGGAAGCGCGTAGTTAACCGGATGTGAATAACCCAAAGACAGGTTTACAGTATTGCCTTCTGCTTTAACACGGTAACCAACCCCAACAAGGGTAAGTTTCTTTTCGAAACCCTGGCTCACACCTTTAACCATGTTATTAACTAGGGCACGGGTAGTGCCTGCTAGCGCATCTGACTGCTTGGCGCCATCGCGTGGAGCAAAGGTCAACACGTTGTTTTCGTGTTTAACTTCTACGTTCGCATGGACTTGCAGCGCCAATGTACCTTTGCTGCCTTTAACGGACAGAGACTGTCCGTTAAGAGTGACAGTCACTGCAGCAGGTACTTCAACCGGACTTTTTGCAACTCGTGACATGACGATTTCCCAATTAGAATACTGTGCAGAGGACTTCGCCACCCACGCCAGCAGCGCGAGCAGCACGATCAGTCATAACACCTTTACTGGTAGAAACAATTGCGATACCCAACCCACCGCGAACGGTAGGCAGCGCAGCTTTACCAGCATAATTACGCAAGCCTGGACGGCTTACGCGGTCAAGCTCAACAATTACTGGCTTGCCCTCAAAATATTTCAATTCAACAGTCAGCTCTTGCTTTGGGCCTTCGCTCACTGAAAAACCATTAACGTAACCCTCATCAGAGAGTACTTTCGCCACGCTTACTTTCAATTTGGAAGAAGGCATGGTTACAGAAGCTTTACCTACATTTTGCGCATTGCGAATGCGGGTCAGCATATCTGCCATTGGATCTTGCATGCTCATCAGATTCTGCTCCTAAAATTAAGCCGAGGCTTACCAGCTGGCCTTGACCAAACCGGGGACATCACCACGCATAGCGGCTTCACGCAATTTGTGACGGCACAGGCCGAACTTGCGATAAACACCGTGCGGGCGGCCAGTTACACGGCAGCGGTTACGCTGACGAGTAGCGCTGGCATCGCGAGGCATTTTTTGCAGCTTGATTTGCGCTTCCCAAACTTGCTCCTCGGAAGAAGCAGGACTTTGAATAAGTGCTTTCAATTCTGCGCGCTTGGCAGCAAATTTTTTAACGGTTTCTGCACGTTTAGCTTCGCGTGCAATCATAGATTTTTTAGCCATGACGTCACCTTAGCCTTTGAAAGGGAAGTTAAACGCTTTCAACAGCGCACGACCTTCTTCGTCAGTGCGCGCTGTAGTGGTGATACAAATATCCAATCCACGTAAACGATCTACTTTGTCGTAGTCGATTTCAGGGAAAATAATTTGTTCACCAACACCCATAGAGAAATTGCCGCGACCATCAAATTGCTTGGGGCTAATACCGCGAAAATCGCGGATACGCGGAATAGCAATAGTGATCAAACGATCCAGGAACTCGTACATACGATCTGAGCGCAGAGTTACTTTGCAACCGATTGGCCAACCATCACGGATTTTGAAGCCCGCAATTGATTTACGCGCATTGGTTACAACCACTTTCTGACCAGCAATTTTTGTCAGATCGTTTACGGCGTTTTCAAGGATTTTTTTATCGCCAACAGCTTCACCAACACCCATGTTAATGGTGATCTTGGTAATCTTTGGCACTTCCATTACGTTCGCCAAACCCAATTCTTCTTTGAGTTTTGGGGCGATTTCTTTCACGTAAAGTTGTTTTAACCTAGCCATGTTTCATTAAGCTCCCAGGGTTTCGCCATTGGATTTGAAAACACGAACCTTGTCGCCATTTTCAAGCACTTTGAAACCTACGCGGTCAGCTTTCTTGGTTGCCGGATTATAAATAGCAACATTGGAAGCATGAATCGCAGCTTCTTTTTCAACGATTCCACCAGCAACGCCCAATTGTGGATTGGGTTTTTGGTGCTTTTTGATGATGTTAACGCCGCTAACAATCAGACGGTCTTCAGCCAATACGCGCACAACCTTGCCACGCTTGCCCTTGTCACGTCCGGCGATAACAATCACTTCGTCATCACGTTTAATTTTACGCATTTATCTGCCCTCGACTCTTTGACTTGACCAAGTGCCTTACAGCACTTCTGGAGCCAAAGAAATGATTTTCATAAATTTCTCGCCGCGCAACTCACGAGTTACCGGTCCGAAAATACGGGTACCAATCGGAGCATCTTGGTTGTTCAGCAGTACGGCAGCATTATCGTCAAACTTGATTAATGAACCGTCTTGACGACGCACGCCTTTTTTGGTGCGTACAACAACTGCCTTCATTACTTGGCCTTTCTTCACCTTGCCGCGAGGAATCGCTTCCTTAACGGTCACTTTGATGATGTCACCCACGGCTGCATAGCGACGGTGGGAGCCGCCAAGAACCTTGATGCACATGACACGGCGGGCACCGCTGTTGTCAGCAACATCTAAGTAGCTTTCTGTTTGAATCATCGTCCGTCTCCGAAACTGACTTACAAAAGCGCGGAAGTCTTAGACTTCGGAAGCGCGCTCTTCAATTTTCACTAAAGACCAGGTCTTGGTTTTTGACAGGGGACGCGACTCAGATACAGTCACTATGTCACCTATTTTGCACTCATTCTTTTCATCGTGAGCGTGGAGCTTGGATGATTTGGTAGAGTACTTGCCATAAAGCTCGTGCTTAACACGACGCTCAATCAACACGGTGATGGTTTTATCCATCTTGTCGCTGACAACTTTGCCAGTCAGTGTACGAGCCACTTTAGTTTCTTGAGTCATCGTTACTTACCTGCCTTTTGACTAAGCGCCGTCTTGATGCGTGCGATGTCTTTACGAACTTGCGACAGCAAGTGCGATTGGTTCAATTGACCAGTAGAAGCTTGCATACGCAATTTGAACTGCTCTTTCAATTGTTCCAACAAGACGCCATTCAGCTCTTCGACGGATTTTTCGCGGAGTTCTGAAGCTTTCATCACATCACCGAACGTTTAACAAATGTTGTTGTAATTGGCAATTTAGCCGCGGCAAGAGCGAAGGCTTCACGAGCTAATTCCTCGCTTACACCATCCATTTCGTAAAGAACTTTGCCAGGACGAATTTGCGCTACCCAATATTCCACACCACCTTTACCGCTACCCATACGAACCTCAAGTGGTTTAGCTGTAATTGGCTTATCAGGGAATACCCGGATCCAGATTTTTCCGCCACGCTTAACGTGACGAGTCATCGCACGACGTGCTGCTTCAATTTGACGCGCAGTAATGCGACCGCGACCAGTTGCTTTCAAGCCGAAATCACCAAAACTTACCTTGGAGCCACGCTGGGCCAGACCGCGGTTGCGGCCTTTCATCTGCTTGCGAAACTTTGTACGCTTAGGTTGTAACATGATGCGTACCCCTTACTTGGACTTTGCGGCTTTTTTCTTGGACGCAGCTTCGGTTTCAACAACATCACCGATAACTTCGCCTTTGAAAATCCACACTTTCACACCAATGATACCGTAGGTGGTGCTCGCTTCTGCAGTTGCATAATCGATGTCTGCACGCAGAGTGTGCAGAGGCACACGACCTTCGCGATACCATTCACTACGAGCGATCTCGGCACCACCCAAGCGGCCACCCACTTGAATTTTGATGCCTTCAGCGCCTTGACGCAT
>CAMLKG010000002.1 GCA_946480695.1 uncultured Cellvibrio sp.
ATTGCCTATGCAGCAAAACCCAAAGGCAAAATGTATTTGGTGACGGACGCTATGTCCACGGTGGGTTCACCGGAAAAATCTTTCCGGATTTACGGTGAAACCATTTACGAAAAGGAGGGCTGCCTGGTGAACGCGGAAGGGCGCTTGGCGGGGAGTGCAATCGGGATGATTGATGCGGTGCGTTTGAATACCAATTGGGTGGGCGTTGAACTCGCGGAAAGTTTGCGTATGGCATCGCTTTATCCCGCGGAATTTATGCGGGTCGATCATTACCTTGGCCGCATTCGCGAACATTATCGCGCTGATTTGGTTCACTTTACTGAGGATTTTAAAGTGACCTGTACCTGGGTTGCTGGCGATGCGCGGCGGCACCTATAGAGAACCGATGTGTTGTCTATTGTGATCAGCAGGCAACACACCCTGCAATTTTTTGCGCTGTAATTCCAATCCGCTGACCGGAGTGCTTAATGAAAGTTGTAATCCTGAAAGATGCTGCCGCTGTTGCCAAATACGGTGCCGATATTTTTATTAAACACATCAACCGTAAACCGGATTCGGTTTTGGGTCTGGCAACGGGCTCCACGCCGGTTGCCTTGTATAAGGAATTAATCGCGGCTTACCAAAGGAATCATGTGTCTTTCAAACAAGTTAGCAGCTTCAATCTGGATGAGTATTTGGGGCTAGGCGGGGCGCATCCGCAGAGTTATCGCTATTTTATGAATCAACAATTATTTGATCATATTGATATCGATAAGGCGCAAACCGCTGTACCACCCGGCGATGCGGAAGATCCGTTTGCGGCGTGCGAGCTTTACGAAAAAAGCATCAAGCAAAAAGGGGGCATTGATATTCAATTGTTGGGTATTGGTCGCAACGGCCATATAGGTTTTAACGAACCCTCATCATCACTCAAATCCCGTACTCGGGTAAAAACCCTGACGCGCGCAACTATTGAGGATAACGCACGCTTTTTTGCGCCTGATGAATATCAACCGCATTTATCCATCACCATGGGGATTGGCACTATCCTCGAATCGAAAAAGGTAGTGCTATTGGCAACGGGTGAAAATAAAGCAGAGGCTATCAAGGCAACGGTGGAGGGTCCATTAACAGCGGCGTGCCCTGCATCCGCATTGCAGTTGCATGAGCAGGTTGTGCTGGTCATTGATGAAGCCGCTGCCTCGCAGTTGGCCGATATGGATTTCTACAAGCATATCGAAATTGAAAACCAGAAATTGCTGGATCGCCTTGGGTGTAATTGATTTGTCCCCTTAGTGCTGTAAAACAAAAGGCCAGCAGTTCAGTTTGCTGGCCTTTTGCTTTTATCAGGGTAGTTTTGTGGGGTGCTTAATTAGCGCATCGATTTTAACGCTTCGAAGGCGCCGGACAGGTGGAATCCCGCACAATTAATTGCGGATAAAACCCTTCGCTTTCCACCGCGCGATGCGCACGAATAGTTTCAATCAGCAAACTGGTGGCGCGTTCGGCGATGGTGGTGTTGGGTTGTTGGGCGGTGGTTAAATTAGGCCAGGCCTGGCGGGAAAAGGGGCTGTCTTCAAAGCCGACTATGGATAATTGCTGGGGAACATCCACACCCTGGATACGCGCCGCAAATAAAGTGCCTGCGGCGATTTCGTCGTTACACGCAAAAACCGCTGTGGGTTTTAAATTGGATGCGAGTAACTGCCGCGTGCGCTTAACGCCGGATTCAAATGAATATTCACCCGGTAAAATCAATTTTTTATCAATCGCAATTTTATTGGCCTTCAGTGCGGCTTTGTAACCCTCCAGGCGTTCGCCGCTGGATTTGTGCGCTTCCTCACCACCCAGGAATGCAATGGCTTTGTGGCCCAGGTCGATCAGGTATTGGGTAATTTTGTACGCGGCGGTGCGGTCGTCAATAAAAATGCAGGGGCTTTTTTTATCCGGCGGTTGCGAGCCGGAAAGAATCCGTACGAAGGGAATTTTGCGTTTATTAAGGGCTGCCAAAACGTCCGGCATTTCAGACATGGGGGGGGTCAGCACGAGCCCGCCCACCTGGCTGCGGTCCACCATATTCAATACTTCATCGATAATATCTTCCGCCTTGGAATCGCAAGGGTGGATAACCAATTCGTAACCCTGCCGACGGCATTCACCTAAAATTCCCTTTTGCATGTCAATTACATAATTGCTGTTGGGATTATCGTAAATAAAACCGATTGATGAAGCGGCACCGCGCAGCAAGCGCGCAGAGAGGTTAGGTTGGTAATTCAGGGCTTTTACGGCCTGCATGACTTTACCTTGCAGTTCCTGGCCTACGGTGCCCTCTTTATTGATTACGCGGGAAACGGTTTTAAAGGAAACTCCGGCAAGCTTGGCGACATCTTTAATGGTGGCCTTGGCTTTAGGGGCGTGCTTATCGACACTGTTCTTTATCATTCTTGGGCTGCTTCGGTCAGGTTGAAGGATTTTTATGGCATAAGCGGATATCCGCGCAGCCTATTGGCTAAACTTGAATGGTGCTTAGGGTAGAGCTTAGCCGTTGCCAGCGCAACGATTTCCCGGTCGATTCCGTTGATCAACCCCAGCGCAAGGTTTTGTAAAGTCTTTTGCGGTGGGGAAAAGCGCAATGGCACCATAAAATCTGGCGCACCCCAAGAGCAGGTGACCTATCGCCACCGTTAACCCGCAAGTTTTTACTACAACAATAAAGAGGTACCCAATGAAAACACTACCGACATTGCTCATACTGCTATCAACTTTTTTTTGTGCGTCACTCCAGGCGCAACATAAATTGACACCCTTGTGGAAAACTGCGGATTTACCGACGCCCGAATCCGTGCTTTTTGTTCCCCATAAAAAATCACCTTATTTATTGGTTTCGCTCATTGATGGCGAAGGTGCGGCGGCTGATGGTAAAGGCGGCATCGCAAAATTGGGCGTGGACGGCGCGATCATTGAAAAAGATTGGATTAGCGGCCTTAACGCACCCAAGGGCATGGCAATGACCAAAGATTTTTTATATGTGGCAGACCTTACCGAAGTTGTGGTGATCAATATAAAAAAACAGAAAATCGTAAAAAAAATTCCTGTTGAAGGCGCGGTGTTTTTAAATGACGTGACTGCCAATTCATCCGGTATTGTTTTTGTTTCTGATACGCGGACCAATAAAGTACACCGCATCGAAAAAGATCAGCCGAGCCTTTATTTAAGTAACGTGAGCAATGCCAACGGTTTGAAAGCTATAGGTTCCAACCTGGTGGTGGGAGCAGGGCCGGAATTGTTGTTGTTCGGGGCGGATAAAAAACCGCTGACATTAGCGAAAGGTTTCGCCCAGGGAATTGATGGAATTGAAATGGTGAAACGTGGAGAGTTTATTGTGTCATGCTGGCCGGGCCTGGTTTATTACGTATACGGCGACAGCAAGATTGAATTGCTAATTGATTCACAGGCGGAAAAAATTAATACGGCGGATATAGGTTACGATCCAAAATCCAGGAACCTGTTTGTCCCTAACTTTTTCAAGAACACTGTCACCTCATATCAACTGGAGTAGCCCGGTGGGCCAGCTTCGGCTAAATTATCAGACCAAAGGCGCGCAGGTTAGCATTATCCTGCGCGTTTTTTTTATCTTATTAAAATAGCGTTTCATCATTTTATGTGCAGCCAGCAGCTTTAGGTTAAGCTAACCTGTATTGAATAAAGAAACTATGCATCGGCCTTGCGCGCCAAACGATGTTGCCGCTGACAGGAAATTCGCGTGATTGTTTATACTCGTTGGATGAGTCGCATCCATCTGTTTTTGTACTTGCTTGTGTATGTGTTAGCTGCGCAGGCGTTTGCCCAATCGTCCGCGCCATCAGGTAGCAGGGCAGTTCCCCATTATTCGTTTAGCCATATTCTTCCCGACCAGGTCGCGGCCATAGGTTACATCAATGCCTTGGCCCAGGATCGCGAAGGCTTTATGTGGTTTGGCGGCGCCAATGGACTAGCCCGCTTTGATGGTTATAGCTTGCGGATTTATCGCCAGGATGACGCGGATCCCCACAGTATCAGCCACAACTACATCAATGATATCCGCCTGGATTCGGACGGCAATTTGTGGATTGCTACGCGAAAAGGGCTTAACCGTTACCAAAGCCTCACTGATAACTTCGTCACCCATATTGCCGATGACCCTACCGACGCCCTGGCAGCGGAAAATGTCATGGCAATTGCGGAAACCGGTGACGGTCTCCTTTGGCTTGCTACACGCGGTGGCTTTTTCAGTTTTGATCCGGAGGCGAAGCACTTCAGAAAATACGCGATAGCTGCCGATTCGCAAATGGGATGGGTCCACGCCCTGGTCAAAGACCAGCAAGGTATTTTGTGGCTGGGACACCAAAGCCTGGGGGTGATCAGGTTTGATCCGGCAACCGGTGACATGCGTCAATATGGCAAGGCTGAGGGCCTTGGCTTCTCCGATATCCGCGAATTATTTGTGGATTCAGCCAATAACCTCTGGGCCGGTAGCTATGGCGCGGGCTTGTTTATGCTGGATCAAACGCGCAAAAAATTCATAGCGGTCAAACACGACAACCAGGAAAAAAGTGCGATTGTCTGGTCGGTGCTGGAGGACCGGCAAAAGAACCTGTGGGTGGGTGATGGAAGCGCTGTCTATGTGCGTGCGCCCGGCGGCGATCAATTTGTCCGCTTTAGCAATGACGACACCAAACCCGCCTCGCCCGGCAACTATGTTGTCAATGAATTATTCCAGGACAACGCCGGCGACATCTGGTTGGGCTATTTCCCATCGGGAGTGGATGTGGTGGATCGCCAGGCCTCTATTTTTAACAACTATCGCTACAGTGCCGTCGATCCCAATTCGGTAACCGAGGGTGGGGTGCTGTCGGCGGTCAAAGACAAGTACGGCAATTTGTGGATAGGCGCCGGTTATGGCCTGAATTATTTTGAGCCCGCCCGGCAAAAATTTACGCGCTATAAGCACGACCCCAGGGTTCCCGACGGTATGAGTGGCAACACCGTATTGTCATTGGTACTCAATGAACCCGCGCAAGAATTATGGTTGGGTATATGGGCCGGCGGACTGAACCGCCTGGACCTCGCCACCGGGAAGTTCAAACACTACCTGCCTGATCCCGCTAATCCCGCGGCTATCCGTGGCCGCGAGCCCTGGTCATTGGCACGTGATAGCAAGGGGTATTTGTGGGTCGCTACCGAAGAGGGTTTGAATCGCTATGACGCGGCAACCGATTCGTTTCGCTACTTCATCCCCACCGAGGAACAACTGGGCGGTGACAAGGTATTGTACGCGCGCGTGGTTTATGTCGATAAGCAGGACCGCGTCTGGGTGGGTGGCCTGAGCGGGCTTTATTTATTTGACCCGGTCAGTGAAACTTTTACCCGCTATCACCATGTAGATGGCGATAGCACCAGTATGAGTGCTGATTTTGTGTTTGCGCTTTATGAGGATAGCCGCGGCAATTTTTGGGTAGGCACCGACGGTGGCGGTGTAAGTTTAATGGATCGCAACACGGGGAAATTTACCGCCTATACCAGCCGTGATGGATTAGCGGACGATGTGGTTGCTGGCATCATTGAAGATAACCAGGGCTTCCTTTGGCTGGGGACGCAAAAAGGCTTGGCGCGTTTTGACAGCGTTAAAAAACAATTCCGCAATTTTGAAAAACGCCACGGTTTGAATGACAACCTGTTTAATCGCAATTCGCCGGTGAAATTGGATTCGGGCGAATTATTTTTCGGTAACAGTAAAGGCTTTGTGCTGTTCAACCCCGCCGCGATTACCACCAACCAGCACCAGCCCCCCGTGGTACTGACGAACTTGCTCATCCTCAACAAACCAGTGGCAATCGGGGCCGAAGGTTCACCGCTTAAACAAGCGCTTATCCATACGGGGTCGATTGAGCTTACCCATAAGGACTCGGTCTTCACCTTTGAATTTTCGGCGCTCAATTACCAAATGAGCGAAGAAAACCAATACGCGTATCGTTTACTGGGGTTTGATCGCGACTGGATCTATGTCGGCAACAAACGCACCGCCACATACACCAACCTGGATGCGGGCACTTATATCTTTGAAGTAAAAGCGAGTAATAACGATGGTGTGTGGAGCGACAGGATGGCGCGCCTGGGCATCCACATCAAGCCGCCTTTTTGGAAGACCTGGTGGGCATACCTTATCTATGCAAGTCTGGCCGTTGCGCTTCTGCTCTGGTTTTTACGCATCCAGCGTTTGCGGTTGCAATATGAGCAACAGAAAGTGGAGCAAGAACGCTCACTGGTCCGGCGCTTGCAGCAAGTTGATAAATTAAAAGATGAGTTTTTAGCAAACACATCCCACGAATTGCGCACGCCCTTGAACGGGATTATCGGGCTGGCTGAATCCTTGCTGGATGGCGTCGGCGGGGAATTACCGGCGCAAGCGCAGAACAGTTTGCGTTTGATTAGCGCCAGCGGCCAGCGGCTCTCGGGATTGGTCAACGATATCCTCGATTTTTCCAAACTCAAGAACCAGGGCATCACACTGCATAAAACAGCGATTGACTTGCGCGTGTTGGTGGATGTGGTAATTACCTTGTCACGCCCCCTGGTGGGCAACAAAAATATCCAGCTCAACAATTTAGTGCCCGCCGACCTGCCGGCGATCTATGCCGATGAAGATCGGTTGTTACAAATATTGCATAACCTGATCGGCAACGCGGTGAAATTTACCCATGAAGGCAAGGTAGAAGTCTACGCGGAGGCCAGCGGCGACCAAATCCGCGTACAAATTGCCGATACGGGAATAGGTATTCCCACGGAGCATCTCACCGATATTTTCCAGGCGTTCCACCAGGTAGATGGCCGCGCCGAGCGGGCATTTGGTGGTACGGGCCTGGGGCTTTCCATCACCAAGCAATTAGTGGAACTGCACGGGGGAAGTATTTCGGTGGAGTCCACCCCCGACCAGGGATCGGTCTTCAGCGTCTATTTGCCGATATCCCTGGAGCTTCCCGCATCGCCGCCCGATCAACAACATCCGGCAACGGCGGGCGTGGCGGAGGTGGTCGCGCTGGAGCAAATTGAAAATACGCCAAAACCGGAAAACCAGAGCCACCAGGGCCACATCCTGGTAGTGGATGACGATTCGGTCAATCGCATGGTATTGGTGAACCATTTGTCCCTACGCAACTATCGTGTAACCGAGGCATCAAGTGGGGAAGAAGCCATTGCATTGATAGAAAACCATGGCGATGTAAACCTGGTGCTGCTCGATATCATGATGCCGAAAATGTCCGGTTACGAAACCTGCAAGCGTTTGCGCCAAACCTATCGCACCTATGAATTGCCCATTATTTTCCTCACGGCGCGCAACCAAACTAATGACCTGGTGATGGGGTTTGAAGTGGGTGCGAACGATTATTTGACCAAGCCCATTGCAAAGGAAGAATTGCTGGCGCGCGTGGATATGCATTTGCAGTTATACAGCGCAACCCAATACCTGGATAAAAAAGTTGCCGAGCGCACCGAAGAGTTGCGCAAAAAAAATGAAGGCTTGCGCCAGGCGCAGAGGGATTTGCAAATCGCTTACAGGAAGTTGGAAGAGGCGAGCTTATCCGATCCACTCACGGGCTTGCACAACCGGCGCTTCCTCAGTAAGTCCATCGGTGTTGATATTTCACTGGTGGATCGTGAGTACAAAGACTGGAGCGATGCCAACCGTGGGCGCACGGAAGATTCCATTTTCTGGCCGCCGCCCCGCGACAATGATTTGATTTTTTTGTTGCTGGATGTCGATCACTTTAAAACAGTCAACGATACCTACGGCCACAATGCCGGCGATAGGGTATTGGAACAATTAAGCCGATTGCTGGAAGAAGTCCTGCGCGATTCAGATTATCTGGTGCGCTGGGGCGGTGAAGAATTTTTAATTGTGGCGCGTTTTTGTTCGCGCGCGGAGGCACCGGAAATGGCCGAGCGAATTCGCCAGTCGGTAGCCAGCCATGCCTTTGATTTGGGCGATGGTTTGAGCTTGCACAAAACTGCCTCCGTGGGATTCGCGATTTATCCTTTTTATCCGCAAGATCCGGATGTGTTGAGTTGGGAGCAGGTCGTCAATATTGCAGACCGGGCGCTTTACGCCGCCAAGAAAGCCGGGCGCGATTGCTGGGTTGGTTTTAACAGCCGGTTGAGCGATGTTGCCAGTGTAAACCCGCTACAGGAAAACAACTTGCAGCAACTCATCGCCAACCGGGAGTTGGAAATACAATCCTCACGTCCTATAGCGCCGGAAAACCTCTAGGCCATTAATCGTTTTTTTCGCTTATTACTTGCTGGAAGGCTTGCAGCTGCGCGCTGCTGGCTTCCCGCTGGTATTTCTCTTTCCATTCAGTGTAGGGTTCGCCGTAAACACGCGTACGTACCGCTTCATAATCCAGCGGTATTTGCGCTTCTTCCGCCGCCGCCACATACCACTTGCTCAGGCAATTGCGACAAAAACCGGCGAGGTTCATCAAGTCAATATTCTGCACATCTTTGCGGCTGTCCAGGTGGGCGAGCAGGCGGCGGAACGTGGCGGCCTCAAGCGCTTGTTGTTGTTCGGCGGAAAGCTCTTCGGGTTTCATAGGGGCTCCATTGTTTACAGTGTTCGCTGTGAAAGTCGGTCAGTGTCGATGATTGGCCGATCAGGGTCAAATATCAGCGGCCTGGACGCGGGCTCCGGCTTCACCGTACCGGGCTTTAATTTCCACTTGCCTTGAACCTCATTTCATCCTGCCTATACTCAATTCGTGCCGGATGGCTGGCCAGGTTTCCATTGCTTGATATTTAGACATTTTTGCCGCTTTACGAAGCGTTCCTGCGCTGGGGGTTTGCGTGAATATTATCTTGGGGATCATTGTCCTCTTCGCTTGTATACTCGGGGGCTACGTATTGCACGGCGGCAACCTGCTTGCAATTTGGCAGCCCGCCGAGATTTTGATTATTTGCGGCGCTTCGCTGGGCGGGTTAATTGTCGGCAACCCGCTGTCGGTCACCCTGGGAGTTGTGAAATCGGCAGGCGCACTCATGACGCCATCCAAATTCAATAAGACGTTTTACCTGGAAATGCTGACCCTCTTGTATGACATCCTCAATAAAACCCGTCGGGAAGGTTTAATGGCTATTGAAGGTGACATCGAAGAGCCCGAGACCAGCCCGATTTTTAGTAACTATCCGGACATACTGAAAGATCATCACATTGTTGAATTTATTTGCGATTACCTGCGCATTATGGTCGCGGGCAATATGGCGCCACACGAACTCGAATCGCTAATGGAGCAAGAATTGGAAGGCCATCACCAGGAGGGATCGCTGGTTCCGGGCGCCATTCAGAACGCCGCCGATGGCCTGCCCGGTTTCGGTATCGTGGCCGCCGTGTTGGGAGTGGTCATCACCATGGGTAAGATTGGTGGGCCTCCCTCTGAATTGGGCCACTCGGTGGCAGCGGCCCTGGTGGGTACCTTACTCGGGATTTTGCTTGCCTACGGCATCATTGGCCCCTTTGCCAGCTACCTTCACCACAAGTTACGCGATGAAACGCGAGCTTACGAATGTATCAAGGCGGTACTGGTCGCCTCCATGAATGGTGTACCGCCGCAAGTTGCCGTTGAATTCGGACGCAAGGTCTTGTTCCACAATGCCCGCCCCAGCTTCGTGGAGTTGGAAGAGCAATATCGCGCAAGCAGGAAATAGGGGGCTTGAGCGATGGAAAAAGGCGCAACCCAACAACCCATTATTATCAAAAAGAAACGAGGGCATGGCCACGGGCACCACGGTGGATCCTGGAAGGTGGCGCTCGCGGATTTTATGACCGCGATGATGGCTTTCTTTTTGTTGATGTGGCTACTCGGCAGTACGTCAAGCGAAGAGAAAAAAGCCATTGCGGGTTATTTCCAGGACCCGGGCAGTAAATATGTAGTGGGCGAAGGCGGCGCGGATTTGGGCTTAATCAACCAGGAGCAACCGCTAAAGCAATCGCAATCTGACCAACCGGAAGACGACACGGCGAGCGATAAGGAAGCACACAAAGACCAGGAACAGGAAATGACCGAGGACCAGGTCAAAAAAGAAATGGAAAAAATTGAAACCCAGCAACTGGAAGAATTAAAAAAACAACTGGAAACTGAAATCAACAGCCTCGATTCGGTCTTCCAGCAAATCAAGGACCAAATCCTGATTGACTTTACGGCCCTGGGTTTGCGTATCCAGATTGTCGATAAGGACCAACGGCCCATGTTTGATGTGGGCAGCGCAAATTTAAAACCCTGGTCGTCGGATGTATTACATGCACTGGCCCCGATTTTGGATAAGGTGCAAAACAAAATCAGCATCACTGGCCACACGGATGCAACGCCCTACGGTGCCGGTGCAACCTACACCAATTGGGAGCTGTCGGCAGATCGCGCCAATTCGGCGCGGCGCGCCTTGCATGAGGGAACCTATCCGGAAGCCAAGGTGGCCACGGTGCAAGGTATGGGTTCGGCTGCACCATTATTGATTGATAAACCCAATGAACCGATAAATCGCCGTATTGCCATCATTGTTTTGAAAAAAGCAGTGGCCGATGCCCTGGGAAGCGGCGGAGGTATCAATAGCAACAACCTGATCAAAAGTGCGGACCCATTTGCGCCACCTGCGCCGAAAATTTTATCGCCCGGTGAAGTGGATGATGCAATCGATGCGGAAAGTGCACAATAAATACGTAATCTGGCGACCTGTTAACGCAACAGGTCCAACCGGAACACAAAGAAAGGGCGGACGATCCGAATTGAATTCCCCTTTGACAAGCCTCCCTCCAACCCTTTAAGGTTCACCCCACTAGAACGTACGAACGGTCCCCGCAA
The DNA here is from genome assembly GCA_946480695.1 of uncultured Cellvibrio sp. The sequence goes on from CAMLKG010000002.1 coordinate 10,866, forward strand.
CCGTTAGCTTTTTTTGCGATTTTCATATTCGTAGGAAAAGTGGCGCCCGCCATTTGGCCGGGTGGAGAGGCGTAATACAAAACCCGAAAGGGGAATAGGCCCGGAGCGTTTCGTACGGCTCTAGTTGACACCCGGCTTCCAGCTACTAACTGGAGGCCGTTAACTTCAACGTACGAAGAGGTATTTATGAACGAGCTACAGGATGCTCCACCCACCGAAAATTCCCTTCCAAACTACAAACGCGAATTCGCTAACCTTCACGATTCCTATCGTGAATTCCAACATTATTGTGCGTTTTATTGCCAATCCACCAGTGTGATGCTCCGCCGCTATGCCTACGATTTGGATGCAGATTGCTTGGAAGGCATTGAGCGTTTTGCGCAAATGATAGTTGATAAAGCGGACGAGATTGATGTGCGGTTAAAGCGGTTGATGAATAGTATTTGAGTATGCAAGCTAAACGCTTCCTTTGCTAAAGGCGGATATCTATCGCTAAAAAGGCACTGTGTCTCAGACAGTTTTTTTTCCTTGCGTATGATACTTTTTCTTTTTTGGTTCTATTAGGGATGTGAGTATGATTTGGTTAATAAAGTTTAAAGGTGAAATGGGAGTTTCCTCCAGTTTGAATATGGATGGCTCAGATGCTGTTTATGCAACCGGAGTCGTATTTGCAAATACAGCGGAAAGCGCTATCGCTGTACTACAGGAATATCTCCGTGCTGACCATATTAGGCTTCGTATAGATGAAGTTACCGCAGAACAATATAAGGTTGACTGTATAAAAGGTACTGAGGATGAAATTGCGGAGATAAAACAATGCGCATTGCTTGTTAATGAAAACAATCCGGTAAAGTTGGCTAATGCCATTTCATCAGAAGCCTATGAATGTTAAATCGCAAAGGAAATGGTTTATGGAAAACCATCAATATGTTTCACAATTTAAAACTGTTGGCGAATTACAACAGGCCATAGAAAAACTCATTCAAGAACATCGTACAGCCAAAGGGAAAAAATTAGGTGTTCTGTTTCGGGTGGTTGTTCCGCCAAATCCGGTCACCACTTATGTGGAAGGCAGCCAAGGGCCTTATACTTTAATCCATGGTGTACGGATTGGAGATTATACTTTTGACCAAACTTTAGAATGGGTATTACCCGATCCTGCCGCTGGTTTATCATTTTCCAAATCTTTTAGCCATTTGAAAAGCACTTGGAAAATGTTAAAAAAACACGCTAATAAAAACAATAATCCCAGCCCTACGAATGTGGCCTCATGGATTTTGGAAACCAGGAATATTCCAAAAGGAATGGCATTTACTCAAGATTCAAAAAATAGCAATCATTATTTTTTATCAGTAACAGAAAAAATGCATATTTCGACTCTGGTGACCAATTTAAAACTTATCGCTCATGCGATGACTATCATGAAAGATTTAACATGAGAGAGGAGATGCCAATGTTAGATTTCAGCGGAAGAGATGAAAAAGCAAAAAGTGTTTGCTTACATTATGCAAATAAGCTTGGATCAGAAGACCTGATCGATATATTAGCTGCAAAGGCCCCCGTTACCAACAAGGAACAAGCGTTAAGGCTTTCCCGCTTTTTCTGGAAGATGGTGGATGCATCAATCAAAGACAGGGACAATGGTGTTGAGGTGCTCGGGGAATCGGATTTGCAATTTTGGATGGAACGAAATATGAATATTATTAGCGGTTACCTTTGCTCCATTGGTTATGAAGAACAATGGGAAGGGGCGAGCGATGAAGTTTAATCTTTATACGCCGTTGGCTTTATCAAAAAGGGCGGATAAAAACCGCCCTTTTATTGCTGTCGATTGTTCACTTATCTAGCTAACGGTTTCAATGCGAATAAGATGCCGGTTCCAATTTCCCCATGCGTAACAACACATGCTCTGCCATGCCGTTGGCAAGCTGTTGTTCACTCAGGAATATCTTACCGATATTTTCCTTAACCCACAGTTCTGCTTCTTCCTCATTGTGTGTGCGGATCACCGTTTCAATTTTAGGATTCAGTTGGCGCGCGATATCGATCATTTTGCGTACGTGAAATGTGTCTGAAGTTGCCGCGACCAGCATCCCCGCGCGAGCGATGTGGGCTTGTATCAATACATTTGGATCGGATGCATCCCCACACACAGCAGGGATATTTTGCGCGCGTAATTGCTCGACGGTTTCGCGGTTAGTGTCGGCAATCACGTAGGGGATATTGCTGGAATCCAGTATTTGCGCAATACGTTTTCCCACCCGGCCATATCCTACCAATACAACCTGGCCGGAAAGGAAGGCTTCGTCGGTATTCATGGGTAATACCGCGAGGGGATCATTATTCGCTTCGAGCTTGCGTGCAAATGCCGAGTGGTGCCTGGCCCAGTGTTGGAAAGGTTCCAGGCTCGCAAACATCAATGAGTTGAGTGCAATCGACACCAATGCGCCGGCCAGGATTAAATTTTGCCCGGTGGTGTCCATTAATCCCAGGCTCATACTGACGCCTGCGAGGATAAATGAAAACTCGCCAATTTGGGCAAGGCTCGCACCCACGGTGAGCGCGGTATTCAGCGGGTAGCGGAACATCAGTACGAGTGCGACTGCCACAATGGTCTTACCAAACATAATAATTGCCACCACCACCAACACTTTGAGTGGCTCATTAACCAGGATGTGGAAATCGAACAGCATTCCCACGGATACAAAAAACAATACGGCAAAAGCGTCACGCAGTGGCAGTGAATCATCCGCAGCGCGATGACTGAATTCAGATTCGCGCAACATCATGCCGGCAAAAAAAGCACCCAACGCAAAAGAGACATCAAACAATGCCGCAGAGCCGTATGCGACACCGACGGCTGTTGCAATAACACACAAACTGAAAAGTTCGCGCGAACCCGTACCCGCCACCCACCATAAAAGTTTCGGTAACAAACGCTTGCCCACAATTAACATAAAAGCAATAAACGCAACTACTTTACCGATGGTGAGCGCAATCGTGAGCGCAATATCGTCATCGGCGGCACCCTGGCTTGTTGCGTCATTGTTACCGCCGAGCAACACGGCAAACGGCGGCAACAGCACCAAAACCAACACCATCACCAGGTCTTCAACTACCAACCAGCCCACCGCGATTTTTCCGTTGATACTTTCAATCACACCGCGTGCTTCCAGCGCTTTAAGTAATACAACGGTGCTCGCAACTGACAATGCCAATCCGAATACCAGGGCTTCGCCAAAGCTCCATCCCCACCACATACCTGCGCCAACACCCAATACAGTGGCGACAGTAATTTGCACAATTGCGCCGGGAATGGCGATACGTTTTACCGCGAGCAAATCATCAATAGAAAAATGCAGGCCGACGCCAAACATCAACAACATTACCCCGATTTCAGCAAGTTGCGCGGTCAATTCCATATCGGCAACAAAACCCGGTGTGTGTGGCCCGACAATGATGCCCGCGATCAAATAACCAACCAACGGCGGCATACGCAGGCGCGTGGCCAGGAATCCGAGGATCATAGCCAGCCCCAGGCCGGCGGCGATAGTAGTGATCAAACTGATGTTGTGAGGCATGGCATTATCTTCGTGAGGGCGAGGCTAGACTATAAATGGACAAAATAACTACATGCAACTTGCAGATTTTTTGTTTATGCCATTGAATCCCCATGAAGCGAACCCCAAATCGCATGAACCGCGAAGCTTTCGGGAATTTCGGACCATTCATCGCAAATTGTAAATTTGCGTAAAATTTATGAGGACAAACCATGCTTTATGATCTTACCGTTGTGCAATTCAGCAAAATGTTAAATAACCTCAACAATTTCCTGGATAAGGGCGCTGCTTATGCAGAAGCCAAAAAATTTGATGTTAGCGTATTACTCAATTCGCGCCTGGCTCCCGACCAATTTAATTTGATTCGCCAGGTACAGATTGCTTGCGATACCGCCAAGTTGGGTGTGGCGCGTTTAACCGGTAAGGCGGAGTCTGCCCCCGTTCACCCGGACACAGAGGCCAGCCTGCCGGAATTAAAAGCCCGCATCCAATCGGTGCTGGATTACCTTGCGAGTTTTACACCGGCAGATTTTGCAGGCGCCGCCGAGCGCCATATCAGCCAGCCGCGTTGGGAGGGCAAATACCTGACCGGTAATGAGTTCGCAATCCAGCACGCCATTCCAAATATTTATTTCCACGTCACCACTGCCTATTCAATCCTTCGACACAACGGTGTTGATTTGGGCAAAAAAGATTACCTTGGCGTTATGCCCTATAAAAGTTGATTCACCCGTCACTCCATTTGCAGTGCTATCTTGTATAGCGCTGCACATCCATCCCATTGCGCGCGGCCAAGGCAGCATTACATCGGGCAGCAAGCGAATCGCATTACATCAATTAACCTTCCATAGTAGGTTTTAAATTAATCACACCATTTGTAATCGCGATCTGTAGTAACGATTTGTAGCATTCGAAATGAAACGCGGCCGAGCATATATCCAAACTGGCTATAACAAGCTATGCTTCCCCAAGCGATAATTTTCGTGCCTGATAAATTTATTCTCAGCCCAGAAATTTGGTAATACGCTCATTCCTAATAGACCAAACATGTTGACATTAACCCGGTTGCCATCAGTAGTTATTGGCTGGCGAAGTGCGTCAGCCTTCTTGCATGTAATGTTTTTTATGTTGTTTTTGGTGACAGCCTTGGGGTTCATTTCCAATTTTGCCTACGCGCTGGATAAACAAAAAATCACGGTCTCCTATCTATATAACTTTGCAAAAAATATTGAATGGCCCAACCAATCGTCCATGGCCTCGTTTGATATCGGTGTTTACGGTACCTACGATCCGGCGTTGATGGATGAGTTAATGGTGCTTAAGCAACGGGTCAAACTGCGTGACTTGCCGATCAATGTCACTCATGTCAATCGCGTGGATGCCTTGGGTAAATATCATTTGGTCTATGTGGAACAGGCAAGCGCCAGCACGATAAATACTATTTACGATGCGCTTGAAGGCAAGCCGATATTGTTGGTCACCCATGCTTATGATAATAAGCAATTGGTCATGATTAACCTGATCCCCACGGCGGATGACCGCCTTAAATTTGAAGTTAACAAATCCAACATTATCAACCATGGTTTAAAGCCGTTACCCGAATTGATTTTAAATGGCGGTACGGAAATTGATGTTGCAAAACTGTATCGCGAGGGCCAGGCATCCCTGGTCGCCTTGCAAAAGCAATTGCAAGGTCGTGAAAAGGTATTGAATGAATTAACCGCATCGATTCAAAAGCAACAGGCAACAAATGAGCAACTGCAAGTGCAAATGGCGTCACTCAACCAAAATATTCAAAAGAGTGATGCGTTGATTTCCGAACAAAAAATCCAGTTACAAAGCCAGCAAGCCCAAATTGAAAACAGCATTCGGGAGCGCGAGCATTTATTACAGGAAGTCGCCCAGCGGACGAAGGAGCTGGATGAACAACAACAGCACCTCAATAGCATCCTGAAAGAAATTGACAGCCGCGAAAAACGCCTGACTTACCTTAATAGCACTATCCAATCGCAAGAAAATATTATCCTTAAGCAAAAGGATGCGATTGTGAACCTGGATGAGCTGGTGTACTCGCAAAAAGTTGCGCTGCGTTATTTGTGGGGCTCGGTCATCCTGGGGGGCTTGCTGATTATTACGGTATTCATTGCGTACACGATAAAACGGCGCGATAACAAGCGCCTCGCCGCACATAGCCAGGATTTGCAAATGGCGCGCGACCGTTTGGCAATAGCCAAGCGCAAGGCGGAGGACGCCAGCCAGGCCAAGAGCGAATTCCTTTCACTCATGAGCCATGAGTTACGTACTCCCTTGCAAGCCATTATCGGTTATACCGAGGTAGTGATCGAAGAATTAAAACTGGCGGATGACGAACACCACGTAAAGGATTTAACACGGGTAATTACCAACAGTGAGCGCTTGTTGAAATTAATCAATAGCGTGCTGGACCTCGCCAAAATTGAATCGGGTCGAATGGACCTGGATTTGACCGAAGTAAAATTATCCAGCCTGGTCGATGAGGCCTTGGGTACCGTTGCGCCGCTCCTGGAGCAAAACTCGATTCGTTTGCATATGGATGTGGATGACGGTGAATTCCTGCCCAAGGCTGATCCGGAAAAGTTGCTGCATATACTGATTAACCTGTTGGGCAATGCAATTAAATTCGCTCCCAATGGCCAGGTTCGTATCAAGGCTTACCATCAGCCCAAGCGTATCTATATCAGTGTGGCGGATACCGGTATCGGCATTTCCGCCGAGCAACAAGCCTCTATCTTTGACCCATTTAAACAGGCCGATTCCAGCACGACGCGCAAATTCCAGGGCAGTGGGCTGGGATTGTCTATCACCCGCCAGTTATGCGAGTTGATGGGCGGCAGTATTCGCGTGGAAAGTGAATTGGGAGCGGGTGCCAAATTTATTGTGGAGTTACCCTTGCCGATTAACCCCGCTCCGACTGCGCCCAGGAAAAATGATGCGGACGATGTTGATTCGGTGCAATCATCCAATATCCCTGCGAAACCAGGCGAGCAAGTTGTGATGATTGATGATGATCCCGCGTTCCTGGATATTATGGCACGAACCATCCGCGCCGAAGGTTACGAAGTCCATACCGCCAGTGATGCGGAAAATGGTTGGCGTTTAATCCAATCGGTTAAGCCCGATGTGATTACCCTGGATTTGTTATTGCCGGACCAGCACGGCTGGATTTTATTTGAGCGTATAAAAGAAGATCCGGATGTGCGGGATATCCCGGTAATCGTGGTTTCCATGATTGAAGAGCGCAAGCGTTTCAATCGCCAATTACCGGAAGAATATTTAACCAAACCGGTAAAGCGTGAGACCTTGAAATTGGCCATCCAGCGTATGGCGCCGCATAAAACTTAACGCAACGGGACATTGCTTAACAGGACTTTGCTTTCATGCAAAGTTAAACTAGTCTTATTTTTCTTGAGTGCAAAAGGCTTATTCGCTGCTTGTCTATAAATAACAGGAGCGGTGTGCAGTATCGCGGCTTATTGGTTAGTTGGGTCTATAGATTTGAGTGGTTCAGTCAGCGGAATGACGCAAACCCTTTTTTAATAGGTTGTCATTATGCGCTTGTCATATGCGGCAAAATTTTCGCTGGCATTGTTTCCCGCCGTTATCACTTTTGCAGCGCGAGCCGCGACTGATTCTGCTTCTTCCCCTGAAGATTTTTACAATTTGTCACTCGCTGAATTGGGACAAGTTGAAATTTCCATTGCGACGGGTAACAGCACTCCACTGGATCGCGCGCCGGCAGCCACGACGGTTATTACGGCCAGTGAAATCCAGGCATTGGGCGCACGCAATTTAAACGAAGTCCTGGAAACGGTACCGGGATTACATGTGGGCTTGTCCAGCTTGAGTCGCCTTGATTCGGTTTATTCCATTCGCGGAATACATACCGGGTTTAATCCGCAAGTATTATTGATGATGAATGGTGTTCCTGTGCAATCCAGCTTGCAGGGAGGGCGCCCATCGTTATTGCGTGTCCCAACCACCAGTATTGATCGTGTCGAAATTATCCGCGGCCCTGGTTCCGCAGTGTATGGTGCTGATGCTTACGCCGGGGTTATTAATGTAATTACCAAGGATGCTTCGGTAATTGAAGCTAACCAGGCGGGCGGCGGTGCCGGTTCGTTTGGCGGGCGGGATTTGTGGCTGACCACGGCGAGCGAATGGAAAAGCTGGGGCGTCTCGCTGAGCCTCAGTTATCAGGAAAGTAACGGGGACAATAATCGTGTAGTAGCAACAGACCTCCAATCATCATTGGATGCATTCCTTGGGACCCGTGCTTCCCTTGCTCCGGGCGCTTTGTCAACACGTTACCAAATATTGGACTCGCATGTGGCATTAACCAATGAGCGCTCCCAAATTAACCTGTGGAGCTGGATTTCCAATGATGCCGGCATAGGTGCGGGGGGTGCCCAGGCGCTGGATTTTAAAGGGAATGATGAAAGTAATTTATTTTTAATTGATGCTACACACCACTTTGATGATGCGGGTGGCCAATGGGACAACAGCATTCGCTTGAGTTATCTCTATTACGATTTGCAAACGCGCTTTTCGTTATTCCCCGCAGGCGCGTTGATACCCATCGGTAGCGATGGCAACGTCAATGCAATTGAACCCGCAGGTATAGTGTCGTTCCCCGATGGTTTGGTGGGGCAACCGGGACAAGAGTCGGCGGATAGCCAGATCGACCTTATTTCCATTTATTCCGGTTGGGAATCGCATCGATTCAGGATTGCTACCGGCTCCAAACATCAAACATTGGAAGCGCGGGAATATAAAAATTTTGGCCCTGGCGTTATTGATGGCAGCATTCCGGTAATTTCCGGCGTACCCGTTGATGTAAGCGATACAGATTATGTGTTCTTACCAAAAAGTTCGCGCACCATCGGTTATCTTTCGCTACAGGATGAATGGCAAATTACCTCTGCGCTGGAGTTAACCAGCGGTGTCCGTTACGACGATTATTCGGATTTTGGTGGCACAACCAATCCTCGTATTGCATTGGTATGGTCCGCAACGGAACAGCTCACCACCAAAATACTGTATGGCAGTGCGTTCCGTGCGCCATCTTTTATGGAGCAAGGGTCAAAGAATAATCCGGTTTTGTTAGGTAATCCGGATTTGGACCCTGAAAAAATAGATACTTTTGAGCTCTCTTTCAATTATCTCGTAACACCGGACTTGCAAACTTCCCTTACGCTATTCCATTACAAGGCGCGCGACATGATTGAATTTGTGTCCGATAGCGTTGTAAATATTAAAACTGCGCAAAACGTACGCGATCAGGATGGTGAGGGTTTTGAATTGGAATTTAACTGGAAGCCTGCGCCAACATTACTGTTTTCCGGTAGCTATTCCTATCAGGATGCAAAAGACATTGCGTCCAACCAACCGGTTGCCGACGCACCGGGGCAACAAACAAAAATGAATATGAATTGGGAGTTTTCTCCCGCGTGGTCGCTCAATAGCCAGTTAATTTTTATTGCTGACCGCGAGCGGCGTTATGGCGATGTGCGCCCGGCAATCGATGATTACGCTTTAGTGGATGTCGCTATTAAACGTGAAAACTTACTCCCGCAATTGGACGCATCACTGGTTATTAAAAATTTGGCGAACGTTGATGCCCGCGAGCCCAGCAGCGGTGAAATTGCCGATGATTATCCGCTCGAATCCCGTAGCCTCTGGTTACAATTGAGTTATCAATTTAATTAAATTTTCATTGGGTGATTTGAATGGACGAGCCGAAGCACGACCGGGTGCGCAGCCGCAACGAACCTTTTGTCACCAGGACAGCAACGCGGATATGGCATGAAACACCTAGCCCGGATAATCCGTATATTGCCGCCACCGCCTCCTGTTACGGTTACGACTTGTTCGAGTTAATGGACAAGCGCTCTTTTGCGGACGTGTTTTATTTATTGTTTCGCGGTGAGTTACCTTCAAACGAGGAGGGTCGCCTCTTCGAAGCCTTGATGATCGGGTTGATCAATCCGGGGCCGCGCCACCCAGCCACCCGTGCGGCGATGAATGCGGGTGTCGGTAAAACCAATGCGCTGCACATTTTACCGATCGCCAGCGCCGTTCTTGGCGGGGAGTATCTGGGGGGAGGTGACATCGAAAATGCGATGCGTTTTTTGCGCAAACACCAATCCGCATCGCCCCAGGGAACATTGCAACAATGGCTGGCGGCCGGCGGTGTGCCAGAACAACTATCCAGCCATGGCATCTATGGTTTCGGCCAACGCCACGGCGGCATCGATTTATTAACCCATTCCCTGGCTGAGCAGTTGCTGGCATTAGCGGGGGCTGGTGATGCGTTGCGATGGGGCCATGCCCTGGCGACAAGTTTGCAACCCCAAGGGGCTGGATGGTCCATAACCGGAGTCGCCGCCGCTGTATTTGCCGACCTGGGATTCCAGCCGCGCGCCGGGGGTTGCCTGTTCCAGCTTCTGGGCGCACCAGGCCTGGTTGCCCATGGGCTGGAACTTGCGAATAAACCTATTACGGCCATGCCGTTTGTGAGTGATGATAATTATGTTATCGAACGCTAGGAACCCTTCACTTTCATCGTCTAACAGCGATTCCGCGGTTATCGATTATCTGAACCAGCAACGCGGAAAAATTATTAGCAATACCGGCGGTTGGTTTCCGGGTAAAGGGGTATTTTCCCACGGTTATTCAATGCTGGAAGAATTGGTGGGGGAGAAATCCTATTTCCAGATTTTAATTTTAAACGCGACCGGTAAATTGGTAGGCAAGGAATTGGCGGATTGGGTTGAAGCTATTTATGGTTGCCTCAGTTGGCCCGATCCGCGCATTTGGTGCAACCAGATTGGCGCGCTGGCTGGCGCGGCACGTACTTCGGTGGTTGCCGCTACAACCCTGGGTTCGCTCGCGGCCGATTCGCGCTCCTATGGCCCGTATACATTGCTGGATGGCTTGCGCTTTATACAGGATGCCCGGGCGCAGCATTTGGCCGGGGCCGATGCCGAAGAAATTGTGCGCCGCATTACGGCGGCCAATCGCGGCAAACCTTACATAGTCGGTTACATTCGCCCGATTGCCAAAGGCGATGAACGCCTGGAAGCCATGGAGCGTTACGCAAAAAAACTGGGCTTTACGATTGGACCGCATTTAATGCTTGCCTACGACATTGAAAAAGTATTGCTGCGTGAGTTCGACGAGGGCATGAACATCAATGGTTATATGTCGGCCTTTTTATCGGACCAGGGATTTACACCGGAAGAGGTTTACCAGATGTTTGCAGCAATGGTTGCGAGTGGTGTGACGGCGTGTTACCTGGATACCTATCGCCGTCCGCCGGATACATTTTTGCCGTTACGGTGCGATGACATTGATTACCAGGGGCCCGCGCCACGAAGCGTTCCCGAGCCTGGCTGATCATCCAATCAGGCGACAAACCGGCAATTTAAACCTGGGCCTGTGATGGCTCTGGTTTATTATGTTGCGCTAATAATTTTTCCACCGGCAGCGGATGGCCGATGTGGTAACCCTGCACAAAATCAACGCCCATTCCCTTCAATATTTCCAGAATTGCTTCGTTTTCCACGTACTCTGCAACCGCTTTTTTGCCCAGCGCCTGGATAACCTGGATCATGGATTTCACCAGTGTCTGATCAATTTGGTCGTGGTGGAGGTTCTGGATAAAGGAGCCGTCCAACTTGATGTAATCCGCCGGTAAATCTTTTAAATAGGCAAAACTGCTGAAACCCGAACCAAAATCATCCACCGAGAAACTGCAACCCAGGTTGTGTAAATCCGCAATGACTTTTTGGGTGATGTGTAAATTGAACAGGCTGGCACTCTCCGTTAATTCAAAGGTAATACGCTTGGGATCCACACCGGTGAAGTTCAGGTTTTCCAAAATCGTGGGTACCAGGTTGGCATCTTTAAATGCTTGTGCGGACAAATTGATAGCAATGTGGTTTAGTTCGGGATGGGCATTCAATGCGTGTATGGCCAGCTTGATGATCCAGCGATCCAGCAAATGCATTTCCCCGGCGGATTCCAATGCGGGAATAAATGTGTCCGGGCCCACAATACGGCCATCGGCTTCCCTCAGGCGCACCAGGGCTTCGTAATAGGAAATGCGATTGTTTTTGACATCGAAGATCGGCTGGAAGTAAAGCACCATGCGATCTTCGGTAATTGCCTTGCGAATTTTTTGCGAGGTATTGATGGAATGGCGCAACTCGTCGCTTTCATTGTCCAACGGATCATATTGGTGGATTAAATTACGCCCGCGCCCTTTGGCCACATACAGGGCGATATCGGCCCGCATTAAATGCTCTTCCGCATTATTGGTGCTGCCATCGATCAGCGTTAACCCGATACTGCTGCCCAGGCTTACACGCTGCTCCTGCAATTGAAAGGTAAACTCCGCGATTATTTGCTGGATATTGCGCGCGAATTCAAAGGCTTCGTGGGCTTTAATGTCACGCAACAAAATTGCGAATTCATCACCGCCCAAGCGGCATAAAATGTCGGTACTGCGAATGCGCTTGCTCAGTAAATGCGACATTTCGCGCAGCACCTCATCGCCTTTTTGGTGGCCGAAGGTGTCGTTGATAACTTTGAAATGATCCAGATCCAGGTAAACCAGCGCATGTTGGCGATTGTTGCGCACCGAATCAGCGGTGAGTTGCGACAACGTGGATTCAAAATAATGGCGATTGTACAGCCCGGTTAACGAGTCGTGCATTGCCAGGTATTTCAATTGTTCCTGGGATTCGCGTCGCTCGGTAATGTTATCAAGGCAAACCGTCAGGTTTCCTGCATCCTGCAATTTGCTGGAGCGGCTAACCTTGAGTTGTCCCCACAATTTTTGGCCGCGAGCATTGCTCAGGCAGAGTTCAAATTCAGGGCAAGGGCTGCGATTTTGCAGCGCTTTGCGGATTTTATTTTTAAACAACGAATATTGCGGGAAGTCGTCGGCGGAAATAAACGTTTCCAGTGATTTCCCCAGGCATTCCGCTACCGGGAATCCCATCATGGTTTCCCATGCCTGGTTTAGATACTGGATCTTGAAATCGGCATCCAGCTCCATTACCACCGATTGCAAATCATTTAATAATTGATGGTGGCTTTCATAGAGCGCGCGATATTCGCGCTCCCGTTCCTGCACTGTTTTAACATGGGCCGCAAATTGCGCGTTGCTAACCAAATAATCGTCGCGATGGATGGCGATGTCGCAGACTTTGCGCAATTGTTCAGCACGAAACGGTTTGGGCAGGAAATCCACCGCACCCAGCAGCATTAATTCTTCGGCCTGGTCGATAGTGGTGTGTGCCGTCATGATGACTATCGGCTGGTTCGGGTTGATGTTGTGGATTTCGATCAAAATATCGCGACCGGATAATTTCGGCAGCATTACATCCAATAACACCAAATCATGCCGGCCTTCGATCCAGGTGCGCAACCCGGTATCACCTTCGTAAGCAAACTCAATATCGAATGAAGAGGAGAGAATACGGCGAATCAAATCAGCGGTATCCGGTTCGTCTTCCACGACCAGCAAGCGGGGTTTGGAGGTTGCCGGTTGTTCCTTGCGGGTTAATTTTTTAACCAGCGCGGGTAATTGTTCAATATGGTCCAGCGGTAGTAACTGGTTGATGCCGTATTCGCGCGCGGTTACTTCCGCGATACGCTCACACCAGGTCTGGGCGGTAATAACGATAGGTAAATCAGCCCGGCATAGCAGGATGCCGCTGCGTACCAGGCGCGATAATCGCCAACCGTCCAGATCGGGGATATCGACATCCAGGATTAATAAATCGATGGTTTGCTGGCGCAATAAACGCAGGGCTTTTTGGGCGGAATCCACGCAGGTTGTCGTGACCTGCGCAAGCGATTGCACGCTGGCATTGATGATTGTCAGCGCGTTGGGCTCGTTATTAACGATAAGGATGTTAATAGGCGAATCAGGTTGATTGCCGGTGTTATGGGGTAACACGCATAAGTCTCCGGTTTAATATCCTTTTAGCCTAGCATAAACCAAACCATTGCTATCTTTTCATAACGAAAAGGTTTGCCGGTTACCCTTGCAACAATACCGGGCGTTAGCCGCCCGGTGTCGCGGAGCCATTGACTGCCAGGCCTTTAATTCTGTCACCCATCGGGGGAACCTCATTACGGTCTATGCGAACATCAAGAAGTGTAGGCCCTTTTTTGCTGAAAAGCGCAGGATAATCCAATTGGTCCAACTGGGTTGGGCAATCGATAACAATGCCGTCCACCCCCATGGCCTGGGCCATCTGCGCATAGTTAACCGTATTTAATTCCCAACCAATCGATTCTTGCTGGCCCAGGCGCTGGCCATGCATCACCATGCCCATCGCCGAATCGTTAAGCACCAGGAACACCACCGGCAATTGCTGCTGGGCGGCCACGGTAATTTCCTGGGCGCTCATCAGGTAGGAACCGTCCCCCACGATACACAAGGTGGGTGCCACGCGATTGCCGATTGCCGATCCTATGGCCGCACCTATGGACCAGGCCATGGAGCCGTAACCCATGGCAATACGGTATAGCCCTTCGCTGTTGCTGCGGCTCAGGTAATGTGTTGCCCAGGACCAGCCGTTACCGGCATCGACAAAAATACGGGTATCTTCCGGCAGGGCGCGGGAGAGGTGGGTCATCAGGCGTTGCGGTTTTACCGGGCTTGCATCGGAGTAGCATTTGGTTTCTTCCGCCAGGCTGAAGTACCCGCCATTTGCATTCTTATGCGGATTGTTACCCGGCAAGGTCTGCCATTTACGGCCCCATTTACGGATTTCGCGTACCTTCTCTACCAGGCGGGTAAAAATCACATCGATATTGCCGAACACATGGAGATTGGCCATGGGGGAGCGGGTGAAGTGCTCGATGGATGAGTCAATGTGTACGAGTTTGGTATTGAGCAGGTCATCTTTCCAGCCGCTGGTGCCCAACTCACCCAAATCAGTACCTACCGCCAGGATCAGGTTAACTTCCTTACTCTGGAACAATTCCCGCGCGCTTTCGTGGCCGGCAAAGCCATAGACACCGCGGTATAACGGATGGTGTTCATCCACCCAGGTTTTGCCCATGGGGCCGGTTACAAAAGCGGCCCCGGTCAGTTCGATAAATTCCATAATCTGTTTGCTGGCTTTGCCGACCCCATTGCCGATGTACATCACCAGGTTATCCACCTTGCCCAACTTTTCGCACAGGCGGGCGATAGCCGAGTCGTCAGCCATGGCGAAATCGTGTACCAGCAAATCGCTGTGGATATGGGCCTTAATCGTGGCGGGCGAACGCAAGATATCTGCGGGAACACTGATATGAACCGGGCCATTCGGTTTGCGGTGGGCCGCCATGATGGCGGACACGAGCTTGCTCTCCAATTGCTCATGGTGCGAAATAAGGGTATTGAACTGGGTAACGTAACGGAACATCCCTACCGTATCGATGGCCGTGCAACTGGATTCCTGCAATGCGCGTTTGCCGAACTTGGGCAGCGGTGTCTGGGCAGTGATCACCAACATCGGAACTTCATCCGCCAGCGCGGAGGCGACACCGGTAATCAGGTTGGTTGCCCCGGGGCCGGTCGTCGCGCAAACCACGCCCATTTTGCCGGTTTCGCGCGTGTAGCCGTCCGCCATAAAAGCGGCACCGCATTCATGGCGAGCAACGACCAGGCGAGGGCCACCATGGCGTTCGCTACGGGCCAGGGAATTGAGCAAGGGTTCGATGGCCCCACCGGGCACACCGAATACTGTGTCTATACCCATTTGCGCGAGGTAATCGACAATCAAATCGGCGTAAGTGGTGGTGATTTGCGGCTGTTGTTGCTCCGCCGGGTCGGGAGTTAACTCTGGGGCCAAATAAGGAAGATTGACGAGCTGTAACATGGACTTCACACCTTGTTGCAAAAGTGAGTGGTCCATCACGGTTGATAGGTTTTAAATATGCAGCACAATATATACCAATGATGAAAAATGTGCCAATCATATAATGATCGAATCGTATAAATATTGATCTTTTATGTCGCAAAGGTGTTAAAGAACTGCAAAGCGGGATTTTAAAGGTATAAAAAAGCCCCGGTAAGCGGGGCACGAGGAGGAAAACGCAGGAGACTTCTACACACATCCTATATCCGGTTCGCGCAAGCCCTGATTAAGTGCAGCGCGAGCAGGATAGGTAAGTCAGGCAACACTTTTGGTTTGGGCGGACATATGTTTGCCAGCCATTTTTTCCACACGTTTGGCGGCAATGGGTTCAATTTTTTTTTGCTTATCATAAAGGAAGCGCAACACCGCGGAGCGATAACCGTTGTATTCAGCGTTGTCAGCCAGCTCCAGGCGATTGCGCGGGCGCGGTAGTTTTACCTCAAGTATTTCCCCGACAGTTGCCGCCGGTCCGTTGGTCATCATGACAATGCGATCCGACAGGAGCACAGCTTCGTCCACGTCATGGGTAATCATGACCACGGTATTTCCCAACTCGGCCTGGATCTCCATTAATGAATCCTGTAAATGGGCGCGGGTCAACGCATCCAGCGCACCGAAGGGCTCATCCATTAATAGAACCTGCGGCTCCATGGCCAGCGCCCGGGCAATCCCGACGCGCTGTTTCATTCCACCTGATATCTCATCCGGACGTTTATGCATAGCGTGGGTCATATGGACCAGTTCCAGGTTATGTTCAATCCACTCGCGCATTTCCGCCCTGGTTTTCTTGCCCTTGAATACGCGCTTCACTCCCAGTTCTACATTTTCATACGCGGTCAACCAGGGAAGCAGTGAATGGTTTTGGAATACGACGGCGCGCTCGGGCCCGGGCTCATTCACTTCGCGACCATTAAGCACAACGCCACCGATGGTGGCCTGGTATAGGCCCGCGACAATATTCAACACGGTCGATTTACCGCAACCCGAGTGGCCGATCAACGAAACAAATTCGCCTTTTTTTATTTTCAAATCCACATCACGCAACGCACAAAACGGGCCTTTGGGGGTGGGGAATTCAATTCCAACCTTTGTTAGTTCCAGATGGATCTGGCTCATGGTAGTTCCTCTGTTTAATGTTGTTTAACTGATACCTGGTCAAAAATTTTTAGCGTTACCGAAAAATCCGGTCTGTAATCCGGTTAACGGACAACTGCGCTTTTGTCCCAGTTCACGTAGGTTTGCAGCATGAGGATGGCGCGGTCCAACAGGAAACCAATCAAACCAATGACCAAAATAGCCAGGCAAATGCGGCTGAGTGATTCGGATGATCCGTTTTGAAATTCGTCCCATACAAATTTTCCAAGGCCGGGGTTTTGCGACAACATTTCTGCGGCAATCAATACCATCCAGGCAATACCAAGCGAAATTCGCAACCCGGTGAACATCATTGGAATTGCCGAGGGCAATACAATTTTTACTACATGGGTGAACCATCCCAATCGCAGCACACGGCTCACATTAATCAAATCTTTACTGACGCCGGCGACGCCCACAGCGGTGTTGATCATGGTGGGCCAAAGTGAACAAAGGCTGACGGTGAATAACGAAATAATGTAGGACTTGGAAAACGCCGGCGATTCGGAAACATATACCGCACTGACCACCAGGGTTACCAGGGGAAGCCATGCCAGTGGTGACACGGGCTTGAACAATTGGATCAGCGGATTGATTGCGCCATAGAGCGGTTGGCTTAAACCGATGACTATTCCCACCGGGATGGCGATAAGTGTCGCCATTAAAAAGCCGGAAAGAACCGTTACCAAACTGGTTTTGATTTTGTCAAAGAAAGTCGGCCTGCCGCTGAATTCACGCGTATCCGGTTTTGCGGCGGGATCTTTCGCTAATAATTCCGCGTTGCGTTTTTCCTGGCGCTCGTAAAACTTTTCGGCGCGCTCCTTTTCGGATTCGTATTCATCCACCAAATTACCCCATTGTTCAAAAACCTGTTTGGGTTGGGGGAATTCGCCCAGGGAGGTTTTTATATTCGGCGCGAGGCTATGCCATATCGCGAGGAACACGCATATGCCCAGGGTCGGCATACTGACGCCGATAATAAGTTCGCGCCATTTAATGGCTTTGAATTGTTCGAATTTTAATGTGGCGAGTTTGCCGGGCATAATAATTTTCCTCCGTTGTGCCCGCCGGGCCATAACCTGGCAGGTGTATGTTCTGGCCAATTGGCGGGCAGTAAGCGCTTTATCAGGATTAGATTTTTTCGTCGCCTTTCATACCAATTTTAAATTTGGTCAGGTATTCGTTGGGTTTGGTTGCGTCAAATTGCACACCGTCAATCCACACTGTTTCGTCAACTTTGCGGATGCCGTTAAAGGTTTTGAAATCGGGAAAATCGCTGGCCGCTATTTTATTTTCTTCAATTAGATCGGCTGCGGCTTTTTGATAAATTTCCGGTGCGACGGCTTTTTTCGCCATCTCCATATACCATCCATCGGGTTTTGCTTCGGGAATTTGCCCCCAGCGGCGCATTTGCGTCAGGTACCAGACCGCATCGGAAACATGGGGGTAGGAGGCGTTGTAGCGGAAAAAAGTATTGAAATCCGGGGCTGGTCGAATATCTTTGCGTTCATATTCAAAAACACCGGTCATGGAGTTGGCGATAACCTTATAGTCCGCTCCCACATAATGGGAGGCAGAAATTATTTTCGCGGCTTCCTTGCGGTTCGCGTTATTGCTTTCATCCAGCCACTTGGCCGCGCGAATCAGGGCTTTAACAATACGCACACTGGTATTTGGATTTTTTTCAATAAAATCCTTGCGCATACCAAAAACTTTATCGCCGATGTTGTTATACACGGTGATTACCGGGACACCTATGCCGCGAAATACGGCTTGCTGGTTCCAGGGTTCGCCCACGGCATATCCCTGGATAGTTCCGGCTTCCATTGTTGCCGGCATTTGCGGTGGCGGTGTTACAGACAGCAATACATCGGCATTAATTTGTCCCAGTGTATCGCCTTTATGCGGCGCATAAAGGCCAGGGTTTATTCCCCCTGCTGCGAGCCAGTAACGCAATCCCATATTGTGGGTCGAAACCGGAAATACCACACCCATGTTGATAGTTTTCCCGGCATCTTTCATGGCTTCAACAACAGGCTTAAGTGCAGCGGCGCTAACAGGATGGATTAATTTTCCATCTGCACCCACTGGGATATTTTTCTTCATTTTTTTCCAAATGTCGTTGGAAACAGTAATTGCATAAGTGTTGTTGGTCATCGTAAACGGAAAGACCAATTCAGCCGGAGTACCGTAATTGATATTGGCGGCGACGGGTTGTGCCAGCAACATATGTGATCCATCCAGCTCGCCGGAAATGACCCGATCCAACACAACTTTCCAGTTGGCTTGTGCTTCCAGTTCAACGGTTAAACCTTCATCGTCAAAATAACCATTTTCATAAGCGACTGCCAAGTCCGCCATGTCTGTCAGCTTTATAAAACCAAATTTCAAATCGGTTTTTTCTGCCGGGCCAGTCGCGGCTTGCGCGGCAGTAATTAACGAAATACTTGCGGTGATTACACATGTTAGCGTTGCGAATGGTTTTAGTAGTGCGGAAATTTTTGTCATTTTAATGGCGGACAATTTCATTTCTGGCTCCTGGCTTTGGTAGGGCTTTAATTAATTTTCATTGCTCACTGAAATTTCTTCACACAAAAAAATCAGCAATTTTTAGAATTTAATTCGATCGACACAAAGGTAATTATTCAAACACTATGCCAAGTTAAGTGACGCACTTTTATGGCGCAGCTATTTTTGGGTTGTAAAACGGTTTTGAATAAGGTTTGCACTTTGTCGATACACCAATAAATTGATTGCTGTTTTATGGTGCTGGAATATTTCGCGTCGGTGTGCGCCGAATGCTACCGGCGCGGGAAAAAGGCGCACTTTTTTCGCGCAATATTTTTTTTAAGGAAAAAATGGTTTACCCAACCCGGTAGACCAGGAGGTTGGCCATTTTGGTTGCGAGGAAAAATAACCTTATAGATCTATAGCTTGGCGTAACACAGGTGGTGCGCAGGTTGGTTTGGACCGGCCTATACTTGTTTTCACAAAAAATCTCCTTGTCGGGAAAACTCCATGAAATTACCCGTGGTGGTGATAATGTTTATCCTTTTAACACTGAGTGCCTGTTCCCCGGTGGTGCAAAAAGCGCCGTTTGCGGTAGATAAAGGCCCTTTAGCCACAGCCTTGTCCGGGGAATTAATATTGGGCCGCGGCTACCGGAGCGAAGAATTGCCCGATGTCGAGGTATTTGGCCTCACTCCCGACATGCGGGCATTTGCAGAGGCAGTGACGGCGCATGCAAAACTAAAGGACTCCAAGGCGGAAGCCCTGCACCAAGCGCTTATGACCTCGGTTAATTCCGGCGGGCGGGGTATTACCTACAGCGCTTACAACACTAACACAGGAATAGAGGCGTTCGAGCAGCGCCAGGCTAATTGCCTGAGCTACACGCTGCTCTATGTTGCCATGGCGAGGCACCTCGGGCTTAATGCCGAGGTAAATGAAGTGATATTGCCCCCGACCTGGGATATGCGCGATGGCGATACCTACCTTTTTATGCGGCATGTGAATGCCAAGGTATTTATGCCGCGCAAACGTACCCTGCCTTGGGTGAGGCAAATGGAAACGGCCGATGTGGGCGATATAGTCGTGGACCTGGAAATGCGCCGTTTCCGCCCGCACTACAAGCAAAAAATTATCAGCAAGGAATTGGTGGCCGCTCAATTCTATTCGAATCGGGGAATGGAACTGGCCGCTGAAGGCAAGCCTGCGGAGGCTTTTTTCCACCTGCGCAAGGCGCTGTTAATGACCGATAAGCCCAGTTACATCTGGAGTAACTTTGGCAGCTTTTATCGGCGGCTTAAGTTTTATCCGGAAGCGGAGGCTGTTTATCTGCATGGCTTGGCCATCAACCCGCGTGATTACACCATCATGCATAACCTGGCGGGGCTTTACCTGGAGTTGGGAAATACGGAGAAATATAAGGAATACCAACAACGCGTACGCCAGCACCGCAATGCCAATCCTTATTACATGTATAAGCGAGCTGAAGAGCTGGTGGCTGCCGGGGATGACACCAGAGCCTTGGCCTTGTTAAAAAAAGCGATAAAAAAGGAAAAAGATGAACAACGTTTCTATCGCCTCGCCGCCGGCATATACGAGCGCAAAGGCGATACGGATAATGCTGAGTTAATGCGCGACAAAATTTATCAGTTGAGCACTATTCGTTTCTAACAGAGGGTTTTATTGATCGCGTTGCCACTGCCGCGTGCAGGGATTCATTTGGGGAGCAGGGTTTCGGCTGGCCGAATCACTGGGTAAAGGACTGTAATTCCACAGCGAATTTCTGGACGGCAATCCGCCAAACGCCTAGGCTGCCGCCCTTATAATAATTATTGGAAAATCAACCGCATACCCTTCCTATTTATTGGCGTTAAACGAGGATTCACTATGAGATTGCTGGGTTTATGTTTGTGCGGCCTGATGGCCTGCGCTCCCGTCTGGGCGGGTGATTGGAAAAACCTTTTTAACGGGAAAGATCTTTCCGGTTGGGAAACCTATGTCAGTTTCCAGCCGGAAACCAACGACTATAACCTGGTCTCCAAACATAAACCGCGCGGTGTGAACAAAGATCCTAAAAAAGTGTTCTCGGTAGTGGATGGCATGTTGCGCGTATCGGGTGAAGAATGGGGTGGAATTACCACCCTGGAAGAATTTGAAAATTTTCATTTGAAATTCGATGTTAAATGGGGTGAAAAAAAATGGGCCCCACGTCTGGATGCCCGTCGTGATAGCGGCATTCTCTATTTTGCGGTTGGCCCCCACGGGGCGCAGAGTTCCCATTGGATGCGCAGCCACGAATTCCAGGTGCAGGAAGGTGATAGTGGTGATTACCATAGCCTTGATGGTGTCATCATCAATGTCCACGCTGTAGACGCCAATGAAGGGGATTGGAAATTCTATGCCTACGACCCCAGCGCGCCGCTGCGCAAGGATATTGCTGCGCGGGTGCTCAAGCGCGGCCTCTATGAAAAGCCACAGGGGGAATGGGATACGATGGAAGTGATCAGCGACGGCAAGACCCTGATCCATAAGGTCAATGGTCATGAGGTATTTCGCGGGTTCAATTCGCGTCAGCAGGAAAACGGGAAATATGTCCCGTTAACAGGCGGCAAATTGCAAATCCAGTCGGAAGGTGCGGAAGTTTTCTACCGCAATATCCGGATCAAAACCCTGGATAAGCCCGCTGCCGAATATTAAAACGAGGCGCTGGTAACGGCACCCGAAATATAAAAAGCGACCGGCACTGTAAAAAATTATTGATTTAACCCGCGACTGCGGGCAGTCTGGGCTCATCGGTATGTCCCGCGTGGTTTTCCACACGGTGTATACATGAGCCTTTTTATTTCATCTCCACCGGGCGACTGAACGGCGCGCAGCAAAACCTGTCTCACTACGTGGGCAAGCTGATGCTTGCAGTTACCACCTGTCAATTGGGTTACGCCACAATATACGGGCCTTGGTCGCTTGTAATTTATTACCAGAATAACGATGAGCTTTAAAAAATATATTTTCATCCCGATTGCTGCATTTGGCCTGGGGTTTTATGCCAGTGAATATCGCCATAGCCAAAACCAACAGCAAGAATTACCCGCAATTACCACAACACCTGTGGTGCCAGCCGTTTCGTCGCATAGCTTGGCGAGGACTGGGCCGAATAATTATTCGCAAAGCTCGGTAACTCAGGTGCAATCGCGAGCGACTGCCGCCTTTCCCGAATTGTCGTCATTGGAACGCGTGCGGCAGTTAATCGCTAATAACGAATTTCCGGCTGCGGTGAGTTTATTAAACCAGGTGTTGCAAAAGGAGCCGGGCAATACCGAAGCGCTACTGTTGCTTGCTCGGGTATTGGAAAAGCAGGGCCAACATGAACAGGCTGTTGCCGCCTGGTTTCGCTATTTAAACCTGGAAATAGACGCAAGGAAAATTGAGGAAGCGCTAACCTATTTATCGCGCTATTTAATTCGTTTGGTAAATAACCCCGGCATTTTTGGCGCAAGTCGCGAATGGTTAATGACGCAGTTAAACGACCTTATCAAGCTCACACCCGATAATGGTGAATTGCATTTGCAATTGGCTGATATGCATATGAAAGCGGCAGACCAGGAGCAGGCGCAATACCATGCGTTAATGGCCGCGAACCAGGATAACACCCGCGTACGTGCCGAAGAGTTTATGGCGAAAATGGCGGATGCGACTATCGCAGCGCAAACCGCTGACCATGAAATCCGTGTGCAGCTCATTCGCTTTGGCTCGCAGTTTCTTGTCCCGGTCGCGGTGGAAGATAAAAAAGTAAAACTGTTGCTGGATACCGGGGCTTCTATCAGTGGGTTAACCTCAAGTTTTCTTAACCGCAATTACAGCTTCGTAAAATCCCCGAAACCCATCCAGCTCAACACCGCCAGTGGCACTGTGGACAGCTTTTTGTTTGTCGTGGATTCATTGCAAATTGCCGAATTAACTTTTAATAAGCATATGCTGGCGCGATTGCCCATGGATAATTTTGATAGTTTTGATGGCTTGTTGGGAGTGGATATTTTGGGGCGATTTGATTTTGTCATTGATCAGGAAAAAGCCATATTACGTTTGCGTAAACGCCAATGATTATTGCTGGTTCCAATAACAGTAAATCAATATTGTGCATAAAAATAAATGAAGTATATCCGGTGGAGTTTCACGCAAAAGGAAACCAGTTATGAATAATAACCAAAAAAATCCTGCACACGGGCTTGTATGGGGTAGCCAGCTCATCATTGTCGCAATCGGGGCTGCGGGTATTTGGCTGTCGGATGTGTCACCGCCGGCAGCGCATATCAATTGGATTGCGGCATCTATTTCGGGTGTTCTATTGGCTGTCATTACCTTCGGGATTTTTTTCGGCTTATATCGAGTTGGCGGTCGATTTGCACAAACATTACAGGATGATCTCCAGCGGGTAGGGGGCTTATTCAGCGGATATTCCTGGTGGAGAATTATTTGCGTCGCCACCTTGGCGGGATTAGGTGAAGAGTTGTTATTTCGCGGGTTTTTCCAAGCCTGGATTAATAACTACCTTGCCATTAGTTGGGCCATCCTGCTGGTGTCACTGGTGTTTGCTGCCTTGCATTACCTTTCCCACGCTTATTTTATCTGCGCAGTTTTAATGAGCATTGCGTTCGGTATTGGATATTATCTAACGGGTAGTTTACTGATGGTAATTACCTGGCACGGGGTTTATGATTTGATCGCGCTGGGAATAATCATTAAATTCCCGCAGGTTATTGGCATTATTGGTAAATAAATCCTTATGCGTAATAAAAAAGGAATAGTTAAATGGGCAGGCGTTATAGCGAAATTTCCCAACCGTTGCAGGAATTTATCGCCCGGCAAAAAATATTTTTTGTCGGCACGGCAACAGATACCAGTCGGGTAAATATTTCTCCTAAAGGAATGGATTCTTTACGTGTGTTAGATGCCAATCGCGTGATTTGGCTGAATGTAACCGGAAGCGGTAATGAAACCGCTACGCATATACAAACCCATCCGCGCATGACGGTTATGTTTGCCGCGTTCGAAGGCGCCCCTATGATCCTGCGTTTGTATGGTACAGCCAAAGCGGTTCATGTTGGCGACGCAGATTGGAATGAACTTTACACCCATTTTCCCGTTAACCCCGGTGCCCGGCAAATTTTTGACCTGGCGGTAGACTTGGTGCAAACCTCTTGCGGTATGGCTGTTCCGTTTTTTGATTACGTTGAAGAACGTGAGCAGCTCAACCAGTGGGCAGTTAAGAAAGGTGATGAAGGGATTCGCGAATATTGGCTGGAGAAAAATCAGCTAAGCCTGGATGGGGTTCCAACCGGGATAGCAGAAAAAATCCAATCAAAGCCAGTGACATAAAAAAGGGTGGCCTGGAATCGGCCACCCTTTTTATTTGTCGCTGTGATTCGTATCGGTTAAAAGAAAAGCCAGTAGATCAATCCCAGATACAAACTGTATTGCAAAATGTAATACAGCGTTTTGTTAAAGGCTTTGATTTTTTTTCCGACAATGCGTACTTGATATAAATAAGCAAACGCACGATTCAGGAACCCTACTTTATCGCCTTTTACGTTTTTAGTTGCTGAGCCAGCGACAACCAGGCGGGAAAATATTTCGTTAATCCAATCCACCCACACGAAATCTACCGGGCGTTTCACGTCCAGGAATAAAATAATCCGGTTTTGGTCGGTTTTGTTTTCCGCGTAGTGGATAAAAGTTTCATCAAACATTACGGCTTCACCATCGCGCCAGGAATATTTTTGTCCGTCCACGGAAATGTAACATCCGTCGTCATTAGGTGTAACCAAACCCAGGTGGTAGCGCAGCGAGCCCGCATAGGGATCGCGGTGTTTCCCCAGGCGGGAACCGGGGGGCAGCATAGTGAACATGGCGCCTTTCACATTGGGCAGGGAATTAATTAATTCAACTGTTTTAGGGCAAAGCTGTTCAGCGGATTTGAGGTTTGCGCCATACCATTTTAAATAAAAGCGTTTCCAGCCGGCACGGAAAAAGGAGTTGAAGCCCAAATCATCCAAATCGGCGGATGCTTTGATGTGTGCCTCCTGGTTGAGGTTAATCGCTTCCTCACGAATGACTTTCCAATTGTCTTGCAGGATCTTTAATTCGGGGAATTTATTAACATCAATGTAAGCTGATTGGGTGTCCTTGGAAAAAAAGTAGAACAAACAATTGATAGGGGCGAGGAAATTTGAGTGGTCAGTTAATTTGCGCGTGAATTTATCGTGCTGGACTACGCCGCGGTTCTGGACATAAAGGGCGGCAAGGATAAACAGGGCGAGAATAATTAATCCCATAGTTAAAACTCCCAAGGCTGAGCGAAGCGGGCACGATACCGACTGGTATGTAAAAAGACAAGCTGATTAATGTCATCATTTTGTAGCCATATGTAACATTCGCGTTAAAAACGTTCATTAACTTTGTCGGTTAGGTAACACAAATAGTAATAATGAATCGACTTTTTGGATCATTTTTAATCGGCAATGACTATAAATGAGGTTGAACATACCGATCTGTCTAAAGTTTGCCCTGATGTACACTGAGAGGGCCATAAAATGTTTCCATCCATGCAGCCCGTAGGGGCATCACTAAAATAAATATTTAGGAGTCGCTATGCCCCATCATCATCGTGAAGGACATAAATCCCATCGTTCCGGTTGGCTGCGTGCCGCTGTCCTCGGTGCAAACGATGGCATTATTTCCACGGCCAGTTTGATGATGGGAATGGTGACGGCAGGTGTGTCCCATAGCACCATTTTATTAAGTGGTGTTGCCGGCCTGGTTGCCGGTGCAATGAGTATGGCGGCGGGTGAGTATGTTTCTGTGCGTTCGCAAGCCGATACCGAAGCGGCAGACCTTGCGCGCGAAACCCGTGAACTGGAAACAAACACCGCAGGTGAACATCGCGAGTTGGAAGAAATCTATATCGCGCGCGGATTGCAAAGTGATCTTGCCCGGGAAGTCGCGAAGCAACTCATGGAGCACGATGCGTTGGGCGCACATGCTCGCGATGAGTTGGGTATTACAGAAATTTTTGCCGCGCGGCCTATGCAGGCTGCAATTACCTCGGCGCTGACATTTTCAACCGGCGCGCTGATTCCCTTATTGGTTGTGCTGTTTTATCCAGCCCGGAACCTTGCATTGGTAATCACCTCAATTTCATTAATTGCTTTGGCTATATTGGGTGGTGTCGCTGCAAAAGCAGGTGGGGCTAATATGATTGTCGGCGCTGCCCGCGTAAGTTTTTGGGGAACTGCGGCCATGGCATTGACCGCCGCAACGGGGCATCTGTTTGGTGTGATGGTTTAATGCGTTGCGGTATTGAGGATATAGGAAATGACCTCACTCATTGCGCAGTTGATGGAGGCAAAACGCTGTGCGTCACCCAGCATGGTATGCGCGCTTTGGGTGTAACGCGAGCCATCAATATCCCCTGCGCAATGTTCAATTAATGCCGCTGCCGATGCCGGTGTGGTTTCCAGGTGAAATTGGAAGCCGTACACCCTCTCGTTAACGACATAGGCCTGGTTTAAACAGCCTTCACTGCGCGCGATATGTATTGCTCCGGGGGGAATAGCGAAGGTATCACCGTGCCAGTGGAATACCTCGGGATATTTCGCCAGGATGCGGGCGATAGGGTGCGCGTTTGCCGCCGGTTGTATTTGCAATGGTAGCCAACCGATTTCCTTATAGGCATTGCGGGTGACTTTCCCTCCCAACACGTCGGCAATCAACTGTGCGCCCAGGCAAACGCCCAACACAATTTTGCCGGCATTAATAGCCTCCTTAATAAACGCTTTTTCATCGGCCAGCCAGGGATATAAGGCTTCATCATAAATACCCATGGGGCCGCCCATGACAATCAACGCATCAAAACTGTGCAGCTCCGGCGCTTTGTCACCGCGATACCAATGGGTGGTGGTAACCGGATAATGGCGCGCCGCAAAATCAGTCGCCATGCTGCCGATATCTTCAAAGGGGACATGTTGCAAACTATGGATACGCATAAAAAACTCCTTAAACCGGGCAGGCAGATATAAGCGGCACTGATTATGCAGAATTCTTGCCGGTTTGGCTGTTTAATTCCGCAAGAAACCCGGCCGAAGCGGCGGATTGCCAGGCGATTGGTGTATACTCCGGCCATTATTTGTGCGGTACAACCGGTGGTGACGAGATTGATAGGTAATTTTTTTAAGAAACTGATGGGCTCCGGGACTGACAAGCCAGCCAAGCAGGCAACTAAACAAGAAGGTGGGGGAAAAGTTCAGGATAAACCGGGTGACAAATCCCCGGGGCAGCGCAAGCATCCCCGTGAGCGCCACAACGGTCAGGGACAAGAGCAACGCCATCGCAATGCACGCTCCCAACAACCCAAAACCGGGCAAGCGGAAAAGCCCGGCACCCGGACGGAAAAGCAACACCCATCCAAACCTGAAAAACAACACCAACCCAAGCGCGCGGTAAAAGTGGACCATGGCCCCTGGGATATCGCGCAATTCCCGGTGGAACCTATAGAGGGTAAAACCCGATTCCATGATTTTGATTTGGAACTTCCGTTGATGCGCGGCATAGCGGACCTGGGTTTTAAATATTGCTCGCCGATTCAGGCGCAGTCTTTACCTTATGCGCTCAAAGGCAAGGATGTTGTGGGTAAAGCCCAAACCGGTACCGGTAAAACCGCCGCGTTCCTTACCGCCATTATTGATGACCTGTTAAAAAATCCCATTACTGAAAAGCGCTACGCCGGTGAAGCGCGCGCACTGGTTATTGCCCCCACACGCGAACTGGTTATTCAGATTGCCGAGGATGCAAAAGCCTTATGCAAATACACAGATTTAAAAATACACACACTTGTCGGTGGTATGGACTACACCAGGCAACAACGTCATTTGCACGATGACCTTGTGGATATACTCGTTGCCACGCCGGGCCGCTTGCTGGATTTTTGCGGCAATAAAGATGTGTATCTGGATCAACTGGAAATACTCGTCATTGATGAAGCGGATCGTATGCTGGATATGGGGTTCATTCCGCAAGTGCGGCAGATTGTGCGCCAGACACCCAAGCGCGAAGATCGCCAGACATTATTTTTCTCGGCAACCTTTACCGATGATGTGCACAACCTGGTGCAGCAGTGGACCTACAAACCCGTTACGGTAGACATCGAACCTGAATCGGTTGCCAATGCGCGAGTGGAACAACATGTGTACCTCGTTTCCACGGAAGAAAAATACACGCTGCTTTACAACCTGATTCAGCAAGAACATGCGGAGAGCATGATTGTGTTTGCCAATCGCCGCGATGAGTGCCGCGACCTGCACGAAAAATTATTGCGTCACGGCATTAAAGCCGGTTTGCTTTCCGGTGAAATCACGCAAAACAAACGTGTCTCTACCCTGGACTCATTCAAGGGCGGTGAAATCAAAGTATTGGTGGCAACGGATGTGGCAGGCCGTGGTATCCACATCAGCGGTATCAGCCACGTCGTAAATTTCACCTTGCCAGAAGAGCCGGAAGATTATGTGCATCGTATCGGTCGCACGGGCCGTGCGGGTAAACATGGAACCTCCATCAGCTTTGCCTGTGAAGATGACGCCCTGCGTTTGGAGCCAATTGAGCGACTTCTGGGTAAATCCATTAAATGCGAACAGCCGCCCGAGCAATTGTTGCTGGCCCCACCGGAGTTACCGCCTGCCCCGCCTCGCTCGCGTCACAATGAGCGTTATACCAATCGCTCGGTTGGTAATCGCCCTGGTGGAAGCCGAAACCGCCGGCCGCGTTCCTGAAAAAAATATTGGATCATTGATGCCCGGTAAAAGCCGGGCAATATCCTGATTCAGTAGCGTATCTCCCTCCCACGTAAAACGTGATTTTGGCGTTTGCCCTGTATGAATTGATTGCGCAAGCTGCGCCGGCAATAAATTGTCATTGCGCCGGATTTGGCGCGCTTTAATAAATATTGGCTACACTCAATAAATTATCCCAAGCATTTATTGAGCCGATCTAATGAAAAAAATCCTCGTCGTTGAAGACAGTGAGATGGTAATGAAGGTGCTGCGTCATCTGATGCAAGCATCTCCGCTGGCTTATGAGGTCGTGTATGCAACCAGCCTGGCACAGGCAAGCGGTATCTACGAACAACATGCCCCGGATTTTTTTGCAGCCCTGGTCGATTTGAATTTGCCGGATGCGCCTGACGGTGAAGTGGTGGATTTTACCCTCGGCAAAAAAATTCCTACTATTGTGTTAACGGGAAGTTACGACGAAAAACGCCGTGAGCAATTATTTAATAAAGGCATAGTGGACTACGTAACGAAAGAAGGGCGTTATGCCTATAGCAAAGCGATAGGCATGATCAGTCGCCTGGAAAAAAACCAACATATCAAAGTGCTGGTCGTGGATGATTCCGACATGTCGCGCAAGCATGTGGCCAATTTGTTCAAGCGGCATTTATTCCAGGTATTGGAAGCCGCTGACGGTGTGGATGCAATTAAAGTCTTGCTGGAAAACCCGGACGTTAAATTAGTGTTCACGGATTACAACATGCCTAAAATGGACGGCTTTGAGTTGGTGCGCAACCTGCGCTACAAGTATGACAAAACAGACCTGATTATGATTGGCGTCTCCGGTGAAAGCAGCGAAGCGCTCTCGGCCAAATTTATCAAGCAGGGAGCTAACGATTTTCTACGCAAACCCTTCCACCCCGAAGAGTTTTATTGCCGCATTATCCACAACATCGAATCGCTTGAGCTTTTTGAACAAATAACTTACAACGCCCAACGCGATCATTTAACCGGTCTTTATCACCGCTCTTACTTTTTCAATGCCGCGCGTGAATTGTATCGCCAGGCAAAGGAAAAAAATTCCCCGCTATCATTCGCCGTTATCAATATCGATCATTTCAGTCATATCAACGTACAACATGGCAATGCCTGGGGAGACATTGCGTTGAAATACATTGCCGGCAGTTTACAAAATATGCTTGGGCGCTTTTTGTTGGCACGCGCGGACAGCGATGATTTTTTTGTATTAATGCCGGGACTGGACCACGAAAAGGCGGCATCGTTTTTAGCCAGGGTAAAACAATTGGTGGCTGCTGAAAGTTATCTGATTAACGGAGTGGAATCGCATTTTTATTTCAGTGCCGGTATCTGCGACCAGCTCAACCAGAGCCTGGACCAGCAGGTGGCCCTAGCCAGCCTTTATTTGCAGCGCGCGAAGGAAGCTGGCGGGAATATGATTGTTGATGATAACGATGAGGATGAGCGGTAAAGTGTTGCCGGGATGATTAACTAAACACTTAAATAACGTTGCACCAGATCATCATTTAAATTTCCCATTGGCCCTGTTGCTACCACGCTGCCTTTTTCCATGATAAAAAAATCATCGGCCACGCGGCGGGCGAAGGGAAGTTTTTGTTCGACCAGTAAAACCGTTAAGCCCAACTCGCGATTAAGCTTGCGAATTACTTCACCGATATCGCGCACTACATTGGGTTGTATTCCCTCGGTGGGCTCATCAAGTATTAATAGTTGGGGGTCCAATACCAGGGCCCTGCCGATAGCGAGTTGCTGCTGTTGCCCGCCGGATAAATCACCGCCACGCCGGTGTTTCATTTCTTTTAATACCGGGAATAATTCATAAATCAAGCCGGGAATAAAACGGGATTTGTCTTTGCGTGCGCCCAATGAAATTTTTAAATTTTCCTCGACCGTGAGCAGCGGAAAAATTTCACGGCCCTGGGGTACAAAGCCAATGCCGCTACGGGCGCGATTCTCGGTGGAAAGTTTATTAATGTCATAACCGTTTAAGCGGATTGAACCATCGCGAACAGCTAATAATCCGGTAATACATTTCAATAAGGTAGTTTTCCCCACACCGTTACGGCCAATCAAGCAGCCACAGGTGCCTTGCTTCAGGTCCAGGGACAAATCCCACAATATATGGCTTTGGCCGTAATACTGATTGATGTTTTTTATTTCCAGCATTTTCTATTCACCTAAATATACTTCAATCACCCTGGCATCGTTCTGGACCTGGTCCATAGTACCTTCGGTTAAAACCGAACCTTGATGTAATACAGTTACCTTACGTGCAATTGAACGCACAAATTTCATATCGTGTTCGACGACTATCACCGAGTGCTCGCCTGCGAGCGATAGCAGGAGTTCGGCGGTTTTTTCCGTTTCCTCCCCGGTCATACCCGCGACCGGTTCGTCTACCAGCAGCACTCGCGGGTTTTGCATCAGCAACATACCGATTTCCAACCATTGCTTTTGTCCATGGGACAGCGAGCCCGCATTTTTGTACCTGTATTCCGCCAGGCCAATTTGCACCAGGACTTCATCGATACGGTATTTTTGTGTGTTGTTAAGTTGTTGCGTCAGCGTCCACCACACACGTTTATCCGCAGCGGTTGCCAACTCCAGGTTTTCATAAACGCTCAGGGCTTCAAAAATTGTCGGCTTCTGGAATTTTCGACCGATTCCGCCGCGCGCAATTTGATGTTCGGACAGTTCCAATAAGTTGATTTGCTGGCCGAAATACACACTGCCTTCATCAGGTTTGGTTTTACCGGTAATCACATCCATCATGGTGGTTTTGCCTGCGCCGTTGGGGCCGATGATGCAACGTAATTCACCTTCATCGATATAAAGGTTCAGATTATTCAATGCGCGGAAGCCATCGAAACTGACGGTTACGCCTTCCACATACAAAATGGTGCGGTGGGTGGTATCCAGCGGAGCACCGAAGTTGGCATCCTTTTGACCTAGTGAATAGCGATTGTGAGAAAAAATATTCATTACACCGGCTCCTTGGCGGTAATAACACCGGCAACGGGCTTTGCTGTTATATCTCTTGTGGTATTTTCTGTGGCGATAGCGGGCCTATCGCTCTCGCGCTCCTGAATTGTATTTTTCTGTTGGCTTGCGGTTTTTTTTGCGCGCTTAAATAAACCCACCAAACCGTTGGGCAGTAACAGAGTTACTATGACAAACAAGGCTCCCAGGGCAAACAGCCAGGTTTCCGGTGAATAGGAGGTAAAAATTGTTTTCCCATAGTTAACGGTGAAGGCACCGACAATGGCACCAAATAAAGTACCGCGTCCACCTGTGGCAACCCACACGACCAGTTCGATGGAATTGAGCGGGGAAAATTCACCCGGATTGATAATGCCGACTTGCGGCACGTAGAGCGCGCCGGCAATGCCCGCCAACATTGCAGAAAATACAAACAACCACAGCTTATAGGATTCCACTTTATAACCGCAAAAACGCGTGCGGCTTTCCGCATCGCGAATCGAGATAATAATTTTCCCCATACGTGATGTCACAATATAGCGGCACGCAATGTAGGCGAGGATTAGCATAAACCCGGATGCTAAAAATAAAGAAATGCGTGTACCCTCGGCAGCAATCGGTAAACCTAAAATGTCTTTAAAATCCGTCAAGCCATTATTGCCGCCAAAACCCATTTCGTTGCGAAAAAAAGCAAGCATCAATGCGTAAGTGAGTGCCTGGGTAATTATAGAGAAATAAACACCGGTAACGCGCGAACGAAATGCCAGCCAGCCGAATACAAATGCAAGTATTCCCGGTACCGCAATCACCATCAGCATGGCGAACCAGAACATATCAAAACCTTGCCAATACCAGGGCAATTCCTTCCAATTCAGGAATACCATAAAGTCGGGCAATACAGGGTCACCATATTGTCCGCGCGGGCCGATTTGCCGCATCAGGTACATTCCCATTGCATAACCCCCCAATGCGAAAAAAGCGCCGTGGCCCAAGGATAGGATTCCGCAGTAACCCCAGATTAAATCCACCGCAAGTGCGAGTAACGCATAACACAAGAACTTTCCGAGCAATGTTACGGTAAAGGTGGATACATGCAGTGCCGACGTTTCCGGCACTAATAAATTGCACACCGGCACAGCGACCATGGCAATCAACACCAGCCCCAGCACAATCATGCCGCCGCGATCACTGAGTAATAAACGTTGGGTTAACATCAAAATTCTCTCAAGCTATTTTTGCGTAGGTTGGGCAGGGCCAGGCAGCTAGCAGTGCCTGGCTTTCATCATCAATTTCCAGCAGATCAATCCGCCGCCGCGCGACCTTTCTGCGGAAAAATTCCCTTGGGCCGCTTTTGGATAAACAAAATTAACAAGACCAGCACCAACACTTTGGCGAGCACCGCTCCCGCGTAAGGTTCCAAAAATTTGTTGATAATGCCGAGCCCCATGGCACCAACGAGCGTGCCCCATAAATTACCGACACCGCCAAACACCACCACCATAAATGAATCGATGATGTAAGCCTGGCCAAGGTTGGGGCCGACATTGGTTAATTGCGAAAGGGCAACCCCCGCGATACCGGCGATGCCGGACCCTAAACCGAAAGTCATTGCATCTACCCAATTGGCCCGCACACCCACAGCGCGCGCCATGGCGCGATTTTGCGATACTGCGCGCACTTTCAAGCCGAGTGTGGTTTTTTTCAGGATGACCAGCAATGCGAAAAACACCACCACACCAAAAATAAAAATGTATAAGCGGTTATAGGTAATGGAGAGCACCGGATTAATTTCCAGGGAGCCGCTCATCCAGGCCGGCAATTCCACGGCGCGATTCAGCGGTGAGAAAAGGCTGCGTGCCGCTTGCTGCAAAATCAAACTAATACCGAAGGTGGCGAGCAGGGTTTCCAGTGGGCGGCCATATAAAAAGCGGATCACGCCGCGCTCAATAGCGATGCCAACCAAACCTGCCACAATAAAGGCCGCAGGTACGGCAATCATCAAGCTATAGGCGATCTGGTTAGGAAAAAATTGCTGCACAAGCCAGGTAACATAGGCGCCGATCATCATTAATTCGCCGTGGGCCATGTTAATGACACCCATGACCCCAAAGGTAATGGCGAGGCCTATAGCGGAAAGCAAAAGCACCGACCCCAAACTCAATCCGAAGAAGATATTTTCCGCGAGGCGGTATGCGGCTATGCGATCATCAATCGTGCTGAGGGCGAGTTGTGCCTGGTGTTTTATTTTCCTGTCGCTGTCATTGGCTGCTATATCACTCAGGGCAGTGCGCACTTCTTGCAATAAACTGCCGCGCAGGGTTTGGATTGCATCCAATCTTGCTTGTTGATCATTACTGTGCAGGTTCAGTAGCGCCACAGCGCTGTTAATAGCAGTGCGCACATTTTCGTCGGGCTCGGTTTTTTGGCGTTCCTGTAAAAGCGCTATTGAACTTTCATCAACACCATCGGCAATCATGCGGTTTACCGCCTCCAGGCGCACAGCCGCGGTTTTGTGGTTTAAATTCAATTGCGCCAGCAAGCTACGCAATTGGGTGCGCATGCTGTTGTTTACCGGTACGCGTTTCAATGATTGGGTATCCCCCAGCTTTTCGCCGCTGATGGCATCGAGGTAAATTTTTCCTGTAATGATGGCAACAGTCGGGTTTGCCCCCTTGCTTGCATATAAATTACCTTGCTGCAAAGCTTCAATAATCCGTGCAACGCGCGGATCATCCACCGCAGCTAATTTTTTTACAATTTGCGCACGTTTGGGCAGGCTGCCCTGGGTGAGGTTTTTTACCAGCTTATTAAATTCCGGCTCCGTATTTGTCGTATCGGATTCAATATGGGGGATTAGTTGCCCGCTATTTTGCGAAAAAGCCATGGCCGAAAAGCAAATTGATAGGAGCAATACCAATTGCATATGCCAGTGGGCAAATGCCCTTACTGAGTTTCGCATAGTTTTGTCTCGATAACGCAAATGTAAATAACGCGGAATATTGTTGTCATGCGCCTCACGAAGCTGCCCCAGTGGGCAACTCCGGGAAGTGCATTCGGCAGAAGTAACTACACCAATCATTACTGGGCAGCAGCGCCCAAACATTTTTTGGTTTTAGTGTTGTAGTTGCCGCACTTCAATGTGGTCCAGTCAGACTCCAGGTCTTTTGAGCCATCAAGGAAATCCGACCAGGCATCGCCGGCAACCAGGCCTTCGGTTTCCCAAACGGTGAGGAACTGGCCATCATCCTGGATTTCACCGATCAATACCGGTTTGGTGATGTGATGGTTAGGCAGCATTTTGCTGGTGCCGCCGGTCAGGTTAGGTACTTCCACACCGACAATTGCGTCAATCACTTTATCAGGATCGGTTGACTTGGCTTTCTCAACAGCTTTTACCCACATATTGAAACCTATGTAATGGGCTTCCATGGGGTCGTTGGTAACCCGTTTTGGATTTTTGATGAACTCTTTCCATTTTTTAATAAACGCAGCGTTAGCCTCGTTCTCCACACTCATGAAATAATTCCATGCAGCGAGGTGACCAACCAATGGCTTGGTGTCGATACCGGAAAGTTCTTCTTCACCGACGGAGAAAGCTACCACTGGAATATCTTCCGCGCTCACTTTTTGGTTACCGAGTTCGCGATAGAACGGCACGTTAGCATCGCCGTTGATGGTGGAAACCACAGCGGTTTTTTTACCGGCTGAGCCGAAACGCTTGATATCGGACACAATGTTTTGCCAGTCGGAATGGCCAAACGGTGTGTAGTTGATCATGATGTCTTCCTGTTTTACACCTTTGGCTTTTAGATAGGCTTCAAGAATCTTGTTGGTTGTACGCGGGTAGACATAATCCGTTCCCGCTAATACCCAACGTTTTACTTCCATTTCTTTCATCAGGTAATCAACTGCGGGAATTGCCTGCTGGTTTGGTGCAGCGCCTGTGTAAAATACATTACGGGAAGATTCTTCACCTTCGTATTGCACCGGATAAAAAAGCACGCCGTTAAGTTCTTCGATTACCGGAAGAACGGATTTGCGTGATACTGACGTCCAGCAACCGAAAATGGCATCGACTTTATCCTTGGTCAGGAGTTCACGGGTTTTTTCCGCAAACAATGGCCAGTTGGATGCGGGGTCTACAACAACTGCTTCCAGTTTCTTACCGAGTAACCCGCCTTTTTTATTTTGCTCCTCAATTAACATCAGCATGGTGTCTTTCAGCGTGGTTTCTGAAATTGCCATAGTCCCGGACAGCGAGTGGAGGACGCCCACTTTAATAGTGTCAGCAGCAACAGCGCTAAACGATGCGATCGTTAAGCCGCAGGCGACACCGAGTGTCCCGATATGTCTTGCTATTTTCTTCAGCTTCATGGTCTTGCTCCTGGATGGTTTTAATGGCTCAGTGGTTTTGTGGTACGTTTAAATCAATCCGGATGTTGCTGCTGTGCTTCATAAAGCATATGCAAGGTAATTTTCCGCACTTCAGCCTTGCTCGCTTCAATGTGGGTTTTCAGGTAACTTTTCACGTCTTCGGCTCGTCGCTCTATAATTGTTCGCAAAATTTTTGCATGTTCATCGTAAGTTGCTTCAATGCGATTGCGTTGGGTAAAGTCAATGCGACGAATAATGCGTAAGCGCTCGGTAATGTCGTGGTGGATGCGCGCCATTTCGCGATTACCGGTAGCTTCAATCAATTGTTCATGGAAACGCTCATCCAGTGCGCAAACCGTTGGGCCGTCTTCTAGTCGATCGTCCGGCTTTACCAGCCAGATGCGTTTTAAATCCTCCAGGTTGGGGGCGGGCTCCATCTCGCACAATTTTTTAACCGCCGCTAATTCCAAAATAATGCGAACATCGTAAAGTTGTTCAAATTGTTTGAAGTCGAATGGTTTTACTTGCCAACCACTGCGAAAGGAAACATCAACAAACCCTTCGCGTTGCAAGCGCGCCAAGGCTTCGCGCACCGGTGTTCGGCTTGCAGCAACTCGCTCGGCAATTTCGTTTTCGCTAAAACGATCGCCAGGCAATAAGCGAAATGAAAAAATATCGTCCTTGATAATTTGATAGATCCGTTCTGTTAAGTTGGTGCGCGGTTCGTCGACTTTTTTTTTGTTTTTTTCGGATTTTATTAATTTCATAGTGTTACCGTCGTGTTTTCATCAATTGGCTTCCAATACCAACAACAAATCGCCTGCATTGACTTGTTTCCCAGCTTGCACATGAATAGCGCTGACTTTTGCAGTGCGATCAGCATAGACCGAGAATTCCATTTTCATGGCCTCCACAATTAACAGGGGTTGATCCGCTTCAACCAACTGGCCCGGCTCAACCAAAAGTTTCCAGATATTTCCGCTGATATCCGCCGTCACGGCGTGACCGTCAACTTCAATGGGACCGGTATTGATCTTTACTTGCAAGGCGGCATCCACCTGCGCAGCTTCGTCGGCTTGCCAGAGTGCAACTTCTTTGGTAAAGGCGGCTTGTTGGCGGGTTTTAAATTCCGCAATGCTCACGGCGTTCGTTTGCAGGAATTGCTCGTGCTCCGCGAGGCTGAAATAATCTTCTTCGATGCGCAGGTTTAAACGGCCCTCACGGAACGCTTCGCGTTGTGCGGTAAGTTCTCCTTCGCTGACTTCGTAGTAGCGCACGCGATCAAAGAATTTGAGTAACCAGGGTTCGCCATTTTTAAACACCGGATTTTTCAAAAATTTATTCCAGATGGGCAGGGTGCGGCCTACCAATTGATAGCCGCCGGGTGAATCCATCCCATAAATACACATGTACACACCGCCAATTCCAACGGTGCCTTCGGCGGTATAAGTGCGCGCTGGATTGTATTTTGACGTGAGCAGGCGATGGCGTGGATCAACAGGCACCGCGCAAGGAGCACCGAGGTATACATCGCCTAAACCCAATACCATATAACTGGTATCGAAAATAATTTCCTTGACCCGGGCGATTGAATCCAGGCCGTTAATGCGACGGATAAATTCAGTATTGCTGGGTAACCAGGGGGCTGCATCGCGCACCGATTGGCGATAGCGGGCAACCGCATCGAGTGTTGCGGAATCCTCAAATGCCATGGGTAAATGGACGATGCGACTCGGCACTTTAATATCGCGCGCATCGCCAAGGGTTTCTTCAATAACCAGTAAACGGTTAATTAATTCGCGTTGATGTATAACACGGCTGTCGTAGTTGATTTGCAACGAGCGCACACCGGGAGATAATTCAATTACCCCTTCAATTGGGGTGGCCTTGAGTGTTTCCATCAGGGCGTGCACACGCAGGCGCAAACTTAATTCAAGGATGTTGTCGCCATACTCAAGCAAAATATATTTGTCGCCCGCCTGGCGATAGCTCACCAGTGGGCGGCTGCCTTGTGCAGGCAAGGCGGCAATAATACATTCGGAAATGGTGTTTTCCGGCGTAACTGTCGGAATGGGTAAAACAGCGGGCTGTACGCTCAGGTTTTCGATAGCGCGGTCAATCGCCAATTCCATTGCTAACGCGGTATCGAAACCCAAACGCCTGAAGCGAATTTTATCGCCCGGTTTTACCTGGCCCACTTTCCATAGTTCCGCTTTGGCAATCGTAACCGGGCAAACAAAACCACCGAGGCTGGGGCCGTCCTTCGTCAGGATAACGGGCATATCGCCGGTAAAGTTAATGGAACCGATGGCGTACTCGGTATCGTGGATGTTGGAAGGATGTAAACCCGCCTCACCGCCATCACTACGCGTCCAGACAGGTTTCGGTCCATTCAAACGGATGCCCAAACGGTTGGAGTTGTAGTGCACTTCCCACGCGGTGGAAAAAAACATTTCTATCGCTTCGGGCTTAAAGAAATCCGGCGCACCGTGTGGACCGTAAAGCACACCGATATCCCATTCAGTTGGCGTTTCGCTTTTTGAAAAACAACCGGGAATTAATTCGACCGGGGCGGCTGAGGCTGCGTAAATCGGCGCAGGTGTGGTACATGCCGCGATAGCGGGATTACTGATTGGCAACATATCCGTAGCGCGCAATGTGCGACCGGCGTGGCCACCAAATTGGCCCAAGGCAAATGTCGAGCGGCTGCCAAGGTAAACCGGCACATCAAAACCGTTGCGCACCGCGAGGTAGCCGCGACAGCCTTGTTCGGCCTTGCCAATATCAAGGATTTGTCCGGCTTTAATGGCTACCGGTTGCCAGAAAGGAATTTCGTTGCCATTTATTTTCGCGGGCGAGGTGGCACCGGTGAGCGCAATAATCGCATCGCAATGGAATTTCAAGGCTGGGCCGATAATGGTGTATTCGAGTGCTGCAGCACTTTCGTGGTTGCCTACAATACGGTTGGCTAGACGGAACGCGTAGTCATCCATGGGGCCTGATGGCGGAACGCCGACGCTCCACAATCCCACTCGTCCCGGATAATCCTGCACACTGGTATAAGTTCCGGGTTGCAGTACTTCTACAACGGGTGGCAAATAATTGAGGGCCGCGAGTTTATTTGTGGCTACATCGCCCGCAATGAAAAAATCAGACGCGATAATTTGCCGCAGGTAATCCAGGTTGGTTGCGATACCGGCCGCGCGGGTTTCATTGAGGGCGGCACTCATTTTGCGAATCGCATCGGTACGGTCTTTGCCGTACACAATAATTTTTGCAATCATCGGATCGTAATAGGGGGACACTTCGGTGCCTGTGGCAACCCAGGTGTCGATACGCGCAGAGCCAGGGAAATATACGTCGGTTAATACCCCGGGCGATGGCTGGAAGTCGCGTACGGGATCTTCCGCATACAAACGTACTTCAATTGCGGCACCCTTCGGGTTAATGGCGATATCCAGTGTTGGCGGCGTACCGGCAGCGGTGAGGATCATCCATTCCACTAAATCCACGCCGGTGCAAGCTTCAGTGATGGGGTGTTCAACTTGCAAACGGGTATTGACTTCGAGGAAATAAAATTCATCCCGCGCCGGATCATAAATATATTCGATGGTTCCCGCGGAACGGTAGTTCACCCGCTTGCCAAGGCTTACCGATGCGGCCAATAATTTTTCGCGTGTCGCTGCGGGCAGGTGTGGCGCCGGCGTTTCTTCCACCACCTTTTGATTGCGGCGTTGCAATGAACAATCGCGCTCACCCAATGCAATGACATTGCCCTTGCCATCACCAAAAATTTGTACCTCTACATGGCGCGCGTTATCGACGAAGCGTTCGAGGAATACGCCGGAATCGCTGAAAAAGTTTTGCCCCAAACGTTTAACACTTTCATAAGCGTTAATTAATTCTGCTTCGCTATTGCAACGTGTTAAACCTATACCGCCGCCGCCCGCTGTGCTTTTCAGCATCACCGGATAACCGAGACTTGCCGCGGCGCTGGTGGCTTCTTCCACGGAACCCAGGAGACCGGTGCCTGGTGTGAGCGGTACACCGGCTTGTTCAGCGAGTTCACGCGAGGTGTGCTTTAAGCCGAATTGGCGAATTTGCGCGGGGGTAGGGCCGCAAAAAACAATACCTTCAGTTTCACACTGCTCACAAAATGTTGCATTTTCGGATAAAAAACCGTAACCGGGAATAATCGCCTGTGCACCGCTTTCCTTTGCGGCTGCCAGGATTAAATCTGCTTTCAGATAACTTTCTGCTACCGTATTACCCCCAAGGCATATCGCTTTATCACAGGCAATGACGTGCGCCGAGTTGCGGTCAGCATCCGAATATACAGCGACAGACTCAATGCCCATTTTTTTCAGGGTCCTGGCAATACGCACCGCAATTTCCCCGCGGTTGGCGATAAGCACGGTTTGTAACATGGTTCTTCTCCAACGGTAATTTGAATATCTTCCCGGTCTGCCTGTGTTCGGAAGATTTATTGCTGCAAGGATTTTATATACGCCCGCCAGCCACCGAGGTGCGTAATATCTTTGGCATCCCTCACGGCAATGCCTTCACAGATAAATCCCTTTACTTCACGGCCATCTTTTAAGCTGAGCGTACCTATACCAAGTGGAGCGGGAATCAGCGCAACAAAACTGCCGAAGTGCTGGATGGGCAGATCCCACAATTCCACAATAATTTCTGCCCCTTCGCTTTCAGTGCGAATCAATCCGGGTTTGGGAGGCGTGGTATTGGGCAAAGCGAATAATCGATAATTTTTTGCAGTGAACGTGCTTTCAACAAAAAGCGCCTTGCGCTCTTGCAATTGCGCATTGAGCGGCATTCCGGTCAGATGCGCACCTACGACGGCGAGGCGCACATAACCTTTCGGGGGTTCAGTCGGAGCGATAAATTCAGGTTGTTTTTTATCAAGTGAGCCCAGCGGTAAACGGGATGCAGCGTGCCATTTTTTTCCGAAAGCGACGAGCGCGGCGTCTTGCCAGGCGGGCGCGATCAAGGTAATACCGAAAGGCAGTCCATCAGTGCGCATTGCCGCGGGCAACGCGATAGCGCAACAATCCGCAAGGTTGACAAAATTGGTGTAAGTGCCGATCTGGCTATTGATTGTAATTGGATCGACCGTAACTTCGGCGATCGTCGGATGACGCGGTGATGTGGGCACCAATAACGCATCGAAATCATTCATTAATGTGTGGATGGCGCGAACGAGGTCCGCGCGCCGGTATTCGGCAAGAAAACTATCTGTTGCAGAAAAATTAACCGCTTTTTCGACAATAGAGCGGACGATTTCATTCATATCGTTCGCATGGTTTTTCATAAACCCGCCAATTGCCGCGTGACGCTCGGCAATCCATGGACCGCCGTAAAGTAGTTGCGCGAGTTCAAACATCGGGGTGAAATCAATTTCAATGATATCCACGTTGAGCGCGCGCATTTTTTCCAATGTTAATTCCCAGGCAGCCTGGGCTTTCTCGTCCTCAAACCACTTGGGCGAGGCGGGAATGGCAAAACGTGGTGATGCGGAAAAATAAATGGCGGCTAGCGGGGCTTTGCGCGAATAACTATCTGCCCCATCAAATTTTTCCATTAAAGATGCAACCAGTTCCGCATCCCCAACCGTAAGTGAAAAAATCGAAACACAATCCAGGCTGCGACACGCGGGCACTACGCCTTTGGTACTGAAACGGCCTTTGGTGGGCTTCAATCCCACAATATTGTTAAAGCCGGCGGGTACACGGCCTGAACCTGCGGTATCTGTTCCCAAACTGAACGGCACTAAACCCCTGGCGACACCGGTGGCCGAACCGGAGCTGGAGCCGCCGGAAATGTAGTCAGGGTTAAATGGATTGGGCACAGCGCCGTAAGGTGAGCGTGTGCCAACCAGGCCGGTGGCAAACTGATCGAGATTGGTTTTACCCAGTACGATCGCGCCTGCTGCTTTCAGGTGCGCAACACTGGTTGCATCCGTTGCGGGAACATAAGTAAAAGCGGGG
Organism: uncultured Cellvibrio sp.; assembly: GCA_946480695.1. The sequence continues at coordinate 53,246 of CAMLKG010000002.1, forward strand.
CAGGCAGCCGTGGTGGGAATACCGGCTACGTCGATGTTGTCCTTGACGGCAAAAGGTACGGCGTAGAGCGGAAGATGTTTAGCATCACCGCCGAGGGCGTCCAGTTGTGCGTCCAACTCAGCGGCAGAAACAATGTAAATCCAGGAAGTATCCGAACTATTTAATTGGTTATGGACTAATTGATTGCGAAGGTGATGCAGGGCTTCACGCGCATCCAACCCATTATTGCGATAGGCTTCCAACCATTCATTAATTGTCCAACCGGTTGTTATTTGCGTTGACTGCGTCATTATGGTTTCCGCTTGAATATCTTAAATACAATCTTGGATACAAGTTTGTATTCAGCAGAAACTGTGCCAGCTTATAACCGGCACATGTATGTAGGTAATCAAAGCGATAATTCATTTATATTCAAAGGGTTAAATAACCCAATGGTATTTTCCGGAATATCTGGCGCCGTGTTGGGAAGCAATTTTATGCGCTCATGTTGTGCGACTAATTTGTTGGCGGGGACCAAATTGGTGCGGTTGGGAAAATCAGGTAGTCTAGTCACAAATAAACGCACAGAATGAGCAAATTTATTATCGGGACATTCTATGAGTATGAATTGGAACCAACTGCTATGCGCTGATCGTTTGGGTGGGCGCCCGGCAAAACACGAGGAAGGGCGCTCGCCTTTCCATTCAGATCACGACAAAATTATTTTTTCCGGGGCTTTTCGTCGCCTCGCGCGCAAAACGCAAGTGCACCCAATGGCGTCTAATGATCACATACACAATCGCATGACTCACAGCTTGGAGGTGGCGTGTGTTGGCCGCACGTTAGGAATTCGCGTCGGGCAGGCATTGAAAAATAAAGGTGATTTACCGCAGCCTATTTTGCCCACAGACATAGGTGATATTGTCCAGGCAGCCTGCCTCGCCCACGATATAGGTAATCCTCCGTTTGGACACACCGGTGAAGATGCGATTCGCAACTGGTTCCAAAAAGAAGGTGCGGAATTTTTGCGCGATTTGTCATCGTCCGAGCGGGACGATTTTCGTGTGTTTGAGGGGAATGCGCAGGGGCTGCGCGTATTAACGACGTCCGAATATCATCAATACCATGATGGTATGCGTTTAACCTATGCGACTTTAGCCTCATCAATCAAATACCCATGGACATCTTCACCGACGGTATTGGGCCAACGCCCGAAGAATTCCAAATATGGGATTTTCCAATCTGAATTAAATTGCTTCCACGAGATCGCGCAAAAAACCGGATTGATTGAGCGCGGTGCTGATTGGTATTGCCGGCATCCGCTCGTTTATTTAATGGAGGCGGCGGACGACTTTTGTTACGGCATTATTGACCTGGAGGATGGCCTGGAAATGGGTATCCTTAACTGGAATGAAATTTATGAATTGTTGCATCCGGTGATAGAGGATTCCGCGCAGTTAGCCGATTTGGAGCGCTTATTGAAAAAAGTTAACGACGGACGTAAACCGGCGCTTGTGCGCGGTAAAGTGATTGATGCATTTATTAATGCGGGAACGGCGGCGTTTATTAAGCACCAGGATGAATTTTTAAATGGGGAAGTCACAGGAGATTTGATTTCATTGTGCGACGGAAAAGTACGGGTTGCGGTTGAGGCTGCGAAGGAATTGGCCAAGCGAAAAATTTTCAATCATTCGCGCCGTGTCGAATTGGAAATTGGCGCCTACACCGTAATAGGAACCTTGCTCAGCACAATTTGCTCAGCGGTCTATGCTTCCCTGGGGGATGCATCGCAAATGACTTATAAAGATAATCGGGTGATGGCGCTGATTGGGGAAAACAATTTCCATCCCAATGTAATCCGGCGCGAGAAAAATTATAAATACCTGGCGTTGATGGCGGTCATTGATTACATCAGTGGTATGACAGACAATTATGCCACTAATTTGGCCAAACAATTTAATGGTATGGGGCATTCCCAGTATTAGCGCTAACCTCAGGTATTTGATTTCGCGAGTCCTATAAGTCCCGGCTTACTGCCGGGATTTTTATTGCGAATTAAAAAGGTGTGGGTTTATCGGTCTTAGAGGTGTTATTTGGAAAAGCGTTTGCGGTGGTTTTTACCGGTGGCCTTGTTGGTTATCTCGTCATTGTTTTTTGTTGGTGGACCGGATGCCTGGTCTCCGCTGGTTTTTCATCATGTGTGGAACCTTGGCCATGTGGTCTTTTTTTTCTGCCTGGTTTTATGGGTTCAACGCGCCAGCCCCTTACTTTTTTGGCGCGATTGGGTATGGACGATTGCCGTTGTTTTATTTATCGGGATTGCCATCGAAATCGTACAACAATTTATCGGTCGCAAAGCCAGCGTCGATGATGTCCTGCGGAATGTTTATGGGGTATTCCTCGCATTAAGTTGGAAAGGCGGAGGTATTGCGAATAGGCTGATGCGAGACGGATTCCGTATTGCCAGTGTTTGTTTATTGCTGCCTTCACTCTGGTGGGCGGCATCGGCGGCATATGCCGATTTGCGTATGCGCGAACAATTTCCGGTAATTAATAATTTCGAAGAAAAATATGAGTTACAACAAATAGTAAGGATCGGTAGTCAAGCAACAAGGCAACAGTCTTCCAATTATGCAACCCATGGTCATTTTTCCCTTGCGGTCAATTTGGGTGCGGATAAATATTCGGGGGTTAAATGGATGGGCCGGTATGGTGAATGGAGTAACTATAAATATTTTGCGATGGATGTTTATAACCCGGCCGGGCAATCTGTCGATATGATACTCAAAATAGCTGACCTGCGGCATGACATGGGCGCGAATGCTATTGATGATCGTTTTAATCGGCGCATTACCCTGGTGCCCGGGCAAAATTATTTGCGTATCGATTTGGATGATATTCGAACTGCACCAGCGAAACGAATGATGCAAATGGATGAGATCAGTTGCCTGGAATTGTTTAGTGTTGGCCTCGACAAACCTCGCCTGGTTTATGTGGATTACCTGCGCCTGGAATAGCGCCTTTACCTAAGCACGCTACATCACTTGGTCGCCGCGACTACACGATTTCGCCCCGTTTCCTTAGCCTCATAAAGGGCGGTGTCTGCCGCTTTAAATAATTGTTCCAGGTTTTCATTGGTATTTAACATGGCGACACCAAAGCTCGCAGTGATTTGAATACCTTTATGAAACTCCTTTGATGCGATCAAGCCGCGCAGTTTTTCTGCCAGTGCAAAGGCGTTGTCGATGTCAGTATCGCGGCAAACAAGCACGAATTCTTCTCCGCCCCAGCGTGCCAGTAAATCCTGGGCACGGATATGCTGGTGGATCAAGTCAGTTAATTTACTCAGGATCAAATCACCGATATCGTGACCGTAGGTATCGTTGATCTTTTTGAAATGGTCTATATCCATCATCACCAGCGACAAGGGTTTCTTGTTGTTGCGCCACTCATAAAGGCCCAGGCTGAAGGCCTCTTCCAATCCCAATCGATTAAAGGCGCCGGTAAGCGGATCTTTTTTCGCTTTGAGTTCGAGGGCTTTACTGCGGGTATCCAATAATTCATTAATTTCCATCAATTCGGATTCGCGTTTGCGCTGTACGACCACTTCATCCTTCAATGAAATAATACGGTAGGCGAGGAAGCACAAAATAATGAATAACCAGATAACCATGATAGTGAGATACCAATCAGCAGTACTCAGTGCCTGGCCAATAAATTCAACTTTGCGCAAACGGAAGTGATGTTCACCCAATGGACGACCTGAGCCGGTTTGCACTTCAAAAATAGTAATATTGTCAAATTGCGGGCGGCTCAGGTGGGGAGGGATATTGTTATCAAACACCCACCAGTTGGCGACAAAAAAATCACGCAGGGAAAATTCCGCAACGCCGTTCAGCATATTCACGTTAAATTCGACCTGGTTGTATTTGGTACTTTGGCGAATTTCTTTTTTGCTGTATTGCGGATCAAAATTGCGCAGGTAGACGCGCAGGGTTTGGCTGGGACCGGTATAGTCCAGCCAGATACGGATCTTTTCGTAGTGGCGCAGATCTATTCCCTGGGTGCGCCCCGGATCAAACAGCACTTCAAAGCCACAGAATGGGAAGTCATAGCTATCGCGCAGTATGCAATGCCATTCCATGGTGCCGGGGTTATCGAGATAAATGCTGGAGTTACCGCCGGTCTCTTTATCGTCGTATATATTCAGGCTGAGGCCCGAGTGATTATCTATAGTGAAGCGTCGCTCAAGTATTTGCTCCTGACCGGTAATGGCAAAAATGGTAATAATCACCAGGAAGCCGAGGATTATGTCAAAGTACAAACGGTGTCTGGGGGAATGCTGCATAACAACTGCGCTCCAGCGGTCGATTGGTTAACGCGGCGGTTAACTCTTATTATTTTCGTTCTCGTTTATGGTCCGGCGCCGTTCGCCCCTGGGGGGCTGGGTATTTTAGGTTTTATGGGTTGTGGTTGATTTGTAGCGTCCGAACTGGCTGTAGAAGCGATCATAGAAGCTAATCTGAGGCGCAGCAATAGCAATGGTGCACTGAAATGGTAAAGATATGAAACCCGTTGCGGGCAAAAAATAAGCCGCCTTCGAGGGCGGCTGCAATGTTTTAATATTGACCGAATACCTGTTGTTCAGGCTTGTTGTTGTCTGGTTAAAAATCCAGATCAGAAATATCGCCGTAACCTAATTGTTCTTTGATGCGGCGGCGCTCAAGGCGGTCTTCAATTTTGCGACGCATTTCCAGTGTGTGCTGGCTGGCTTCTTTACCGGTGAGCTTCGGGGTTGCCTCGTCATCATCGGATTCGATGCTAACATCACCCATCAGATCAGTGTCTTGTGACTCTACATCAACTGACATAAGACTACTCCAACATTGATAGAGAGAAGGTTTGGCGTCGGTTCCCGCAAAAGGGGAGATTTTGACCCGCGCTATTTACCATAGCCCATTCAAAAAAAAAAGAAAAATCTTCAACGGGCAATAAGATTTTTCTTTTTACCTTTAACGCTAACTGGAGTACAAAGCGCGCATCTAATGCTTTGCTTGTTAGTGCTAGTGTCCCTTTTGTTCATTTGTTTCCAGGAGCCTTGCCTGTGGCCAATAAACAACCGGAAATTGTCGGCTGGCGTGAATGGGTTGGTTTGCCAGACCTGGGTATATCCCACATCAAAGCCAAGGTTGATACCGGCGCGAAAACCAGCGCATTGCATGCCTATTACGTTACGCCTTTTGATAAGGATGGCAAGCCCTGGGTGAGGTTTGGCCTGCATCCATTGCAAAAAGACAGCCTGACCTGCATCGAATGCGAAGAGCCGGTTAAGGATGTCCGCTCGGTAACAGATTCCGGTGGCCATAGCGAAGAGCGGGTAGTCATTGAGACGCGGTTACTGATTAACGGTATTGTCATGCCGATCGAGTTAACCCTGACGGACCGGGAAAATATGCGTTTTCGCATGTTGCTGGGGCGCGGTGCACTGCGGAAGGGATTTTTGGTGGATAGCAGTCAATCCTTTTTATTGGGCGGCAATAAAGATCAACCTCTAATGCCATCCATGTGAACAAAAGGAATCACTTTTCTTTTCGGTCAGTATACCTATGAAAATCGCTATTTTGTCGCGCAGTTGTCGCCTTTATTCCACCCGCCGTTTGGTGGAAGCCTGCGAAAAACGCGGCCATGAGGTGAGGGTGCTCGATATCCTGAAATGCTATATCGATATCGCTTCCGCCAGCCCTGCTATTTGGTATATGGGTGAAAAGCTGGAAGGCTTTGAGGCGGTGATCCCCCGTATCGGTGCCTCGGTAACCCATTATGGGTTGGCGGTGATCCGCCAGTTTGAAATGATGGGCGTGTACTGCCTTACAGAATCTATCGCGCTGGGACGTTCGCGCGACAAATTGCGCGCACTCCAGTTGCTATCGCGCAAAGGCATCGGCCTTCCCAAAACCAGCTTCGCTTACAACGTCCATGACACCAAGGAGTTGATCAAGCTGGTTGGCGGCACACCCTTGGTACTCAAGCTTTGCGAAGGGACACAAGGCCGGGGGATTATCCTTGCGGAAACCCAAAAGGCAGCGGAGAGCGTCATCGAAGCCTTCCGCGAGGTGCGTGCAGAATTTTTGGTGCAGGAATTTATCAAGGAAGCCAATGGCAGCGATATCCGTTGCTTTGTAATCGGTGAGAAGGTTGTCGCTGCGATGGAGCGCAAGGCCCAGGAGGGGGAATTTCGCTCCAATTTGCATCGCGGCGGTACCGCCAGAGTTACCAAGCTCACACCGGAGGAAAGGCGCACGGCTATCAAGGCTGCCCAGACCATGGGGTTACATGTGGCGGGGGTGGATCTGCTGCGCTCCGCACGTGGACCGCTGGTGATGGAGGTAAATTCATCGCCCGGCCTCGAAGGTATCGAAGGTGCCACAAATAAGGACATCGCCAACGCGATAGTGGAGTTTGTGGAGGAACACGCCCGCCCGAATGCCAACAAAACCCGCGGAAAAGGCTAGGCGCTAAAGTGAGGGGCTTAAGCCCCCAGCTTCAAATGAGGTTCAATCGGGATTACCGTCCCATCGAAATGAAAGCGACCATTGCGAAAATGGTTTTCCAGTTGTTTGGCGCTCATGGGTTTGGAGTAGAGGAAGCCTTGCGCCTGGTCACAGCCCATCTCGCGTAACCATTCGGCTTGCCGCTCGTTTTCAACGCCTTCCGCCACTACGCGCATTTGCATGTTATGGGCCAGGCCGATAATGGATTTGGCAATGGCGGCATCGTTGTGATCATCGTGGATATCGTTAATAAAGCTGCGGTCGATTTTGAGCTTTTGGATAGGGAAGCGCTGCAAATAAGCGAGCGATGAATAGCCCGTACCAAAGTCATCAATCGCCAGGAACATGCCCATCTGGTTCAACTGGTTGAGTTGGTTAATGGTCTCGCCGGCGTGTTCCATTGCGCAGCTTTCGGTGATTTCCAGTTCCAGGTGTTTGGCTTCCAACCCGGTCTCTTTAAGGATGGCTTCCACCTTGCCGGGGAAGTTTTTCTGGCGGAACTGGCGCGGCGACAGGTTTACCGCTACTTTGCCCACTTTCTTGCCGGCATCCAGCCAGGTTTTCTGCTGGCGACAGGCTTCACGCAGGACCCATTCGCCAATAGGGACAATCAAGCCGGTCTCTTCGGCGAGTGGAATAAAATGCGCGGGGGAAACCAGTCCGCGCTCCGGATGCTGCCAGCGTACCAAGGCTTCCACACCGGTCATCTCTCCGGTTTGCAGGTCTACTTGCGGTTGGTAATAAAGCGTCAATTGTTGCTGCTCGACGGCGCGCCGCAAATCGTTTTCCAGTAGCAGGTAATTTACTGCGGTGGCATTCATGCCTTTGGTGTAGAACTGGCAGTTGTTTTTACCTGCTTCTTTCGCCTTGTACATGGCGATATCAGCGTTTTTCAACAGCTCATCGGTATCCGTTCCATCTTCGGGGAAAACACTTACGCCGATACTGACTGTAGTGGAAATTGTATGTCCGCTGATTTCCATGGGGCGCGAGAGCGTGCTTAATAATTTATTAGCGACAAACACCACATCTTCCGTGTCATGGATGCCTTCCAGGACCACCACAAATTCATCACCACCCAGGCGGGCCACAGTGTCCATATCGCGTACGCCTTCGTTAAGCCGCATGGCGATGGCTTTTAACAAAATATCCCCGGCATCGTGACCGAGGCTATCGTTAATAATTTTAAATCTGTCTATGTCCAGCAACATCAGTGCAACCCTGGTTTCACTGCGGCGCGCGCGCGCCAGGCCGTGATAAATACGGTCATAAAACAGCGAGCGATTGGGCAGGGAGGTCAATGAATCGTGGAAGGCCATGTAGTTCAGGCGCGATTGCTGTTCGCGCAATGCGTTCTCCGCCAGCTTCCGTTCGGAAATATCCGTTCCTATGGTGCAAACCCCAAACACATTGTTTTCTTTATTGCGTAACGGGAATTTCACCATCAAATAAGTGTGCAGGCTGCCATCTTTATGCATGAGGTCCAGCTCAACCTCATAAGTTTGTTGCTTGGTTTTGGTTGCCGCATCAATTTCCCACATGGACTGGGCAATGTCTTTAGGATAAACGTCGAACACATTTTTTCCGACAAACCCCGACTCATCGATATTGGCCATTTGCTTGAAATGTTCGCTGGCCAGTACCACGTTACCATCCAGGTCTTTTACCGAGATTAATGCCGGTGAATAACGCAAAATCGCGTTTAGATAAGTTTCGCTTGCCCAGAGCGCTTGCTCGGCCAGCCGGAACCTTTCAGCCTGTTCCTCGTGATGCCACATATCAATGACCTGGCGCACCAGCAGGGAACTAAAGGTCCATACAGTTTCCAGTTCGCTAACTGCTTTTTGCAGCAGCCCCAATTCCTGGATGGACTCCATATAAAACACAGCGATGGTTTTATTTTTTTCGTGGATAGGATGCAGGAAACAGGCGTTGGTGCCTTTTTGGGTAAACATGCTCCCCAATTGATGGATAGAGGTTTTATCCAGGGAGCAGGATTCCCCTGACACAAATACTTCTTGAATATAACGGTGGGGTAAATAATTTAAACGGTTAAGCGATGTCGCTATGCCATTAACCATGGGTTCATGGGGACCGGAAGAAGCAATAGCTTCTACATATAAATGGCTTTCACGTTCGACAATAAGTACTGCGCGGTTGATGGCGTCTTTGGCAATAACCAATTTAACCAACCGCTCGGCAATTTGTTTGTGATTTAAATCAGTAAAAAGTTGCTGGAACTTTTTTATTAATTCTATGGCAGTATTCTTTGACTGCATTGGTTCATTGTTATGCATAGTCGCTCAATTTGGGTGATCGTCTCGCCAGAGGTACATTACACAATTAACCTGCGGCCACTCTTCCGGGGCCTGTTATTTCCCAAATTTTTTACTTGAATCTGCACTTTACCTGAAAAAAAGCCGTTAGAGCTTTTTTTTATGAGAATTTAGGAAGAAAACGGCGCCTGGAATAAATCCTGAACAATTACACTGTGACCGTTACCGGCGTTGGTGTTTCGAAAATTCCCAAGTGGCCGCAATTTTCGGCAAATAATGAAATATGTGCCAATATTATATTTTCACGCGCTTGAATTAAACGCAGATTGAATGAAAAAGGCACAGCGCTTATTTTGAGCGACACTAACCCCATCGTACGAGGAGGGGCTGATATGCGCCATCAAGTTCCTTTCATTGGCGAACGCAAGGTTATTCGGGCTGATGATGACCAGGCCCGGGTAAAGCGTACTAGCGGACGGGTAATCGACGAAATTGTTGGCGATGGCGCTACGGAGAGCAGTTGGGAAGATATAGTGCCCGCAGGCTGGAGTGATAAATCCCAACCCGATAAGCCGGCGAAAAAGAGCGTTTCCATTCCCGCATCCAAACCCCAGGTGCCTTATAAACCTGCGGGGAGGGGCCTGGCTTCCGGTACGTCAGCCAGCGCAAAAACGGCTCCCAAAAGCAGCGGCTCTTCTTCCGGCAGAATTACCCTTTCAGAAACGTCTGCCCTTGATTGGGTTCCCATCAATAATGGTCGTGGTTTGCGCGTTAATATCCACGGTTGTATCGGCCTCGAGTTGCGCAAGGAATGGCATCATTTGTTAAACCATACGGCTGAAGCCAATGTGCACGAGTTCGAGTTTAATTTAACAGACACGCCGGCGTTAAGCCTGGCCGGGTTGGGATTGCTGCTTTTATTTAAAGAACGTAAAGGCTTTGCGTGCGATAACATTAAATTATGCAATTGCAACAAGGAAATCGAACGCTTATTGCGATGGACGGGCATGGACGAATATTTCGCCATCCACACCACGCACATTTCCAACGAATAAAATGGCCTGTTACATCACGGCCATTTTGTTAATCATTGATATTTTTTTAACGCCTCAACCAAAGCCCGCATTTGTGCGTCGGTACCTATGGTGATACGCAAAAACTGGCTGATGCGCGGTTTATTAAAATAACGCACTAAAATTTTATGATCACGCAAATAGCGGGCTACAGCCGATGCGTCTTTCCCGACCGGTTCCGCAAATACAAAATTCGCTTGCGATGGTAAAACCCGGAATCCCAATTTTTCCAATTCAGTGACTGTCCACTCGCGGGTAGCGATAATTTTGTTACGGCATTCCTGGAAATAAGGGTCATCTTCAAAAGCCACAACAGTGGCAGCCTCGGCAATACGGTCTATCGGATACGAGTTAAACGAATTTTTTACCCTATCGAGCGCTTCGATCAATTCTTGGTGGCCCACTGCCAGGCCGACCCGCATACCGGCAAGTGAACGGGATTTGGACAGGGTTTGCACGACCAATAAATTTGGATATCTATTAATTAACCCAATGGCTGTTTCCGCACCAAAATCCACGTAAGCTTCATCAACGACCACCACGGATTCGGTATTTTTTTTCAGCAGCGCCTCAATTTCAGCGAGCGGTTTGCCAATGGCGGTCGGCGCGTTGGGGTTTGGGAAAATGATTCCACCGTTGTCCTGCGCATAGTCGGCAAAGTCAATTGTGTAATCTTCACGCAATGGAATTGTTTTCGCTGTAATTCCGAAGAGCTTGCAATACACCGGATAAAAACTGTAGCTAATGTCGGGAAACAACAAGGGTTTTCCCTGCTGGAAAAACGCCATAAACAATAACGCGAGGACTTCATCGGAACCATTGCCGACAAATACTTGCTCGCTATTTACCTTGTAGTAATCAGCGATGGTATTTTTTAGTTTTTTGGAGTTCGGGTCCGGATACAAGCGCAACCTGTCGATGGCGTCATGGGTGATTAAATCAAGTACCCTGGGGGAGGGCGGATAGGGGCTCTCGTTGGTATTTAATTTAATCAACCCGTCAATTTGCGGCTGCTCACCGGGCACATAGGGCTCCAGTTCACGCACCACCGGACTCCAGAACTTCGACATGATCGCTCCTCGGCGAATGGCTATTTAAAGAGCGGGCAGTATACGCGTTGCGCGGGCCAGCTCACACCCGGCGCTTATAAAATACCCCCATTTACTCCACCAAACCCGAATCCGCTACAGTTGTTAAATAGGTAATACCAGCATCAAATTCGCCTTATGACTTCCGGTGCTGGTCTGCATATCGGCAAATTTACACCGATAAATCATCAACCGATTCCACCACGACTGCAAATGCGTCGCGCAATTCCGCCAGCGCAACCTGCTTTACCCGTTCCGCATCAATACGTTCGCCGCGATGATCAAATAAATCACGGCTGGTCGTCGCCTCGGCCACAATAGTGGTTTGATAGCCTAAATCCAGTGCGGCGCGCGCCGTGGCAGAAACGCAAACATGCGTGGTGCAACCGGCAATAATTAACTGCCGGCGACCCGTGCCGGCAATAATCGTTTGCAAATCGGTTCCTGCGAAGGCATTGGGTAAATGTTTGATAACAACATGGTCTTCCCCGGTTGCGGCTACATCTTGCAACTCGGCATAAAATATACCTCCATCATTAAATAGCAAATTGCCTTCAGGTCCCTTGTTTACCACATGGATGACGGGGGTTTGTTGTTCCTTTGCCCGTGCAATCAAGCGTGCGGCTCCGGTAACGGCTCTTTGCAAATAGGGCAAAGGTACTGCGCCATCAAGATATTCACGTTGCATATCGATAATGATGACAACGGCTTCGCTTAAACGCGCGGCGGGATGATCAAAGCCAAATAATTCAGTAAATGTTTTGTGGTTCATGCGAGGCTCCTCGTTTTTTCCTTTGTGGCAGGAAGGAAATGTCTTCCTGCGATTGAGTGTTTTCCCATTAATAACCAACGGTAAAGCGTTGCTGGTGATGTTGTGGCTGTTCCAGTTCATCGATAACGGCTACAGCGAAATCCTGGTTGGAAATACGGCTTTCACCATTTTCATTTACTAACAATTGCTCGCTACCCAGGCGGAATTTCCCGGTGCGTTGACCAGGTTCAATAAGCGCTGACGGCGATACATACACCCAGTCCAGTGTCTTTTCCGCGCGCAATGCGTCCAGGAATCCAATCGCAGCCTGCGCAACGGCTTTCCATTCATTGGGAAAGTTGGGGGTATCGATCACCCGCACTCCCGGCGCGACTTCCAGGCTGCCTGCACCGCCCACCACCAGGAGGCGTTTTACCCCGGATGCTTTAACTGCATTGATCAACGCCGGGAAATCCACGTCGAGGTAATGGAAGGAAATGATGGCGGCATCATGGTCGGCCAGGGCCGCCGTTACCGCCTGCGGATGGTGACTGTCGAGCGCGACGCCGGTAATGTTCGGATGCGCCGCCAGTTTGTGCGGGTTGCGCACCAGCGCAGTAACCCGGTGCTGGCGATTGATAGCTTCGGCCAAAATGTGTTGGCCGATAAACCCGGTAGCGCCGATTAGTGCAATTTTCATATCTGATCCTCATTGGTTAGTGTGAATGGGTGAATTGCTTCGGTGAGGCCAGTATCGCTGCCATTGATTGTGCTGATAAGATGGTCAAAACTTCATTCTCTGTCCATTAAAAGTGGACAATTGGAGGGGTATGACCAGCTTGTTTGATATCAACCTGAATCGTTTGGTGGTATTCGTTGCAGTCGTGGAGACTGGCTCGATAACGGCGGCGGCCAGTCGTTTAGGCGTGGCGAAAACCATGGTGAGCGCCCATATGCAAAAACTCGAAATGGAGATCGGCAGTAATTTGCTGGTGCGTACCACGCGCCGTTTGCACCTTACCGAAGCGGGTACCCGGTTCTACGAGGCTTGCCAGAAAATCCTGCTGGACACCGAGTTGGCGGTAGCAGAAGCGGGCAGTGACACTCGCCAGTTGCGCGGCAAATTACGTATATCCACTTCTATTGATTATGGGGCCTCGGTGGTTTCGCCCCTGGCGGCGCGGTTATGCAAGCAGCATCCGGAATTGCGCATCGAAATAATCGCCAGTGACCACCGAGTGGACATGGTGGCTGAGGGTATTGATCTCGCGATCCGTATTGGCCGCCTGGCGGATTCCAGCCATAAGGCAGCGTTGATTGCCAATTTTGATGAATGGCTGGTTGCTGCACCGGATTATTTTCCCCAAGGGTTACCGGATTCACCGGCTGCGCTGGATACTTATCCGTTGATCGGTTTATCGGTGTTGCCGAATCCTTTGCATTGGACCTTCACCCGCCCGGGATCGGCGTCGGTGACTTGCCGATTCCGTTCATCGCTGATGACCAACACCTCGTTGGGAGTCCAGGCTGCGGCGCGAGTGGGGGCAGGTTTGGCGATATTGCCGGATTACGCGGTGAAGGATGATATTTCCGCAGGCAGGCTGGTGCGTTTATTGCCTGGGTGGTCTTTGCCGGGCGGGGGTATCTATGCGGTATTTCCCGGCTCAGTGCAGCGCTCCCAAAAAGTCGGCGTTTTTATTGAAGCCTTAAAACAGCGCTATAGTTCACTAGGTTAATCGTCTTTTTAGATTGCATCTGATGGATGCTGTATTTTTTGGAGACTGGTCCAATGAAACCTATGCCGGAATTGGTAATGCTTGATCTGGATGGCACCTTGTACGTTGGGAAACAACCTATTCCCGGCGCGATTTCCGCTATCAACCGACTGCGCGAGCAAGGCATCGCGTTGCGTTTTCTCACAAATACCACCACCAAATCCCAGGATGAATTAATTGCGCAATTGCGAGTAATGGGTTTTATGCTGGAAGATGATGAATTAATTAGCGCGCCTGTGGCGGCGAAATTGGAATTATTTAACTTGCAACAGAATTTAAACCGCCCCTTGCGCATCTGGCCCGTGGTTGCGGACGGCATTAAACAAGACTTCTCCGAGTTTTTTTGGGATGAGAATAAGCCGGACTATGTTGTGTTAGGTGATATAGGCGAAGTGTGGGATTTAAATTTAATTAATCGGTTGTTTAATGTGATGCACGCCGGTGCAGAACTTATTGCGTTGCATAAAAATCGTTTTTGGCAAACGGAAGATGGATTGAAAGCGGATATAGGTTTTTTTGTTTCCGGCCTTGAATATGTATGCAGCAAAAAGGCGCTTGTTATGGGGAAACCCAATCGCGCTTTTTTCCAGCGAGTATTGGATTCAGCCGGTGTTGACGCTATGAATGCAATAATGGTCGGGGATGACCTGGATAGTGATGTGGGAGGTGCCCAGCAGGTGGGTATTCGTGGTTGCCTGGTGAAAACCGGTAAATATCGCGAAGCCTATGCTGACCAGTCTATGATAAAACCTGCCTATGTCCTCGCTTCTGTGGCAGAGCTTGGTCGTCTCTGGTCGTAGCTGGCCAGGTGAGGTTATCACCCGGGGTTGGCACGCTATTGAAGAAATATTTTGCAAATGGATCGGCAGGTTTTTCGCGATATGTTTATCAGGGGCCTAGGGGCTTCGGCGGTAAACCAAAATAACAACTGAAAAAAATCAGTCAAGAATGAATCCTATGTTAATGACCAACGATGATTTCCTCGGCCACCCGAAAGGCCTCTATGTTTGTTTCGCAACCGAGATGTGGGAGCGATTTTCGTTTTACGGAATGAAATTTATCCTGCTGCTATATCTCACCAAATACCATTTATTTTCCGACAACCATGGCCTGGATGTTCTCGGTGCTTATGCGGGCCTGGTGTACGCGTTACCGGTAATCGGTGGATTGATTGCGGATCGTTATCTGGGGACGCGTCGAGCGGTATTATTTGGTGGCATTCTATTGGTTATCGGCCATTTGTTAATGGCCGTCGAAGGGCAGCAGGCGGTGCATTATCCCGCCGGTACTATGCTAACCGAGTCCTTAGTATTAGCGAATGGCGAAATTCTTAACGCGGGTACGGTGCTTGGCAATGAGGTGACCAAACAGGATACCGCGGCGCTCAATGTTTTTTACACCGCTATCGCTTTTATTGTTATCGGCGTTGGTTTTTTAAAGCCGAATATTTCTGTGATCGTCGGCAAACTTTATCCCGAAAATGATCCGCGCCGCGATTCCGGTTTTACGCTTTTTTATATGGGTATCAATGTCGGCGCGTTGGTGGCGACCTTGGTGTGCGGTTGGTTGGGCGAAACATATGGCTGGAAATATGGTTTCGGTTTGGCCGGTGTAGGGATGATCCTTGGCTTGTTTACCTTTCTTTTTGGGCAACGTTATTTAAAAGGGTATGCGGAATCCCCCGATCCTGCATGGCTCGCGACTAAAACAGCAGGCATCAAGCGGGAATGGTGGATATATATCGCCAGTATTGCTTCGCTGCCGCTTATTTGGTGGTTGGTGCAAAGTGAACCGGTCGTTCATATCACGCAAAATATTTTCTTGCTGTTAGGCATTGTCGGCATTCTTACCTACGCCATGATTTACCCCAACCCATGGCAATCAAAAAAATCGCTGCTCGCGTTAACCGCGGTTGTAATTTTTATTGGTGTGGGAAGTGTACTGACCCAAAACCGGGTAATCCAGGTTTCCGCAACAGCTACGGAATATTGGGTTTATTCATCTTTGGTTGCACTATTTATATTTATCGTTTACGGATTCGCTAAACATCGCAGTGTGGAATTCACTCGCACCCTGATATTGATGGTATTGATTGTTTCAACCGTAGTGTTTTGGTCCTTGTTTGAGCAATCCGCGGCGTCAATGACATTATTTGCTGACCGCGTGCTTGATCGGGAAATATTGGGAACTAGCATCGCCGCCAGTCAATTTGCTGCGCTCAACCCCGCTTTTATTATGCTATTAGCGGTTCCTTTTGCGTTGCTATGGCCCTGGTTGGATTCGCGCGGCCTCAACCCTTCCACGCCGGTAAAATTTTCAATAGGAACCATACTCGCCGGTTTGGGTTTTGGTGCCCTGGTATTGGGTGCGCAATTTCCCAATGAAGCGGGCAAGGTAGCAGTACTTTGGTTTGTGCTCGCCTATTTTTGTCACAGTACCGGTGAATTATGTTTGTCGCCGATTGGTTTGTCGGCTGTTACCAAATTATCCATTCCCCGTGTGGTAGGGGTAAGCATGGGTACATGGTTTGTGGCGACTGCGCTGTCAGAGACACTTGCGACGCGTTTATCCAAATTGGCTTCAATTGATACTTCAGCGAAATCGGACGTTGCGGCCATGTTGGCAACCTACACCGAATTATTTGAATACCTTACCTGGTTGGGTATTGGTTTTGGTGTGTTTATGTTGGTGATTTCGCCGCTGCTTAGACGCGGTATGGCGGGAATACATTAATCCATACTAATGACAAAAAGTGGGACCTTGATGATGAGAAAAATAACACCAGGTTTTGTATTGCGTGCAGCTGCGCTCCTGGCTCCCTGCATTTTTTTAGCCTCTTGCCAGCCGTCCTCTTCGGTAAAAAATAAAGGTGATGTCGATAAAAAATCGGCCGATACCTTTATTGCGGATGTTAACCAACGTTATATGGATATCTATCGGGAAACTAACGCCGCGCAATGGGCTTATGTAACTTACATCAATGAAGATACTGCGCTACTGGCCTCCAAAGCTAACGAGCGAATGATGGGGTTTGAAAAAGAAATCCTTGCCGAAGCGCGCGTTTATAAAGACGACCCCATGTCTGCCCCGACTGCGAAGGCGTACACTAATTTAACATTGGGCAAAACACTTTTACCGCCGGATACGCCGGCTGAACGCGCAGAATTAGCGAAGCTTGGCACTGATATGGAAGGCATTTATGGCGCGGGGAAATACTGCAAAACCTATCAAAAAAACCATTCGGGCAACAAGCAAGAATGCCGCGATCTGAATCAGCTATCCGAGGTTTTGGTAAAGAGCCGCGATTACGATGAATTGCTGGATGCCTGGACCGGTTGGCGTACAGTGGCGCCTTCCTATAAAAAAGAATATTCACGTTTTGTGGAAATCGCCAATGCCGGCGCCCGTGCTTACGGTTTTAGCGATATGGGGGCGTCCTGGAAGTCCGGTTACGATATGCCCGCAGCAAATTTTGAAGCAGAAGTGGAGCGGCTTTGGTCACAGGTGGAGCCGTTGTATAAATCACTCCATTGCAAAGTGCGTACTGACCTTGCAAAACATTATGGGAAAAACAAAGTTCCGTTTGATCAACCCATTCCTGCGCATTTACTCGGTAATATGTGGAGCCAGCAATGGGGCAGTATTTACGATGTGGTAACGCCCTATCCCGGTGTGGGAGACCTGGACGTTACCGCCGCATTGGTAAAAAGCAAAAAGGATGCAGTTGCTATCGCCAAAACGGCTGAAAATTTTTTCACCTCACTCGGTTTGCGTGCATTGCCAAAAAGCTTTTGGGAAAAATCCATGCTCACCAAACCGCGTGACCGTGAAGTTGTGTGTCACGCAAGCGCCTGGACCATGGATGCGAAGGAAGATGTACGCATCAAGGAGTGTATAGAGCCTACTGAAATTGAATTTGAAACCATTCATCACGAGTTGGGCCACATCTATTATTTCCTTGCGTACAACGATAAACCTTATTTATTCCAGAACGGCGCTAACGATGGCTTCCACGAAGCCATTGGCGATACGATTGTGCTATCCATGACACCCGGTTATCTAAAAACCATCGGCCTGATTGATAAGGTGGAGAATAACCAGAAAGCCGTTATTAACCAGCAAATGAAATTGGCGCTGGACAAGGTTGCATTCCTGCCGTTTGGAAAAATCATTGATCAATGGCGCTGGCAGGTATTTTCCGGAAAAATAAAACCGGGAGATTACAATAAATCCTGGTGGCAATTGGTAAATCAATACCAGGGCATTCGTTCCCCGGTACCGCGCAGCGAAAGCGATTTTGATGCGGGCGCTAAATACCATGTCGCGGCGAATGTTCCCTACACTCGCTATTTCATCGCCCACATTTTGCAATTCCAATTCCACAAGGCTTTGTGTGATGCTGCGGGTTTCAAAGGCCCTTTGCATGAATGTTCCATCTATAACAGCAAACAAGCCGGTACAAAACTGCAAGCGT
Source organism: uncultured Cellvibrio sp. (assembly GCA_946480695.1). The sequence continues at coordinate 71,213 of CAMLKG010000002.1, forward strand.
TGCTGGCTGCGGGTGCCAGCAAACCCTGGCAAGATGTTTTGGAAGAGGCCATAGGTACCCGCGTAATGGATGCCTCGGCAATCCTTGATTATTTCGCTCCGTTGAAAACCTGGCTGGATGAACAGAATAAAGGGCAGGTTTGTGGCTGGTAATTTACATATTTTGATAGCAGCTGGCATTGAAGATGCTGGCTGCTTTTATTATTAATTGGTCGCTTTGAACCTGAACATCCGCATCATTAACAATGACGCCGCGCAGATCAACCCGGCAATTAATGCTGTCCAAAAACCCGCCGCGCCCATAGGTTCTGTAATCCAATCTTTAAATGTCAGCGTGTAACCCAGTGGTAATGAAATTCCCCAGAATGAAACCAGCATAATAATCATCGGGATCTTGGTGTCTTTATAGCCGCGTTGCACGCCCATCAGCGTCACTTGTACCACGTCTGCGATCTGGAAAATTGCGCCTAATACAAATAATTGTGCGGCAATGGTTTGTACGGCTAAATCGGATGTGTAGAGACTGGCCAGCCAATTGCGGCCCAAAAATAAAAATAATGCATTCGTACAACCAATCGTCAACGCGAGCAGCAGGGCGCTGCGCGCGAGCAGGCGGGCTTCTTCATGGTCTTTTGCGCCTGCGAGGAAACTGATGCGCAATGTTAATGCAATGCCCATACTGAGCGGCAGCATAAATACCAATGAGGTAAGGTTTAATACAATTTGATGGCCAGCAACAGTTGTTGCACCCAGGGGGGCGAGGAACAGTGCAATCATGCAAAACATGCTGACTTCAATAAAGCTGCTAAAACCGATAGGCAGGCCAAGTTTTAATAATCGCCTGATTTCATCCACGGCTGGTGCAACCCAATTGCTGATTAAATGGAATTGTTGATAGATGCGGCTGGTGTTTAAATAAATTAGCAATGCAAGCGTAGCTATCCAGTTGGAGATACTGGTGGCCCATCCGCAGCCTATTCCGCCCATGGCCTGCAATTCGAATGCGCCAACATCGAATCCGTAAATAAAAATATAATTGAGCGGCAGGTTTAGTAGCGTACTCAGCAAGGAAAAAAACATGATTATTTGGGTATGGCCCAAACCATCGGTCAGGCCGCGTAGGGCAGTTAACAACAGCAAAGCGGGAACGCCCCAGGCAAATGCTTGTAGGTAACCATCGGCAATGTATGCGGTTTTTTCATCCAATTGGAGTAAGCCGAGCAATGGTTGCAAATTGGTTAAAAATAAAATCATCAATACCATTGCTACCAGCGAAATATAAATGCCTTGCCAGGTGGTGGGCATAATCTTGTGCAATTCCTGTGCGCCGCGGTGCCCCGAAATAGTGGGTTGCATAGCGCCGAGAATACCCGCAAAGAATAATAATGTGGGAACCCATAAGCTGGTGCCGATACCCACGCCCGCCAGGTCTTCTGCGCTGGCGTGACCGGCCATCACGGTATCTATAACACCGTTGGCCATTTGCGCAAGTTGCGCAACTAAAATGGGTGCACCCAATAAAACGAGCTGTTTCCATTCGGTGAGCGTTCGCTTTACCAAACTCTGGTTGTGATCCGGCAATAATTGTTGGATGTTGTTTTGGTTATTCACACGGGTTCCGTAATTCTATGAGTGGAAATTATCACTGGCACTAGCGAATGTTTTCGCCTATGTGCCGGATTATCGGTAGAGCATAGCCATCATTGGCAATTTCAATCCGTGTGTTGCTGGCGTAATCGATAGTTAGTTGGCGAAATAAACTGGCATTTGTCCAATCCAGGTTAAGCAGGTGCGCGATAATAATACGGATGACACCGCCGTGGCAGATGACTAATTGGTGTCCCGCTGAGTTGTTGCCCTGAATTTGTTGCCAGCTGTGGATTACCCGCCCGGCAAATAATTGCAATGGTTCGCCGTGTGGCGCGTGGGCGGTTGATGGCGTTTCCCAGAATTGATTAAGCGCCTGCCAATGCCCCTCGTTGAATTCATTGAAAGGAACCCCGTCCCACTCCCCGAAGTGCATTTCCTTTAAATTATCCAGGATTTGCAATGGTAGTTGGCTAATGCGTGAAAATTCCCGTGCCGGTTGTGCGCAACGAATTAATGGCGAGCTGAGGATATGGGTGATTGGATTTAATCGGTGCACATGGTGAATAACTGTTTGCAACTCGTTTAGCCCGTCATTGCTTAAGCCAATGTCGGTGTTGCCATAAAGTGCTGCGGGACCATCCACTTTACCGTGCCGCACCAGGGTAATTATTCGCTTATTCATAGCGTGTGACCAGCATTGGAATGGCGGCCTTTTAGTTGTAATGGCAAGCCTGCCGCAATAAAAAATACTTTATCGGCAGCTTGCGCCACCCGTTGGTTTAGCCGGCCAGCTTCATCCACAAAGGTGCGGTTGATTTCACCGAGGGGAATTATGCCGAGGCCAACTTCGTTTGCAACAAGAATAATATCGGCTTTGTTTGATCCAATGCTTTTAATCAATGAATCAAACAAACTGGAAAAATCCTGGTTGGGAAAATGAAACAATTGGTTGTTTAACCACAATGTCAGGCAATCCACCAGTATCGTTTGATTTTTTTGCGATTCTTCCGCTAGCGCCCCCATTAAATCCAGCGGGCATTCGCGAAGCTTCCACTGCGTCGGGCGCTGTTGCTGGTGATGGGCAATTCGCGCCCTCATTTCTTCGTCGGAAGCTATGGCTGTGGCGATATAGAGTACCGGCTTGTGCGTAGCGAGTGCGAGCTGCTCCGCGTAGCGTGATTTGCCGGAGCGGGCACCGCCAAGGATAAGTTGAATCATAACGCGAGTAATACCCCGTAAATAGTAAGTTCACTGACTTGCTGTACTGCGCCCAGGGTGTCGCCCGTGTAGCCGCCGATTTGCCTGTCCAAATAACATTTCGCCAGTATTCGTAACACTATCAATGCCCCCGATAAAATGACTGCACCCATTGGCGATAGGAAAAATAATGCGGGCAGGGCGGTGATGAGCAGAATAGACAAGTCGATCCCGGTTAACCGGTTGGCGAGCGGTTTACTCTTGCTGGTGTCGGCGTCACCCACATAACGCATATCGGCAATGAGGCTTACAGCCATTGCTCGCGAAAGTGGATAAGCCATTAACATGGCAATGATAATATCGCTGCTTTCAATTAATAATAAATACTTGCCGAGCAATGCCATCGCCAGCGCAGCGGCGCCGTAAGTACCGATGCGACTGTCTTTCATGATTGCCAATTTTTTATCGCGTGAGAACGCGCCGCCAAAACCATCGGCGGTATCTGCCAAACCATCCTCATGGAACGCGCCCGTTAGTAAAAGGCTAAATCCCATTGCCAGCCACAAGCTGATGGTGTCCGGAAATATCTTTTGCGCACAAAAAAATACGGCTGCAACCAGTGCGCCCAGCAACCAGCCGACCAAAGCAAGGTATCGACTGGATTGGTTGAGCTTTTCCGGCGAATAATCAACCCGCCGGGGCATTGGGATGCGGCTGAAAAATCCGAGCGCGAGAAAAAATAAGTTGAGTTGGTTTTTCATGTTCCAGGATGTACTTCAAAAAAACTGCCGCTCCATGGCATTAATTAATTTTTTCGTTAAATTTTCACACCCGCGCTTTCAAAGGTTGCCATCTGATTATAAAAACTCACAGCGGCCTGGATAAGCGGTAACGCCAATGCGGCCCCTGTGCCTTCGCCCAGCCGCAAGCCTAAATGCAATAGTGGCTTTGCATTTAGCAATTCCAGCATTAATTGATGGCCGCCTTCATCGGATGTATGCGCAAAAACCATATAGTCACCGGCATGTGGGTTAAATTGCACCGCGAGTAACGCCGCTGCCGTGACAATAAAACCATCCACGATGATGATTCTTTTCGCTTGTGCTGCTGCCAGCATTGCACCGCAAATTTGTGCAATTTCAAAACCACCCACTTCAGTGAGGATATTAAGTGGGGATTTATTGCCGATGCGCGCTACGCCTTTTTTGACCAATTCGATTTTTTTGGCAAGTTGCTCGGGATTAATGCCTGTGCCCAAACCTGCACATTTTTCTACCGGTGCACCGCTGACTGCCGCGAGGATCGCGGCAGCGGAACTGCTGTTGCCGATCCCCATTTCGCCAAAGGCCAATAAATTGGAGCCGGCATTGATTTCCTGTTCGGCTAATAATTGCCCGAACAACAATGCTTGCCGGGCTTGCGCTTGGGTCATCGCCGGTTCAGTCGCGAAATTGCGGGTGCCTGCCGCAATACGCTGGTTAATTAATGCCGCGGGTTCCGGGGAGATTTCATATCTAATTCCCGCATCAATCACTTTTATCGACAAGTGATTGGTGCGGCAGAAGCAATTAATAGCCGCCCCGCCTGCTAGAAAATTGAGCACCATTTGCTGGGTGACGCGGCTGGATGCGATGCTGATGCCTTCATCGGAGATACCGTGATCGGCAGCGAAAACCAGCATTAACGGGCGTTCGATACTTAAGCGTGGGCGCTCCTGGATCAATGCAATTTGCAAAGCAATGGCTTCCAGTTGGCCAAGGGCACCCGGGGGTTTGGTTTTTTGGTCGATACGTTGTTGTATGTCGGGAATGAGTTGTGTATTTAACGGTTTGATTTGCCACTCTATAGTCATAATCCGTTTCCTTTTGTCAGGCTGCGCAAGTTAGCACATTCGTCGGTGGGGAATGGCAAATCCCGGCCGGTTCAGTGACTTTTTACGCGGCGGACGGAAACTCGGCGTATAATCGCGGCCGCCTTCCCGACCTTAACCCTTGCGCGCATCCGGAGCCTGCCATGTTCGAAGTTTTGCCCTTATTGCCTAACGACCCGATCCTCGGTTTAAGTATCGCCTACGCCAATGACATTAATCCCGGCAAGGTGGATTTAGGAGTGGGTGTTTATAAAAACGACCTGGGCCAAACCCCGATCATGAAAGCGGTAGCCGAAGCTGAAAAGCTGCGCATTGGACGTGATATTACCAAGGCCTATACGCCACCCGCTGGCGTTCCGGGTGCGAATGAAGCCTCTACGCGCCTGGTGTTTGGTGCGGATCATCCCGCAGTGGTTGCCGGTCGCGTACGTACCGTCCAGGCCCCTGGGGGCTGTGGCGCATTGCGTGTCGCAGCGGAGTTGATCCAGCGCGCCAGGCCCGGTGCCCAGCTATGGGTTAGCACACCAACTTGGGCTAACCATGTCCCCTTGCTTGGATCAGCCGGACTGAAACTGCGCGAGTATCCCTACTACGACTACGCCGGTCACGATATTAACTTTGCAGCGATGATGGCGACCCTCAAGGATATTCCGCGCGGTGACTTGGTGTTGTTGCACGCGTGCTGCCATAACCCGAGCGGCGCGGATTTAACCCCTGCGCAATGGAACCAGGTTGCGGATGTGCTGGAAGAGCGCGGCATCATCCCGTTTGTTGATATGGCCTATCAGGGGTTTGGCGAGGGGTTGGAACAAGATGCCTATGGCCTGCGCATGCTCGCGCACCGTGTGCCTGAAATGATTGTGGCCAACTCCTTTTCCAAAAACTTTGGTTTATACCGCGAGCGCGCCGCCAGCCTGAGTTTTGTGTTCGCCAATCCCCAACAAGCCGACGCCGGTTTCAGCCAGTTATTAAACGTAGCGCGCGGCATCTATTCCATGCCGCCTGCACATGGCTCCACGATTGTGGACATTATCCTTCACAGTGAGGAACTCACCCATGTGTGGCAAAGCGAACTCACCCAAATGCGCAATCGTATTGCCGGTTTGCGTGTGCAATTGGTGGAATCACTAAACGCTTTGCAACAAACCCGCGATTTCAGTTTTATCGCCAGGGAGCGCGGTATGTTCTCTTTCCTCGGGCTGACGGTCGAGCAGGTACACAGGTTGAAAAACGAATACAGCATCTATATGACCGACACCAGCCGTATCAGTGTGGCGGGTTTGACGACAGAGAAAATGGATTATGTTGCCAAGGCCATAATTGCGGTGCTGTAAAAGCAATTATGATAGTTATCAAATAGTTACATTAAAGGCCCCGTATTTTACCGGGGTCTTTTGTTGCCCGCAGTTGCAATACATCCGTTGTTCGCCGCCATTAGCGCCAGGTTGTCCTAGATTGCCATCACAGGCTTTATTTGCATTGTTAAATGCTATCAATTAATTATTTAATATAAATTTAACTAATGTTTCCGCTCCGTCTAATGTTATCCAGGTCAACCCAAGGTTAACTACAGGAGCAAACGATGGACAACAACACCAAACCAGCCGGCAAATGTCCGGTCATGCATGAGGCAATAACCAAACCGGCGGCGAGTGGTACATCAAACCGGAATTGGTGGCCAAACCAACTGAATCTACACCTCCTTCACCAGCACACTGCGGTGTCCGATCCCATGGGAGTGGATTTCGATTACGCCGAAGAATTTAAAACGCTCGATCTCGCCGCTGTAAAAAAAGATCTCTACGCATTGATGACGGATTCACAGGATTGGTGGCCTGCTGACTTTGGGCATTATGGTGGATTATTTATCCGCATGGCTTGGCACAGCGCCGGAACTTATCGCACGGCGGATGGACGCGGTGGTGCGGGCAGCGGTACCCAGCGGTTTGCCCCTTTGAACAGTTGGCCGGATAACGGCAACCTGGACAAAGCCCGTCGTTTGTTGTGGCCTATCAAACAAAAATACGGCAAAAAAATTTCCTGGGCTGATTTAATGATCCTGGCGGGTAACTGTGCGCTCGAATCCATGGGCTTTAAAACCTTTGGTTTTGGTGGCGGCCGTGTCGATGTATGGGCGCCGGAAGAGGATATTTATTGGGGCGCCGAGCGCGAATGGCTGGAAGACAAGCGTTATAGCGGTGACCGGGAATTGGAAAACCCATTGGCTGCTGTGCAAATGGGATTGATTTACGTGAACCCCGAGGGTCCCAATAGCAACCCGGACCCAATCGCCGCCGCGCGCGATATTCGCGAGACGTTTGCGCGTATGGCAATGAACGATGAAGAAACTGTGGCGTTAATTGCCGGCGGCCATACCTTTGGTAAAACCCACGGTGCGGGTTCCGCTGCTTATGTTGGACCGGAACCTGAAGCTGCACCGCTTGAAGCCCAGGGGTTGGGGTGGTTAAGCAGCTATGGTTCCGGTAAAGGTGCCGACGCCATCACCAGCGGTTTGGAAGTAACCTGGACAACTACGCCAACCCAATGGAGCAATAATTTTTTTGAAAATTTATTTGGTTTTGAATGGGAACTTACTAAAAGCCCGGGCGGCGCTCACCAGTGGATCGCCAAGGGCGCAGCGGAAATAATTCCCGATGCCTTTGATCCCGATAAAAAGCGTCCACCCTACATGCTGACTACGGATTTATCGCTGCGTTTTGATCCGGTATACGAAAAAATTTCGCGTCGCTTCCTGCAAAACCCGACGGAATTTGCCGATGCATTTGCGCGCGCCTGGTTTAAGTTAACCCATCGTGATATGGGGCCGATTACGCGTTACCTGGGGCCTGACGTGCCGGCAGAACAGTTGATTTGGCAAGACCCTGTGCCCAGGGTTGACCATACCCTGGTTGACTCAGCCGATATAAGTGCGCTCAAGGCAAAAATTCTTGCAACCGGTTTGTCAGTTTCCCAATTGGTTTCTGTCGCATGGGCTTCCGCATCCACTTTCCGTGGTTCCGATAAACGCGGTGGTGCCAATGGGGCGCGCATTCGATTGGCACCACAAAAAGATTGGGAGGTAAACCAGCCGGCACAGTTGCAAAAAGTTCTCGGAGTGCTAGGGCAAGTACAAAAAGAATTCAATGCGGTGCAATCAAATAACAAGCGAGTCTCATTAGCGGATTTGATTGTATTGGGTGGTGCGGCTGCAATTGAACAGGCAGCAAAAAATGCGGGCGTTATGATCGAAGTACCATTTGTGTCCGGTCGGACAGACGCAACCCGGGAGCAAACCGATGTGGAGTCGTTTGCGGTACTGGAGCCCGGTGCCGATGGCTTCCGCAATTATTTAAAAGGCAAGTATTCGGTGCCCGCTGAAGAATTGTTATTGGATAAAGCGCAACTACTGGCATTGAGCGCACCGGAAATGACTGTATTGATTGGCGGTTTGCGTGTGTTGGAGACCAATGCGGGCCAGAACAAACACGGTGTGCTTACCCATAGGCCCGGTGCATTAACTAATGACTTTTTCGTAAACCTGCTGGATATGGCTACCCAGTGGGTGCCAACTTCTCCGGAAGCGGATGTTTTTGAAGGGCGTGATCGAAAAACCGGTGCGGTAAGGTGGACCGGAACTCGCGTGGATTTGGTGTTTGGTTCTAATTCACAGTTACGTGCACTTGCGGAGGTATATGCAAGCAATGATGCGCAAGAAAAGTTTGTGCAGGATTTTGTAAAAGCCTGGAATAAGGTAATGAACGCGGACCGGTTTGATCGGAAGTAAAGCGAGCTGTGGAATAAAATGGACCGATGAATTTATCGGTCCATTTTTATGGGAATTTACTTCAACTGAAATTCAATTTTCTTGAAACTTAAATCCATTTCCTTAAAGGTTTCAGGAACGCTGCTGCTCCAGGATGTTATATCGCCACGTAAAACAGCTCCTTTTTTGGTTTCACCAACAATAAGGGCTCTTTGGACGACGACATTTTCAACGTCATTCGCCGTTTTAGTGGTGCGCTTATAATCAACTTCCTGATAAAAATACAATGTGCTCATCGGAATCGTCACGCGTACCCACTTGTCGCTCACGCTTGCCTGGTCCAATTGGAAAATTATTTTTCCAAATAGGGTGCCGCCATCATGAAGGGTGATATCGATATTTACTTTTCCTTCATCCAGCGCTTCTATTACTGCAGGCCCTACATAGCTGGCGTAAGTTGTTTTCAAGCTTTCAATACTGGGAATACTGGTTTTTGCACTGTTAACTTTTATATCAACGATGAGGTTTTCGATATCGCCGAACTTATAACCATGAGCAAGGATATCTCGCTCAAAACCATTGGAGTGCTGACGATCCCAATCGGCGATTTTTTTCACAAGGACCACGTTCATGGTATCAACCCCGTTACAACTGTCATTTACCGTCCCGGTACCGTTAAAGTTGTAAGTGCTGCCCGCATTTTTCAGGTTTGCCCACTCGGTAGTGCTGCCGTTAGTCGTATGATTCCAGCCGCTAATATTCAAGCTAGAAAGGCTTTGGTTTTGCGCAGCACCGTCATAATCCGCAAAAACGGCAAAGGTTTTATCGGCAGCGTTGATATTCACACCGCAGTTTTCAATTTCCGCAACGGAATAATTAGCATAACTGGTAGCCGCCATGGTTTTTTCGCTCCCTGCGGGCAAGCTTGAGGCTGTGCTGGACGAGGCGGCTGAGCTTTCGGGCGCAGAGGAGCTTGCGGGAGTAGAAGAAGGCGCTACCGAACTGGCAGATGATGAAGCGGGTGACGTTGGTCCGGGGTCGTTACTACCGCCACCACCACCGCAAGCGGTAAGGCCGGTAACCATCAGGGAAAGGGCGCAGGTCTTAATCAGGGATTGCATAGGATTTCCAGGCTCCATTGTTGTTATCTTGGGCTGTTTGAGTGGTATTTATCGGGTGCTATTGCGTGGCGAAATAGCGTTTTTGAGAGCGCTATCTTTACTAACCTTGCTGTTTATTATCAGATGAGGGAAGGCCAGCGGCGGGGGACTATATCCCTTGTCAGGGTGGTGGTAAATGGTATTTGATTGCGCTACCAGATATCGCTTAAATTCGCATATTAAAAACCCGTTTTTAGGATAGGCATCCGCTATGGTGTGATTGATAACAGAAGGAATGATTGAGTAACCATCCCCGGCGGCCGCTCGGGCTATTATTGTTGTCGCGGCTTACGCGGGTTGGGATTATCAGGCATGCTGGTTTGACCCTGGGGCCAGTCGTTCCGGTGCTTCGGCATTTTCGGCGATTTGTTCTGCCTCGGGGTAATCCAGTTTTAAAACCGCTTTTTGCAGGATAAGGCTGTTAGGGTAGCTAAGCAGGTTGCCGTCATCGCGGCGCAGGATGACATGGAATAAGGTTATTTCGGTAATCACTCCGCGCATATCGTCATCTTTGTCGAGGATCTTGATACGGTCGTTCACTTTATAAGGGAAGCTGAAAAAGATAATCATGCTTGCGGTGACGTTGCTAAGGATTGACCACTGCGCAAAAAGGGCAATGCCGACCACTGCAAAAATGGACGATAGGAACACCGAGATTTCGCTATAGCCCAACCCCAGGATCAGGCAAATCACCACTATGCAACAGAACACCATGCCGATATTCATCAGCCGCGTCATATAAAGCACCCGTAAGTCGCCTAATGCGCGACGCAGGCTTACATCGTGGATGATTTTATCGAGCAGCTTGGATGCGGCATAAAACAACAGGATGCAGGAGACGATAATCAATAATTTGGACACCACACCATGACTGGTGATTTTTCCCAGTGTGCTAAAAAAATTCTCCACAGTAATACCCGCTTTCACTTGATTAACGAACATTGCAGACCTTTTATCAGGGACCCGCAACCGCAACAGGGGTTCCGGCACACTTGGCCTGCCTGGTGGTGGCTGGCATTATAGTGAAAATCACTGACAACGAGCGAGCGCCATGACATCTGTTGTAACCAATCCCCTTTTATGTATTGCACATCGTGGCGGGCCGCAAATGGAGCCCAAGCCATTGCCCGAAAACAGCCTCGCTGCAATTTCGCGCGCATTGGCATTGGGGGTATACGCAATCGAAATCGATGTATTCCAAATTGAGGGAGAGTTGCTGGTTACCCACGATCGCCGTTTGGGACGTGTGGTTTCCGGGCGCGGCATTATTACCGAGCAACCCTTAAGTTACCTGCGCGAGCAGCGCCTTGAAAACGGTGAGCCAATTCCGACATTGCATCAGGTATTGGAGCTGGTGGGTGATAAAGCGCTGCTGAATATTGAAATCAAAGGCCAAAATTCCGTAGAGGCGCTAAAAAGAACCTTGCACGACTATATCAGCAGCAAACAAGGCACCTACGAACAGTACATAGTTTCCAGTTTTGATCACCGGCAGCTCTTTCAATGCTTGCAGGAACTGCCGTATGTAAAACGCGGTGCGCTCATTGACGGCATTCCGCTGGATTACGCCGGCTGTTGTGAATTGCTGGAGGCCTATTCGTTAAATACCCATCTGGGTTTTATCACACCTGAACTCATCCACGATGCAAAAAAACGCGGCCTGAAAAATTGGGTTTACACTGCTAATCACGAAGAGGATTGGCGTTATTTGCAATCACTCGGCGTGGACGCGGTATTCACGGATAAACCGGATAAGTTGATCGCCTTTAATCGCAAGGAATGTGCAGGCGCGGAATGATCCTTGTCCGCTGACGCAACAGCACATGCAGCTATGCCAGGCATATTTAATGAGCCTGATATGACCCCGAGTGCCGGCCTCGCCTCATAATTAAAATATAAACAGCCGGGTTTAGTGCTATTATTTCCTGCAAAAAATACTACGGTGACTCCATCAATCAAATAAGAGTAAAACCATGAACACCATTGCCCGTTTTTTTAAAATAACCTATCCGTTGCTAAACGTAATTTTATTTTCCCTGCCGGCGGTCGCGGAGCCGGTGCAATTGATTCCCGCCGACCATCCCAATTATTTATATACAGGCCGCATTGATTTCGCGGACAAAAAAGCCCCGCAGGTTTCCTGGGCTGGCACCAGTATTAAAGCCAATTTCACTGGCACATCATTAGCAATAAAGCTGGATGATCAGCACGGGAAAAATTATTTCAATATTTTTATCGATGATGAACGACAACACCCCTATGTTTTGGAGGCTAAGCAGGGAGAGCAGACCTACGTTATAAGCGCTGCGCTTAAGTCGGGCAATCACCGCCTGGAAATATATAAACGCACTGAAGGTGAGGAAGGTGCGACAGCATTTAAAGGGTTATTGCTGGATGAGGGCGCAAAACTTTTACCGCCACCCACACGCCCCCAGCGCCGGATTGAAATATACGGTGATTCAATCAGTAGCGGTGCGGGTAATGAAGGTGCGGACAATGGTGTAGATCATTTGCTTAGCGAAAAAAATAATTATTGGGCGTATGGCGCAATAACCGCGCGTAATTTAAATGCTGAGTTGCATACCATTTCGCAAAGCGGAATCGGCATAATGATTAGCTGGTTTCCGTTTATCATGCCGCAATTTTTCGACCAACTAAGCGCTGTCGGGGACAACGACACCCAATGGGATTTTTCCCAGTGGACACCGGACGTGGTCATTATTAATTTATTCCAGAACGATGCCTGGCTGGTTGATCGTGAGAAGCGCCTGCAACCTATACCGACGGACGCGGAAAGAGTGGAGGCTTATATCGATTTTGTGCGCAGCATTCGCGCTAAATACCCTGGTGCGCAAATTATTTGTGCCTTGGGCAGTATGGACGCAACAGCTACACCTAAATGGCCGGGTTATATCACTGCCGCCGTTGCGCGCATGAAAAAAGAAGATAATGATCGGAAACTGGATACCATTTTCTTTGAGTTTACCGGCTATGGCGGTCATCCGCGCATTGCGCAGCACAAAGCCAACGCGGAAAAATTAACCGCGTTCATTAAACAAAAAATGGATTGGTAAGGTTACTCCCGATATAAACAAAAAACCAAGGGGAGGTTTTGTAAAACATCCCCTTGGTTTGTATGTTATCTCTTGGCAGATCGCGGTAAATAATCCCGAACCTGCCTGATATTTATCCGAAACCCTAGCGTTTTAAATCCAGCAGGCGGAAGTAGGCGGATTTAGGTTGGTGCTGGCGATCGAATAGCAATGGATAATTGGTGCGGCCCTTGATGGGGAAATCATTCAACCAGCTGGCGTCATCGCTTATGCCCCAGAAGGTAACGCGATCAACCTTGTCGCGATGTTTAATTAAAATTTTAAATAACGCTTCATAGGCCTTCGCCAGTTTTTTCTCCATCCCTTTAGGCAAACCCTTGGTGTACGGGTCGCGTTCAGGTTTATATTCAAAGCGCGTGGAAATTTCTGCAACAGGCAGGTTCCATACCGATGGCAATACATCAATATCCAGCTCGGTAAGGCTTACGCGTAAACCCAGTTTTGCGTAGGCCAAAATGCTGTCTTCAAAATTTTTCATATCCGAAGCCAGTCCGACGTGAGCCTGCATTCCCAAACCGTGAATGGGGGTGCCGCGTTTTTGCAAACGGCTCAGCATTTCTATGGTTGCATCGCGTTTGCCTTTTTGTTCATTGTTGTAATCGTTGTACAGCAAGTGGGCCTTCGGGTCGACTTCATGGGCCAGGTTAAACGCATTGACCAGAAAATCATCCCCCATGATTTTGTACCAATGGCTTTCGCGCATTTTATTGTCATCACCCACCGCTTCATTGACTACGTCCCAAGCGGCGAGTTTACCTTTATAGCGTTCCACAATAGTGGTGATGTGATCCTTTTGCTTTTTCTCCAATTCGGCTTTCGAAATGTAATTGCCGTCTTTGTTTTTAAATACACTGTCGGGGATTTGGCTGTGCCAACCTAGTGTGTGGCCAACCATATGCAGGTTATGTTTACTGCCAAATTCCACAAAGGCATCAGCATCGGCCCATTTCCAGCTTCCATTTTCATGGTGTACCTCACCCCATTTCATGCAATTCTCAGGCGTGATGGAATTGAAGTCCTTATTTATCAAGGCAACCAAGGCGGGATCTTGCTTACGAATAATGTCTACATTCAATGCGGCGCCAATTAAAAAATCATCTTTATACGCCTCCTTCAATCCCGTTGCTGCCGCTGCTTTTTTGGCGGCATGCAATTTAGCGCTGGCCAGCATGGCGGCGGTGGTGCCGCCCATGGCCAGCAAATTCCTACGTGAAATATTCATCATTGTTATCCTCGGTTGAGTATTTTCAGATTATTAATTCTGATCACTATAGTTGAAGGTTGCCGTTGTCCAATGAATGTTAACCAAGTTATAGCAAACGGCGTAATTTTATATACCGGATCTATGGGGCAACCATGCTATGGTGAGCTTTACATAAATTAAATTGGTCTTCTTGTATACAAGTGTTATATTTTTAATGACTATAACCATAGCAGTTATTTAAAAATAATCCATAGGGGAGTTATATCCGGTGCGCAAAATTCTGGTTTTTAAATATTTAATAACGTTATGGATTGGAATTGTAAGCCTGGCTTTACCCGCCTACGCGGAAGATGGCTACGAATTGTGGTTGCGTTACGTGCCGGTGAAAAATGTCGAATTAAAAAAATCATATCAGCAGCAGGTACGTCAATTAATTGTTGAAGGGGAGTCGGCAACCGCCAGGATAACAGCAGCGGAACTACAGCGTGGCTTTGCGGGGCTCCTGGAAAAACCTGTCGCATGGGTAAAAAAAAGTAAAATCAGCAAAGGATCTGTGGTCGTTGGCACCCCCGCTAATTCCCCACTGGTTGCATCACTACATTGGGAAGCGCGCTTGCAAACCTTGGGTAAGGAGGGGTATTTAATTGAGCAAGCAAATATTAATAATCGCGCTGTCCTGGTGGTTGCTGCCAATACCGATGTGGGAGCGCTTTATGGCAGTTTCCATTTGTTGCGTCTGTTACAAACCGGGCAGTCGCTCACCAAGGTTTCCATCAGCAGTTCGCCCAAGCTCCAGCATCGCGTTATCAATCATTGGGATAATTTAAATCGTGTAATCGAACGTGGCTATGCGGGTTTATCCTTGTGGGATTGGGGAACCTTGCCAGAATACAAATCGCAACGTTATGAAGATTACGCGCGCATTAATGCTTCGCTCGGCATTAACGGTGCCGTTATTAATAATGTGAATGCGGACCCCCGCGTACTGAGCGATCAATTCCTGCAAAAAATTGCCGCATTGGCGGATGTGTTTCGTCCCTACGGCATAAAAATGTACCTTTCCGTTAATTACAACTCGCCACGTATGTTTGGTGACCTTGAAACCGGCGATCCGCTGGATCCGCGCGTAAGGCAATGGTGGAAAGAGCGCACCCAAAAAGTTTACGAATATATACCGGATTTTGGCGGTTATCTGGTGAAAGCAAATTCCGAAGGCCAACCGGGACCGCAGGATTACAAACGTAACCATGCGGACGGTGCCAATATGCTGGCGGAAGCCTTGCAGCCTTATGGCGGTGTTGTATTTTGGCGGGCATTTGTTTATCACCCCGATATTGGTGATCGCTTTCGCGGCTCGTATGACGAATTCAAACCACTGGATGGCAAATTTGCGGACAATGTAATCCTGCAAGTAAAAAATGGCCCCATTGATTTCCAGCCGCGTGAACCTTACTCGCCATTATTTTCAGCAATGGAAAAAACCAACATGATGATGGAGTTCCAGGTCACCCAGGAGTATTTCGGTTTTGCTACCCACCTTGCATATCAAGGTCCATTATTTGAAGAGTCCTTGCGTACAGAAACCCATGCCAGGGGGCAGGGCTCAACAATCGGAAAAATTTTGGAAGGAAAGATCTTCAATACCAGGCGCACCGGAATGGCAGCTGTGATTAATCCGGGCACTGATCGCAACTGGACCGGGCACCCGTTTGTGCAATCGAGTTGGTACGCCTTCGGACGTATGGCATGGGACCATAATATTTCTGCTGGCGAAGCAGCGGACGAATGGTTGCGGATGACATTTACGAATGATGAAAAATTTGTTGAGCCGGTAAAACAATTAATGCTTTCCTCACGTGAAGCCGGCGTGAATTATCGCTCGCCCCTGGGACTTACCCATTTATATTCCCAAGGTGATCATTACGGCCCCGCTCCCTGGACAGCAAATCTTGAACGCCCTGATTGGACCGCAATTTATTATCATCGTGCAGCGAAAGATGGTATTGGTTTTGACCGCACTAAATCCGGGTCGAATGCTATTGCGCAATATCCGATGGCGCTTGCCAAACAATATGGCGATGTGAATAAGGTGCCGGAGGAATTAATACTATGGTTCCATCATTTGCGCTGGGACCATAAAATGCAATCCGGTCGCATATTGTGGGATGAGTTGGTACATAAATATTACGAAGGTGTTGAACAAGTGCGCGCTATGCAGCATGAATGGGACAAACTTGAACCTTTTATTGATGCAGAGCGCTTCGCGCACGTAAAAGCGTTATTAAAAATCCAGGAGCGTGATGCGGTAATCTGGCGCGACTCCTGTGTCCTTTATTTCCAAACATTTTCCGGCAAGCCAATTCCTGCCGGTTATGAGCAACCCAAACACGATCTGGAATATTATAAAACCCTGGCGCGTATCCGTTATGTGCCTGAGCCCTGGCATCCTGCGAGTTCGAGTCGGGTGTTACGATAATTTTACCGCTAATGTCAAACTTTTTTATTAAGCCCGCTATTTAGCGGGCTTAATATTTCCGGCAATTATTTTTATAAAGAACTTTTAGTTGCGTCGGTCTGCAATCGCTTTAGATAAGCTCGCAACAAAACCGCATTGTTATAGGCATTGCCTATTGTGTTATTGAAATATACGAATACTGCTTTTCCGGTTTTTTGCCATTGGTATACCCACTTTGCATAAGCCTGGATGACATCATCGCTGTAGCTGCCGTTGTAATCACCGGTGGGACCATGGAACCGCAAATAAATAATATCTGTTGCGCTGTGGTCCCTTGGTGTTTTGGAGAGAGGCATATCGTGGAATACAAGGGAGGCATTGTATTTTCGGAGCAATGCATATACCTGGGGCTGGTGCCAACTCGGATGGCGCATTTCAATCGCCAGCTTCCATCCGGCGTTTTCCTTATGGCCATTTAGATGTTGAAGTATGGATTCGACTTTTTCAGCATAGTCGATAGTGATGCGCGCCGGAAATTGAATTAATAATGCCCCGGCCTTTACAGTTAATTGGTTGGCGGCTTCCATAAATAAATCGATATCATCGACATTAATGTTGAGCCCCGGTGCATGGGTAACTGCTCTCGTTAATTTAACGCTGAAGGTAAAATTTTCTCCAGTTTCTGCCGCCCACTTGGAAAATGTCTTCGGCATGGGAGTCTTGTAGAAGGAGCTATTCACTTCTAGGGAATTAAATAGGGAACTGTAATATTGCAATCGGGTTTTTGAAGTAAATTCGGATGGAAAGCTCGATTTATTGCCCGGCAACACTATGCCACTGGTGCCTATGTGTATAGGTGCTTGGTGTATAGGTGCTTGATCTTCTCTCATGGCGAGCCTGGAGGTATATGTGTTTTTATATATAGATTATGAATGGATCGATAAGTGCGCCTTAAATATGAATTCAGGTACCGATTTATAAATCATTAAATGAAAATATTGTTAGATTATCCGTTTCTGTCGTTCAAATGGTTGCCCGGAACTTTTAAGTCATGGGAAGGTTCCAACTTTGACACCAGTGTGATCAATTTAGATGTGCAACGGGATTATGATGGAAACGGGTAAGCAGTATAAAGTCTATGCGCCAGATGGACTGCCATTCGGTTATTTGTTAGATGGTCGCCTGTACGAATATCTCACCGGTACCTGTATTGGTTTTTTGGATAATAAAAACAATTTGGTGGATGGCGATAAAATCCTCGGCCATCTTGAGGGGGCTCATATTGTCAAGAGTGATGGCACAACATTGAGTATAGAAATCGCGCACTGATGCGAGTTTCCCCGCGTTAACCGGACTCGATAAGATATTTATCGATTGGCTCGTCGTAAGGCATGTAAAATATTATACTGGTTACCCGACCAGTAACTGTCCATTTGCCATGACCAATGCATTCCTTTTAACCCGCCAATGGCGCGACACCCGTAGCGGAGTGACGCTCGATTTATGGTGGGCGACGGAAGCGGGTAGTTGCTGGACGCAAATCACCGAACAGGACGTCGTGTTATTTGTATTGCGCGAACAGGCAGAATTCATTTGCCAGTTACTCAAACCGCTTCGCCAATGGCGTATGGCCGAAGTCGATTTACAAACCTATCGTAACCAGCCGGTAAACGCACTTTATTTCAAGCAGCATCGACTCGCACGCGATGCGCAGGATATTTTTCGCCAGCATGCCGTGGTTTGCTGGGAAGACGATATTCGTCCCCCCGAGCGCTACTTGATGGAGCGCTTTATTACCGCGACTGCAAAAATTGATATGGCGGGTAGTGGGATCCCTTTATTAAACCCAAGGCTTGCGCCACTTGTGGATACCCATTGGCGTCCCAC
Source organism: uncultured Cellvibrio sp. (assembly GCA_946480695.1). The sequence continues at coordinate 89,451 of CAMLKG010000002.1, forward strand.
ATTAAAAATGCTGTCGCTGGATATAGAAACGTCCATGGACGCCAAGCAGCTGTACTCCATTGGTGTTTGGTGTGATATGGATCAAAAAGTATTTATGGTAGGCGAAGGCCGGAATACCGGGCGAATTGTTTTTTGTGCCGATGCGAAGCAATGTTTACTTGCATTCTTCGCCTTTATACAGGCTGCTGATCCGGACATATTAATCGGTTGGAATGTAGTTCAATTTGATTTATTGGTGCTGGAAAATATTTGCAAGCGTTTGCAACTGGAATTGCAATTAGGGCGTGAGGGGCAGGCTATCCACTGGCGCCACGATGACGCCAATACCGGACGCAGCTACCTGGTTATACCGGGGCGGGTGGTCCTGGATGGTATAGAGCTGCTAAAAGCCGCCAACTACAGTTATGAAAGTTATTCATTGCAACATGTTTCAGAAGAATTGTTAGGCGAAGGCAAGCTGCTCACCGGGGATAATCGCGGTGAAGATATCACCCGCTTATTTCATTCCGATAAGGTATCGCTGGCCGAATACAACTTGCGCGATTGTGAGTTGGTATGGCGAATATTTTATCAGTTGCAATTGCTGGATTTTGCGATGGAACGAAGCCAGTTAACCGGCTTGTTATTGGATCGCGTCGGTGGTTCAGTGGCCGCGTTTGAATATTTATACCTTCCCCGTTTGCACCGGCGAGGCTATGTAGCCCCCAACCTTGGGGAGCTTGAATCCGATATATATAGCCCGGGCGGTTATGTAATGGATTCGCGGCCGGGGATTTATGACAACGTACTCGTATTGGATTTTAAAAGCCTGTACCCGAGCATTATGCGGACCTTCCTGATCGACCCATGCGCATTTTGGATAGCCCGGCATCAACAACTCGGGGAAGCGCAAACTGTCCCCGGTTTTAACGGCGCTTTTTTTGCGCGTGACGGGCATATATTGCCGCAGGTAATCGAACAATTATCGGCGGCGCGCGACCGTGCCAAGCAGCATAAAAATGCGCCCTTGTCCCATGCAATCAAAATTATCATGAATTCGTTTTATGGCGTGCTGGGTTCCACCGGATGCCGGTTTTTCGATCCCCGTGTCAGCAGCTCCATCACCTTGCGTGGCCACGAAATTATCCAGCGCAGCCGCGACTGGATTGAACAACAAGGCTACGAAGTTATCTACGGCGATACTGATTCGCTATTTGTATGGCTTGAAAATAATTGCCAGGATTTGCAACCCAAAAATTCCGCGCAATGCGATGTCATCGGAAAACGCCTTGCGAACGAGTTGAACCAATGGTGGAAAAAAACCTTGCTCAAGGAATACAGGATTAAGAGCGCTTTGGAAATCCAATACGAAACCCATTATTTGCGTTTTCTAATGCCTACTGTTCGCGGCTCCGAACTGGGTACTAAAAAGCGTTACGCCGGGCTGGTGGAGAAAAATGGTGAACGCGAAATGGTTTTTAAGGGATTGGAAAATGTCCGTACCGATTGGACCCAACTGGCGAAGGATTTCCAGGCCGAGCTTTACCGTAAAGTATTTGCCGGTGAGGATTACCTGGATTTTGTGCGCGCCACGAATAACGAGGTGTTGGCCGCCAGGCGTGACCTGGAATTAATTTATCGGAAACGTTTGCGCCGGCATTTGCATGAATACCAAAAAAATATTCCGCCCCATGTGCAGGCTGCGCGCAAATATGTCGAGCTGACAGGGGATTCGCTGCGACGCGGCGATTGGATCAGTTATGTGATTACCACCAACGGGCCTGAGCCGGTGGGCCAGTACGAAATTGATATGTCATTGCGCCAAAGTCCTATTGATTACCAGCACTATATCGACAAGCAATTAACGCCAGTCGCGGACAGTATTCTGCATTTCCTGAATGAATCGCTGAATCAATTAGTGGACCAACAGTTGTCTTTATTCGGTGGGCGATAGGAGTGTATGAAGCCATCATGCCGGGCATGTGTTGTCCGGCGCCACTAATATCACGGAGCATTGTGAGCGCTAGTTGTTCGGGCTATATTCCACCTCCGCTATTCATATACAGGTAAGACTATGGCCGATATCGATGAAATTCTGGATTTGCTGCGCGAGTACAACGAACCTGTGCCAGTACCTTTGGAATTACCCGATGAAGACAGGCTGGTGGAAATAGAAGAGGAAATTCTCCTGCCCATTCCGCGCGATATGCGCACCTTTTTGCTGGAAGCCAGCGATGTGGTATACGGAAGTATCGAACCTGTAACCGCTGCCGATCCCAGCTCCCACACCTACCTTCCGGAAGTCACCGCGGTTGCCTGGTCCCAGGGGGTGCCTCGCTATTTGATGCCCCTGTGTGAAGTAAACGGCAACTATTATTGTGTGGAGCCAGAAGGAGAAGTGGTGTTCTGGCGCGACGGAGACTTGACGGATGAGACATGGCCATCGGTTTGGCATTGGATTCGGGATGTCTGGATGGAGTCGTAATTATCCCAAGCGCGAGTCAGGTCACGAAAATAGATTCCGGTGCCACACGAGTCCTCCTCCTGGGCTACACTCAACCTTCCACCCTGCTAATAGCCGAGAGAATTGTGCGCCTATTTCCTGCTTTTGCGTTGAGTTTGCTCCTGGCATCTGCCAGTTGGCAGCTTATGGCTGCGGAGCGGGCTGCTGGCGACCAGTCGCAGGGATCCAGTTTGGCCGATTTTGAAGCCCAGGTGCGACGGGTTGCCGAGCGCACCGCCGCTGAGGAAAAGGCGCGGGCAGAGCAAGAGCGCCTCGAATACGAAGCGGCCGCAAAGAAACAGCAATTTAAATTTTTTAAATATCGCAAAGATGGTGCGGTTGCTTATTCTGATCGCCAGCCCGTCAAAACGGATTTTGAGGTTATTGTCTACAACTCCTGCTATGCCTGTAACCCTTTGTCCCGCATCGACTGGCGGGGTACACGGTTACACACTACCGAGTTCACCTATTCCATTAGTCGCAACGCCCGTAAATATGGAGTCGATCCCGCCCTGGTTCGGGCGGTTATCCATGCGGAATCCAATTTCAATCCATTGGCCCGCTCGCGCAAGGGAGCCATGGGCCTAATGCAACTTATGCCAGGCACTGCGCGCGATATGGGGGTGCATGATTCCGCTAACGCGGCGCAAAATATTGAAGGCGGTGTCAAGTATCTCGCATGGCTGCTAAAACGGTTTAAAGGCGATATTACCCTGGCGACCGCTGCCTATAACGCGGGGCCAGGTGCGGTGGAAAGGTATCGTGGTGTCCCTCCCTACGAGGAGACAAAAACTTACGTATTTCGCGTGAACATCCTGCATCAACGTTACAAGAACGAACAGGCGCTCGCACGTAACTGACTTTACTTTGGCTTTCCCCTAATTGTTCCCACCTGCTTTTACCCTGACGAAAAACCGGAATGCAGGCTCATCCCGGCTTCGGTAAATGTTGGCGGGGTATGGATAAACCAGCGTGGAGCTTCGTTTTACACATAAAAAAACCCGCTGGAAAGCGGGTTTGTAAATACCTGGCAGGAAAGCGTTATTGGTTAAATAAAAATTCCATCAAGGCATTCTGTGCGTGCATACGGTTTTCCGCTTCTTCCCAGACTACCGCATCGGGTGCATCGAGAATTTCAGCGGTAACTTCTTTGCCTCTATAGGCAGGTAAGCAATGCATGAATAAAACATCATTCTTCGCATGACTCATTAATTCCTTATTGACCTGATAGCCCATAAAGATTTTCTCACGCTGTTTCTTTTCGTCTTCCTGGCCCATGGAGGCCCAGGTATCTGTGACAATCAAATCAGCACCGGCCACCGCTGCGCGCGGGTCATTGCTTAAAGCAACGCGATGTTGATAAGGCGTTACAAATTCATCTTCTGGCTCAAACCCCTTGGGTGTGGCAATTCGCAATTCAAAATCACAAAGCTCGGCGGCCTGGATATAGGAATTGCACATGTTATTGCCGTCGCCCACCCAGGCAACCGTTTTACCCGCCAATGAGCCGCGTTGCTCAACATAGGTCTGGATATCAGCCAGGAGTTGGCATGGATGATACTCATCGGTCAGGCCATTAATGACCGGTACGCGGGAATATTCGGCAAAGCGCTCTACAGTGCTATGCCCATAAGTGCGGATCATCACCATATCGACCATGCTGGCAATGCAACGGGCCGCGTCTTCAATAGGTTCGCCGCGACCCAATTGTGAATCCTTGGTGGAAAGGAATATCGCATGGCCGCCTAATTTGGCAACACCGGATTCAAAGGACACACGGGTGCGGGTGGAGTTCTTCTCAAAAATCATGGCCAGCACTTTGTTATCAAATAGGGCTGGGGCTTTTCCCTGGCGCAGCAGGGCCTTGAGTTCGATGGCGCGGGCGATGATATGTTGGAGTTCATCGCGGTTAACGTCATTCAATGTCAGGAAATGTCTCGGTGCCTTTGGGGGAACCATAATCGTTGCTCTTTACATTACTGCGCGCGCGTTATTGCGCGCGCATGTTTAAAACCCTTTAACCAGTTGTACCACCTTGGCAACCAGTTCATCCGCTTCCGCATCGGTGAGGATAAATGTCGGCAGCAAGCGAATGGTGTTCATGGCGGTAACGTTGATGAGGATACCCAGGTCGCGTCCCTTCTGAACCAGGTCGCCGCAGGGGGTATCCAGTTCGATACCGATCATCAAACCCTTGCCGCGGATATCGACCACCCTGGCATTGCCCGCCAGGGCTGTTTTGAAATCATTTAATAATTTTTCACCCAGCACCCTGGCGCGCTCGACCAGGCCGGACGACTGCAATGTTTCTATTACGGCAATACCGGCACTGCATGCGAGCGGGTTGCCGCCGAAGGTGGTGCCGTGGTTGCCTGCCTGCAAGACTTCAGCGGCTTTGCCGCGTGCGAGGCACGCGCCAATCGGCATACCGTTACCCAAACCTTTGGCAGTAGTGACGACGTCCGGCAATATGCCGTTGTGTTGGTAGGCGAAGTAAGTACCTGTACGGCCATTGCCTGTCTGGATCTCATCCAGCATCAGCAACAATTCGTGTTGGTCTGCAAGGTTACGCAACTCATTGAGGTAATTCGCTGCCGGCACGCGGACGCCGCCTTCGCCTTGAACCGGCTCAACCAGAATGGCCACTATGTTTTTATGTTCAGCGATGGCGGTTTTAACAGCCGGCACATCGTTATACGGAACCCGTATGAAGCCTTCTACCAGCGGCTCAAAACCGATCTGCACCTTGGTATTGCCCGTAGCTGTCAAGGTGGCCATGGTCCTGCCGTGGAAGCTGTTGCTCATCACAATGATGGTGGGGTTCTTCACGCCCTTATCATTGCCGTATTTCCGCGCAATCTTGATAGCGGCTTCGTTAGCTTCCGCGCCGGAATTGGAAAAGAACGCTTTATCCATTCCCGAAACCTGGATGAGTAAATCACCCAGCCGCTGTTGTTGGGGAATATTGTAAAGGTTGGATGTATGTATCAGGGTCGCTGCTTGCCCGGCGATTGCCTTGGTCACAGCCGGGTGACCATAGCCCAGGGCGCAAACTGCGATGCCGCTAATCGCATCCAGGTAGGAGTTGCCCTTATCGTCCCACACTCGGCTGCCTTCGCCCCTGGTAAGAGTAAGGGTCCTGGTGCCGTAGGTGTTCATTAGACTGGTCATGGCAATCTCCGTAAAAAAACAAAGCCGCAAGCCAATCGGGGAAAGGCCATCAGGCGGTTAACAATATTGATATAGTCAGAGGACTTTTTTGCTAAACCGGCACCGGGTGCCGATTGGAACTCGCAGGAAATATAGGTGCGTGTGGCAAAAAATAGGCAGCAAATATATAAGTTATTGCGATTGTTGGCAAATTTGCCCGGTTATGGCGCGCATCTTTATAAATCTCCCGGTTAAATAGTTTGCGGGGATTGATGCGCCTGCCAACCAGGGGTTTAAACCGGGATTAGGCAGCCAAAACCCCGTGGTGTAAAAAATAGTTTTAATGGATGAGAGTTATGAATGCATCACGCAAAATGCCTTTCCCTTGAATATTCGCTCCCGGGCTAAGGTTGGTCAATGAAATTCCCCGCGTTTTTACCTACCGGTTTATTCCTGGCGTTTACCCTTAATTCTTCTTTTATAAGCGCGCAGGCGACACCGGAAATTATCGAAACCCTGGTGGTCTCCGGTTCGCAATCAACCGCAAAAGTAATGCGTCAGCAAATCACCAACAGCCCGGTTGAGTTCACCGTCGGCGCTCGTATTGACCCGGCGGAATTCTTGTCGGCCATTCCCGGCGTGCAGGTGGACTCGCGCACGAATTACGCGCAAGACACTCGCATCAGCTTACGCGGGTTTGGCGCTCGCTCCGCGTTTGGCGTGCGCGGGATTGATTTGTTGGTGGATGGCATTCCCATGTCCACACCGGATGGCCAAGGGCAATTATCCAGTGTAATGCTGGATACGCTTGCCAGCGCGCAGGTTTTACGCGGGCCACTCGCATCGCTCTATGGCAACGGCTCGGGCGGAGTAATTACCTTGCAAACCTCGGCACCCGAACGCAATCGGTTCGGCATTGCCGGCGCTGGTGGCGACCAGGGGCTTACCCGTTATCACTGGCAAGGCGATTGGCGGCAAGAAGATTTGGCCCTGCGGGGCCAGTATGCCGATACCACCATTGGGGGTGATCGCCCCCATTCGCGTGCTGAACGCGAGCAAGCGGCATTGCAGGTGTTTTACACCACTCCCGGTGAGTTGGATGTGGTCATTAAACACGAGCAAAGCGATGATCCGTTACTGGAAGACCCATTAGGCCTCACTCCTGAACAATGGCGTGCTGATCCCTGGCAAAAAAATCCGTTGGCCGAAACGTTTAATACGCGCAAAAGCGTAAAACACCAGCAAAGTTCGATCAGCTTGCGTAACCAACAGGGAGAAACACGTTGGCAAACGGCACTCTGGCAGGGTGAACGCGAAATTATCCAATACCTGGGTTTTGCGGGTGAGGCGATTTCCGGCAGCGGCGGGGTAGTTGACCTGGCGCGGGATTTTGCCGGCGCCAGTGCCACTATCACCCAAAGCACCACTTTATTATCCATACCCCTGGACCTAAGTCTCGGCGGCGAACTGGCGCAAATGAAAGATCGCCGGCGCGGATACGTCAATAACCAGGGAATAGCGGGCGATTTGCGCCGCGATGAGTTGGGTGAAGTTAACAGTCGCGATCTCTATTCACTTATCGAAGTTAACCCTGCCTCCCGATTTAGTGCCTATGCGGGCGCGCGAAAAACCTGGCTTGATGCGGATGTGCAAGATTATTTTATGGTGGCTGGAAATCCCGATGATTCGGGTGCACGCGATTATCGCGAAGAAGCGTTTGCGGTAGGCGGCAGTTATGAATTCAATGATGAATGGGAGATATTCGCCAGCAGCGGGCGTGGTTATGAAACTCCTACCCTGACGGAAATGGCTTATCGATCAAATGGCACCGGCTTGAATACCCAACTGGAAGCGGCGGTTAATCGCCAGCAACAATGGGGCGTAAATTATCAACGCCCTGATGAATTGCTGCTGGCCATAACTTATTTTGAGGTGGACAGCGAAAATGAAATTGTGGTGGATCAGTCGGTTGGCGGCCGCACCAGCTTTCGCAATGCGGCGGAGACCGAACGTGAAGGCGTTGAACTGCTCGCCCGCGGGCTAATCAGCGATGCCTGGCGCTGGCAGGCCAGCGCACAGTCGTTACGTGCCGATTATTCCGCGGGCCAATGGGCGGGCAAACAGTTACCGGGCGTGGCGCGCGAACAATACCAGCTCGGTGTAGAATGGCGACCGCTGCGCAATGATTTTTTGCAAATAAATATAACGGCCCAGCAGCGCTCGCGTATTTTCACCACCGATAGCAACCAGGTTGCGGCACCGGCGTTTTATACGGTGGATTTCAGCGTGCAAGGCAACTACCCATTACAATCATGGGCCCTGGACTGGTGGTTAAAATTAGCCAATATTCGCGATGAAAATTACGTCGGTTCAGTGGTGGTCAACCAAAGCAATGGCCGCGCATTTGAACCTGCGTTGGGACGAAATTTTTCGGCGGGGATAAATATTGCGTATTTTTTCCCGTAAAAAATGGTGTGGTATTTTATTCGCGTAATGCAGAGGCATTGGTTAGTTACAGAAAAGTATTTGTCTTTTTCACTGCGGATGCTGAATCCGATATGCGTATACAAGCGCTAACGCTTTTTACGACAGCGATAATAGGTTAACTCGTGCAAATTCCTGATTTACCAGAATTACCCCTAAGCCAATTGGCAGCGCAATTTAAGTCCGCTTTACAGCAAACCCCGTTGTTGCTGGAGGCAGAACCTGGTGCGGGTAAATCAACCCTGGCCCCGTTATGGGTATTGGCAAATACGCCGGTGTATAAACAAGTGTGGCTAATCCAACCGCGTGTGTTGGCGGCACAAGCACTCGCAGGAAGGTTGGCGGAACTCCTGCAAGAAAAAACCGGTGAAACTGTGGGCTACCAGGTACCCTACGATTCATGCCTGGGAAATCGCACGCGGTTGGTCTTGATGACTCCAGGGGTACTCTTACAACATTTGTTACACAATCCAGCGTTGGATGGGGTGGCCTGCGTTATCCTGGATGAAATCCACGAGCGCAGCGCCAACCAGGATCTCGCCTGGGCGTTTTTGCAGGAAGTGCAAATCCTGCGCGATGATTTGCAGCTAATTTTAATGAGCGCAACGCCAGACCCGGCATTGCAGCAACAAATTGCGAATCGTTTATTTACGCCAGGCCGATGCTACCCGGTAACAGTGGAGTACCAGCCCACCAAACCATTACCGAATCAATTTCAGGAAAAAATTGATGCGCACCTGGTTCGTGTACTTCGCAACCATGAACAGTGGCAGCAACAAACGGTATTGGTTTTTTTACCCGGTTGGCGGGAAATAGAGGATTCAGCGCAGGCGATTATTCGGGTATTCCCCGCACAAAAAATTTTCCGTTTGCATAGCCGGGTTCCCCCGGATGAACAACACCAGGCATTAGACCCATTACAAGGTGCACGAATTATCCTCGCGACCAATATCGCTGAAACATCATTGACCATCGCCGATGTCACCCTGGTCATTGATTCAGGTCTTGCACGCCGTGTTGATTATGAGCAGCGCTCGGGAATCTCGCGTTTGCGCACGTCGCGTATCAGTATGGCCAGTGCCGAACAACGTCGCGGGCGCGCGGGGCGTGTGCAGGCGGGACACTGCATTCGCCTTTGGTCGCAGGACCATCCGCTGGCAGCCGCGGATTTACCGGAAATTCGCGCCACAGATTATTTACCTTTAGCGTTGCGCATAGCCCATTGGGGAAGCCCGGCAGATTCATTGCCCTGGCTGGAGAAACCCAATGCGCTGGCCCTTCGTTTTGCACAGCAGCAGTTGCAACAAATGCAGTTAGTGAATGAAGGGGGGGCGATCACACCGGCCGGGCAGCGTGTCAGTGGCCTGGGTACTCACCCGCGTATTGCTGCCTATTTGTTAATGCATGAACAAACCATAAGCCAATCATCATTATTGTTGGCGTTAGCTCTGCATTTCGAATTACCAACCGAGCAGGGAATGGAAGCGTTGTTGAATGATGCTACGCGAGAGTTGGCACGCAATCGCCAATGGCAGCAACAACAAAAGCGTTGGCTTAATGTGTTGGCTATGCAAATAACTTCCGCCCCTATAAATCCGCACTTGCTTGCGCGCGCATTCAGTGACCGGATTGGTTTTCGCCAGGATTCAGGCAAGTACCGATTAAATTCGGGAATTAGTGTTGAATCATCGTTAACCAGCCCCTGGGGGGTATTTCCGATAATCAATGTAAAACCCAAACACCATGGCGGGATTGGCGTTGCGGTGCAATTGGATGCGCAAACGCAACGGCAATTAAGCCAGCATCACACGCAATTGGAATTCAAACAACAGTCCTGGCAATTACACCATAGTTGGCGTATGGGCGGAGTGGTTGTGGATGAGCAATTCGAACCGCTGGATGCGAATCAAGTGCCGCTATATTTGCTGGAACATATTCGGCAATCCTGCCAGGAAAAAGGAATACATTATTTTTACTGGAGCGAAAATGCCTATCGTTTTTTGCAGCGGGCTCGCTTGGTAGCCGTCCACCAATTATGTAATTTGCCTGCATTGGAGGATGAGGCACTTTACCGGACATTGGCGCAATGGCTGTTACCTTTTTTAAGCGCATCTACCCGTTTGGATAACTTGCCCTGGTTGCAGGGGCTGGAATTTTATTTAGGTTATGAAAATTGCCAGGCTATTGCGAAATTGCTGCCTGAAAAAATCCAGCTACCCAGTGGCCGTCAAGTCACCGTGGAATTTACCGGGGAAGGAAGCGCCCAGGTATCCGCAAAGTTGCAAGAATTTTTCGGTTGCGAGCAATTGCAATTGGCAAATGGAAAAATCCCGCTGCAAATTCATTTGCTGTCACCTAATGGTAGCCCCTTGGCAATCACCACTAATTTGCAAACATTTTGGCAACAAGCCTACCCGGAGGTGCGCAAGGAAATGCGTGGGCGCTACCCGCGTCACCCTTGGCCGAATGATCCGCTGGAGCATGAAGCTACGGCGCTCACCAAACGCAAACTGGCACAACAGCATAGCGATCGTTAACAACCGATTGTACCTGGTTTGGGTGGTTATGTTTTTGGGATAGTCCTTTTATTTCGGCAGGGTAACGGTGATTGAGGGAGGCGAGGCTTATATTGATATTGTGAAATAATTAACAATCAAGTATGGAAAAAATGTGGAAGCGAGGGATTGCGTAAAAAAAACTGGAATTTGGTATTTGCCAGCGCGGGATTTTACCTTCCATGGCGCGCCGGGCAATCAGGAGATTTGCAGCCGATAACCTACGCCGTATACCGAGTGGATAATATCTTCATCGCAAATAGGTTGTAATTTTTTGCGTAATTTTGTGATGTGCGAATCCATGGTTCTGTCGCTCACTACGCGATGGTCGGTATAGGCGTTTTTCACTAAAGTATCGCGTGAAATGACCCGCTGCTTATTAAGCAATAAGGTTTCCAGAATACGGAATTCAATGCTGGTCAGTTCAACGCACTGCTCACCCACACACGCATACTGGCGTTCTTTATCCAGGCGCAAACCATCTTCTCCAATAGTTTCATTTTTATTGCTGCGGCGTAACACGGCCTTTACCCGTGCAACCACTTCGCGTGGGCTGAAAGGTTTACAAATATAATCGTCTGCGCCTAACTCAAGGCCAATCAGGCGATCAATTTCCTCCACTTTGGCAGTGGTCATAATGATGGGAACCTGGGAGCTTTTGCGAACCTGCTGGCAAATACTCAGGCCATCGCGTTTCGGCAACATTAAATCGAGGAGCACCAAATCCCATTTTTCGGTAAGGATTTTTTGCAACGCCAATTCCCCATCACTCACCAAGGTCGCTGAAAAATTTTCATTGGTCAGGTAATCTTGCAAAATTTCGCCCAAATCTATTTCATCTTCCACAATCAAAATATTCATGCTGACACCTGTAAGGGTAGGGTTACTGTAATCTTTAAACCGCCGAGTTCACTGCTGTTGATGTTGATTTGCCCATCATGCGCCTCCACAATATTGCGGCAAATGCTTAGGCCAAGGCCTGCCCCCCCGGTTTCGCGGCTGCGGGAAGATTCGGCGCGGTAAAGTCGTTCAAATAATTTTTCGTGAAGCTCCGGTGCTACACCGGGGGAGGAATCTTCTATTACAAAGACCGCTGAATTATTGTCCTTTGCCAGTGAAACTTTTATTTGTCCCGGCGCTTCGGTGTAATTGATACTGTTATTAAATAGATTCAATAATAATTGTTGCAAACGTTCCGAATCGGCAAACACGATGACTGGGTCACTGCTTATTTGTTGTTGCAGTACCAGTCCGGCCCGGGTTAGCTTGTCGTGCATGGAATTAGCGATTTCCCCGAGGATTTCCCCCAAATCACATTCCTGTTTGCGATAGCTCATAGCCCCTATATCGGTTAATGAGAGTTGATACAAGTCATTAATAAGGCTGGCAATGCGTGCGGCATGTTTTTGTAAACGGCCGAGCGCTTTTCCATCGAATTTTCGTACGCCGTCTTCCAGCGCTTCCAGATCAGCCGTTAATACCGCGAGCGGGGTACGTAATTCGTGGGAGATATCCGCAACCCAGCGCTTGCGTGCCTGTTCAGTTTGATCCAGCGTATGGGCGAGGTGGTTGAGATGTTCTGCCAGGGTGGAGATTTCATCCTGCCCATTAATGGCAAGGCGCTGTTGGTAGTCGCCACGACTCAAACGTTGTACATGGTTTGCAAGGCGTTTAACCCGCTGGGTAAGTAAATAGGACAAAGGAATTGCGCAGCCTAATGCAATAACCAGGGCTACCATTGCCATGATTAAAAAATGATTTTGCTGGCGTTTCGCAAATTCATTATCGCGCAGGTCGCGCAGGGCGGGATTCAAAGGAACACCCAAATAGCCAACCGTTTTTTTTCGGCCATCCACCTGAATTACCAGGTCGCTGTAGGAATAGGTTTCATTACGCCATTTTTTTCCGGCGATAACGTCCTCATCTCCATCCAATAAAATAAAACGCTTGTAGGGTTGATGCCGTAAAAAATCCTCGGGATTATCTGCGGCCCGTTCACGCTTGTTTTTTGTGTTGCGGTGTAAAAAAAACCGGTTGGGTTCGTCATTATCAAAGTTATTATTTAATTCCGGTGGCAGTGGAAATGGAATAGGACGTTCGCCGCGTTCGCGTATATTTGCGGTGTATTGCCAAACAAATAATTCCCAATAATTGCGATTTTTTTTGAATGCTTCCCAATTTCCCGCCATACGATAGTGGCGCTCCAGGGAATTAATCAGTTTTGCATTACGCGCCGTTTCCTTTTGTTCGATGTAATGGTTGAATCCCCGTTCAAAACTTAAGCGGGAATATAAAAATAAGCCGCCTGTTAACAGGACGGCGAAGCAAGCGAATGCTAAAAAAACCTGGATACGTAAATTAAATTTCACAGTAATAAGCAACCTTCGACAACAGGGAATCAAGCCAGTGATATGGACAGAATATGCAAAATCCTCTGTTTGGCAAATCAGGGTGATTGGCCTGCCTGTGTTGACTGGGTTAAAATGGCAATACTTGAGCAAAACACTCGGATATAAAGGCCTTGCCTGTTGTCCCAGAAAGCAGCCCTGTCAGTGCCAGACACCCCTTTTTCATGAATTCCGCAGATTATCGAGGCAGATAAAAATGGACACCTTAGAAACGATCAAACAACAAATCAGTGAAAATCCCGTGATCCTTTATATGAAAGGTTCACCCAATGCTCCCCAATGTGGTTTTTCCATGCGTGCATCCCAAGCCTTGATGGCGTGCGGGCAACGTTTCGCTTACGTGGATATTCTGGCCAACCCCGATATCCGCGCTGAATTACCAAAATACGCTAACTGGCCAACCTTTCCGCAATTGTGGGTGAAAGGTGAGCTGATTGGCGGGTGCGACATAGTCACTGAAATGCATGAGAAGGGAGAACTAAAACCCTTAATTGATGCGGCTGTGGCGGGCTAATATGACAAGCGGCACTACCGGTGCCGCTTTGCTTTTCGCTGCCTTCCCGCTGCTTGATTTTTAATCGTTTTGCATGGCTTGGGTGAAGGCTAACTATCTCTAGGCCAACACTAAAAAAAGCAGAATTACAGCACCTATAAGGCTGACCGCGCAAAGTGACAATCCCATGAGTCGTTGCCGTGCGCGTTTGGCTTCATTGTTTTGATCCTGCAACTCATGCGCACGCCAAGCGAGCGCTTTAGACTTTAATAGTTTTTTCCGCACCTGTTGCAGGGCTTCAATAGCCTCGTCCACGCGAGCACTGGGTGTGGTCCGTTGCTCCTGTTCAAGTTGTTTCAGTTTTTTATCCAATTGGGCGAGTTTGCTGTCCAGCGCAGCGGATACCTGGCGAATTTGCATAATGATTGCTCTGGCAATGAATCGCATCACCTTAGCAGAAGCCTGCTTTTTTTGCCTATTCTCATAGCCCCGGTTTCGATTTGTAGTGAAAACCTAATAAAATACTTTAAGTTTTATCGGCTTGTGCTATAAACCTGCCAGCTTTTGCGCACCTTGCCTGTTGTCGGCGGCTGGCTTGTTATCAGAGGAGAAGGGCACCCATGTTGAGAATGTTTAAAGTACAAGGTAATACGCTGCGCGAAGATAAGCAGCAAGATGAAAACACTCGCCTTGCGCTGAATAACGCTCTCTGGATTGATGCCCGTGAACCCTCGGACGAAGAACGTGAGGAGCTGAATGCTTTCCTGCGCGCCGAGCTGCCTGAGTCCGACGATGTGGAAGAAATTGAATTCTCCGCACGCTATTTTCAGGATGGGGTGGGTATCCACGTGCATTCCCTGTTCCTTGCTCCCGGTGAATCCGGTCGCCACAGTACGGCAACGGTCGCGTTCATATTGCAGGACAAGCGCCTGATTACCGTCCGCGACGGCGACCTCGCGGATTTTCGCCTGTTGCGTATGCGTGTGCGTGCCGGCCAGGTGAATGTCGCTTCACCGCAGGGTTTACTGGTTACCATGTTTGAACAAAAGGTAGAGAACCTTGCCGACGTACTGGAAGACATACACCGTAAACTGGAAGAAGTAAGCCATATGGTGCTGGAGGACGAGGAGGCCGAGCTGGAAGACGCAATTGACCAGCTAGCCAAGCTGGAGGATAGCAACGGGAAGATACGCTTGTGCCTGATGGATACCCAGCGCTCTATTTCGTTCTTGCAGCGTCACTTGCGCGAATCCTTTGAATTACAGGAAACGGCACGCGAGATCAAGCGTGACGTGGACACGCTCATGTCACATACCGCCTTCCTGTTCGACAAGATTAACTTCCTGATGGACTCGACCCAGGGTTTTATCAATATCGAACAAAACCAGATTATCAAGATCTTCTCCATCGCGGCCATGGTTTTCCTGCCACCCACCGTAGTAGCCAGCGCATACGGTATGAACTTTGAATACATACCCCATTCCGATTGGAAATACGGTTTTGTTGTCGCGGTATTGCTGATGCTGCTATCAGCCGTCCTTCCATATTGGTACTTCAAGCGTAAAGATTGGCTTTAATACTGCGTTATTCTTCCACCCATTCCCAGCGCAAGGGTTGGCCAAAGTCATCGAGAATAACTTTTTTGCGCGGTTTGCTTTTTTTGGGCTTGGTCGGCGATGCCGGTTTTTTGCGTGCTTCAATTGCGGCTACAACATCAGGCAGGGGAGTGCGGTCCTCATGGCTGTTACCCTCAAAAAGCGCAACGAGTGGGCCATTGGCATCCATTCTCCCGCTCATCCCGCGGGGAACTTCATTGACCTGGCCGCCGCTGTCCAGATATTGGCGAACCTGTTCTTCCAATTCCTGGTGTAGCTGGCGGCGGGTTTTTGTGGGTTTGATCATGGAATCCAAACGACCTGTTAAACCAAATAAGGAGGTGAAATTAAAGGAGACGCGGCCTGCCAGCATACCAGCCTGCCAATAGATAGATCAAATTCACAGCAGTGGGCATCCTGAACTCTATTAAAATGGCGCCTCGCATCAAGCGGTACCTTTAGGTAAACTGCGCATCCTTTAATCGCCTGCCCTTCCCCCGTGTTGTAGCTATGACCCAAGCCAGCCTCAAAATCACCGAAATTTTTTATTCGCTGCAAGGCGAGTCCAGCACTGTCGGATTGCCCACCGTGTTTGTGCGTTTGACCGGCTGCCCGTTGCGTTGCGGTTATTGTGATTCAGAATATGCCTTTTACGGCGGCGAACGCCTGGCGTTGGATGAAATCCTTGCGCGTGTTGCACGCTATAAAGCCAGGTATGTGTGCGTTACGGGGGGGGAGCCGTTGGCCCAACGTGAATGCTTGGCGCTGTTAAAATTGCTTTGTGACGCCGGCTATAAGGTTTCGCTGGAAACCAGCGGCGCATTGCCGGTGGATGAAGTTGACCCTCGCGTCGTTAAAGTGATGGATTTAAAAACACCGGGCTCCGGTGAGGTGGGCCGTAACCGCTGGGACAATATCCCGTTGCTCGGTGCGCAAGATCAAATCAAATTCGTCATTTGTGATCGCGCTGATTATGAATGGGCGCGCTTCAAGCTTGATGAGTACCAACTAACGACCAAAGTGGCGGAGGTGCTTTTCTCTCCCAGCTTTGGCCAGGTTACACCATTGGAATTGGCTGAGTGGATTCTCGCTGACAATCTGCCGGTGCGTTTCCAGTTGCAACTGCACAAAATATTGTGGAATGACACTCCCGGCCATTAACAAAGTTGATGGTGTTCTCCTTGTCCGCAGGTAATTTATATGTCGTTAACATCCCCAAAAAAAGCGGTAGTGCTGGTTTCCGGTGGTTTGGATTCCACCACGGTATTGGCGATAGCACGCAGCCAGGGTTATGACTGTTATTCAATGAGCTTTGATTACGGCCAGCGCCATCGCTCTGAATTGTTTGCGGCGGAGAGAACTGCCAAAGCCCTGGGTAGCGTCGATTACAAAGTAATTAAGCTGGATTTGCGTTCGATTGGCGGTTCGGCATTAACCGACGAGTCCATTGCCGTGCCGGAAGCGGAAACTGCGGGAATTCCTATTACCTATGTGCCTGCGCGCAATACCATTTTCCTGTCCATTGCCTTGGGTTGGGCTGAGGTTTTAGGTTGTGACGATATTTTTATCGGTGTGAACGCGGTGGATTTTTCGGGCTATCCCGATTGTCGGCCCGAATATATCGCTGCCTATGAAACCATGGCGAACCTTGCTACGCGGGCGAGCGCGGAGGGCAATAAGTTACGTATCCGCACCCCCCTAATTAAAATGACCAAAGCTGAAATTATCCAACAAGGCATAGCGCTGGGAGTGGATTACAGTCTCACAGTGTCATGTTACCAGGCAAATGACCTGGGTGAGGCCTGCGGTAAATGCGATAGCTGCCGGTTGCGTAAAATTGGTTTTATGCAGGCTGGCGTTGCTGATCCTACGCCTTACCGTAACCGTTAATTTTGAATGATTTCCTGGCAGTAATTGCGTGCGATCAACTGCTGCTCAAACTCCACAACCGGTACGGGTTTTCCAAAAAAGTATCCCTGGAACATAATGCAGCCATTTTGTTCCAGGAATTTTTTCTGTTCTTCTGTCTCCACACCTTCCGCAATCACCTGCAAATTCATGTTTTGCGCCATAGCGATAATTGTACGCGCAATAATTGCATCGTTGGGGTCGATAGCAATATCGCGCACAAAGGTTTGATCAATTTTTAATTGTCCCAGCGGTAAGCGTTTGAGGTAAGACAAAGACGAATAACCAATACCAAAGTCGTCCATTGAAAAACCGATGCCCTCATTTTGCAATTGTTGCATTTTCTCAATGCTTTGATCGACATTCTTTAATAGCGAACTCTCGGTAAGTTCAAGTTTTAGCAAGCGTGGGTTAATGCCGCTGCTGTTTACAATTTGCAATATGTCATCCACAAAATAAGGTTGGTTAAATTGAATGGGGCTAACGTTAACGGCAATGCTAAGGTGCGCAAATGTTGGGGTTTTGCTCCATTGTTGCAACTGTTCGCAAGCCTGGCGAATCACTTGCCGGCCAATGGTCACAATCAAACCGGTTTGCTCTGCCACTGGAATAAAATCCGCAGGTGAAACCATGCCGTTAACAGGATGCAACCAGCGCAATAATAATTCCGCCCCGATTGCCTTGCCCTTATTATCAACTTGCACCTGATAATAAGGCATTAATTGTTGCCGGGATTCATAGGCACTGCGTAAATCGGCTTCAATGGCAGCGCGTTTTTCCAAACGGGATTGCATGTTGGGATCAAAAAAGCGAATCGCATTGCGGCCGCTATCCTTGGCCTGGTACATGGCGACATCGGCATGGCGCAACAAATCATCAATACTGCGCGTTTGCCCTTTGAATAAATTAACGCCGATACTGATAGTGCAATGATGAACAGATTGCATTAACGGATAGGGCAGGTTAATTAAATTGTGTAAATCCTCGGCGCGTTTTTTAGCTTCCATCGCTGCAGCTTCTGCTTCCGTCCCCAAATTGTCGAACACTACGACAAACTCATCGCCGCCCAAGCGAGCCGCCAAATCTGTTTCGCGGATGACACTACCGATACGCTCCGCGACCTGCACCAGTAATTGGTCGCCAATATGATGGCCGCGTGTGTCATTGAGTAATTTAAAATGATCTATATCAATAAACAGGAGTGCACCGTGCTGATCAACACGCTCGCTTTGTGCAGTTAATAATTTCAAGCGATCTTGCAACATCCGCCGGTTAGGCAAACGCGTGAGTGAATCAAAAAAGGCGAGGTTATAGATTTTTTCCTGGTCCTGGGCGCGCCGCAGTTCGCCACCGATGCGATCGGCAAAAATCAACAATAATGAAGTAATTTGCGGTGAAACAGGCAGGGGATGTTCGGCCATAGCAGTCAATATCCCCACGAGACTACCCTGCGCATTGCGAATACCAATGCCCATGTAACTTTCAACATCAGATAAATTGAAATTTTTACTTTCACGGTAGCGCTCCCGCACACCTGAAGTTACTACGCAAAGGTTTGCATCCACAACCTCTGCACATGGCGTATCGGGTAGCGAATAAGTGAAGTTGTCTTGTAAAGTTCCATTTTTTAAATAGGTGTGCGTGGTTGCTTCGTCCGGGTTGTCGGGTGCTATCAGGCTGATAAGCACATGTTCCGCACCAATGGCATCCGCAAGTGCTTTCAATATAGTGACAAAAAAATCGGGTGCTGATGCCGCGTCGGCGGCAGCGGCCGCGAGGGCAAGGTCAAGCCCCTTGCGTTCGGTGATATCCTGCACTGTTCCCTGCACAAAAATATGATGGCCGTCAGTAATACTATCGCCCTGGAATTGCAACCAGAATTTTTGGTTGGCAACTTCCAGCCTGAGTTCAAGTGCGGTGGCTTTTTGCAGGGCGGCGCTTTCCTTTAAGGCGTCTTTCAAGCTTTCGTGGTCGTCCGGATGGATAAATTCTGCAATGAAATCATTCATTTTTCCGTGCAGCTTTTCCATGGGGATTGAAAAAATTTCCTGCATGGATGGGCTAAAGTGGTAAAGATCGGATTCAGGGTACCAGCTCCAATGTGCCACGCGCGCCATAAGTTGCGCACTTTTCAATCGCTGTTCACTTTGGCGCAACGCCTGTTCAACCTGCTTGCGTTCGGCCAGTTCCTGCTCCACTTGCAACAGCGCTTGTCGCTGCGGGCCCAAATCTATATCCAGGCAGTACATTTCCTTGTGGTCGGGGGTATCGATTAATACATGGTTGGAGTAAACCCATACCTCCTTGCCGTCTTTTCCAATCAATGCCAGTTCGCCTGATGGAATCGCTTCATCCTTTTCGTGCCAGTTTTCTATCCCTTGGTAAACCATTTCGCGCATAAATTTGGGAATAATTAAATCTTCCAATTTTTTGCCCATGGCCTCTGTGGCACTGAACCCGTATAGGTCTTCACTGGCTTTATTCCAGAAAATCACTTCATGGAAACGGTTGTAGCCTTGCACTGCGATATTGCGCGTGGTTTCAAAGATATTTCGGAAGCGTTGTTCATTAGCGAGGTCAGTTTGATGGGTGTGAACACGCTTGGTGATATCCCGGGCCAGGCAAATAAAACGGTCTTCATCACGGCGCAGCCCACGGCGTTTGGCAATTGAAAGTTCGTACCAGAAAACCTGGCCGTCCTGTTCAATCATGATGCTTTTGCCTTGGGATATTCCCCAGTTATCAGCTTCGCCCAGCGCGCTTATCCAGACTGAAACCGAACTGGATGAAAGTGTTTCAGAAAGATTTTTTCCCAACAAAACCGGAGCTGATAACGAGTGATGCTCATTGCCGCCATTAAATGAAATCACCTGGCCTTGCCGATCAATTTCAAACAGCAGATCGGGGATGGCATGAAGTACGGCTTCCAAATAGTGTTTTTGTTGTTCCTGCTCCTGGTTGGATTCGCCGAGTTTATAAGCGGTAGTGACGATCTCGGTATGGGCAGCAGTAATCATCAAGCCCAGGATGGCCATGCTGGCGGCGTAAATCCAGATTACCCAATAGGTTAATTGCCCCTCCAGGGAAAATGGTCCGAGGTGATGTGCGCTCGACCAAATTGCCAGGAAACTAAAACCGATAGTTGTTAATGCCGATCCCAACAATCCAAAGCTGAGTGCAGCCCAGGCAACGCAAGCAAAGCTAATGAACGCGATGGGCAAGTGAATGCCATTGGCGAAATTATTTAATGGGAAACATAGAAGTCCGACAATCAGGCTAACGATAAATACAATAAAAAAATCCAGCACACGTGTGCGGGCTTTGTCGATGTGCGCCTGTTCAATGTTGACTAATAGCGGTGTCGCAAGGAAAACCCCCAGGCTATCGCCCATCCACCATATCAGCGCAGTGTGCAACGCAACATCGAGCGACTGCTGGTGAGACATGGCGAGTGCAATACCGCCACCAATGGCGGAGATAAGCATGCCCATGGAGCCGAGGATTAAAAAACAAAGTGTATTCGCGCGTTGCAAATGCGCAATGCCGCAATTTGCCCGGCGTAGTAACCACACACTGGCTAAAGGGGCCAGGGTGTTGGTTATCGCGATGGAGATATCGGTAAGTAATGGCGCCCCTGTCGCCAGGTTTACGGTAAGGGCACCTATGAATATGGCGGGCCAGAGGCTGGTTGACCATCGATAAAGCGCTGCAACGGCAATACCGCTGGGAAGCCAGAATAACGTGACATTTTCGATTTCCAGGGGAACACACAGCCCTAGCCAACCAGTCAGGCTATATGCCGTAAATACCAGTAGTAACCGGGTGAGCCACAAAGGCTTGGGTTGTGAAACTCCTTCACGCGATGAGGCAAAAAACATGCATCTGTCTCGTTGTCGACCGGGGTTCGGTTAACCTCTTCAGCCTTTAATAAAAATCTCGCAATAATTAATTGATGTTCCGTTTCCTTGCAAAATTTTATGAAGTTAAAGTTTTTTAAGAATAGGTTAGGTTTGACGCCGTTGTCGTTAAAGTTCTTCCTTCCATCTCATTCCTTCAGCCATTCATCTTCCGGAAGGCCTTGTATCGATAAACCACTGTCTGGGTGCGATGCCGATAAAGCTAGCAAAAAGATCCTTTAATAACCAAGGAATCTTTGCCGGCTCGCTATTGTGCATGAATATTGAAAAAATGCTTGTTTTTTCAATTCAAAACATTATTATACGCGCCTCGCATTTAGGGTCGTTAGCTCAGTCGGTAGAGCAGTTGGCTTTTAACCAATTGGTCGCTGGTTCGAATCCAGCACGACCCACCACTTGAACCAAGCCATATTAAAAAGTGTATTTGCGAACCTGATTCAGGGTCGTTAGCTCAGTCGGTAGAGCAGTTGGCTTTTAACCAATTGGTCGCTGGTTCGAATCCAGCACGACCCACCATAACCAGGAGCCTGGCTCCGCCAAAAGGGCACTTAACAGGTGCCCTTTTTTATTGGCTCCAATTTTATTGGCTCAAATCGGTTTTGGCTGTTGACTGGTTGTCATACGCGAGATAAGCGTATGATAAAATTGCGCGCAAATTAACCCATTTGTTGACCGGGTTATGGTTCAACAGATGTGTCTGTCCCTGAGGCGATTCCATGTCTGAGTTTATCAATTTGGCTGCGCGCGATTCCGCCGCGCAGGATCTGGTCAAACAACACCTTGCCCGTGCCTGGAGCGCTCCCCAATATACGCCGGAGCAAGAGGCTGAATATAAAAGCCGGATCAAAACGCTGTTGAAGCAACATAATGCAGTATTGGTGGCCCATTACTACACAGACCCATTGATCCAGGCGTTAGCGGAGGAAACCGGTGGTTGCGTTTCCGATTCCCTGGAAATGGCGCGCTTCGGTAAAAACCATTCTGCCGATACCCTGATCGTTGCCGGGGTCAAGTTCATGGGCGAGACAGCCAAGATCCTCACCCCGGAAAAGCGTGTGCTTATGCCGACGTTAGAGGCAACCTGTTCGCTGGATTTAGGATGCCCGATTGATGAATTTGCAGCCTTTTGTGACCAGCACCCGGAGCGCACGGTAGTGGTATACGCCAATACCTCGGCAGCAGTTAAAGCGCGCGCTGATTGGGTGGTAACCTCCAGTATTGCCCTGGATGTAGTGGATCATCTGGATCGCCAGGGCAAAAAAATCCTGTGGGCTCCGGATAAACACCTCGGGGCATATGTGCAGCAAAAAACCGGGGCTGATGTGCTTTTGTGGGATGGCGCATGTATTGTTCACGAAGAATTTAAAGCCAAGGGTGTTGAAGACCTCAAACTGCTTTATCCGGATGCGGCGGTTCTGGTCCATCCCGAGTCACCCAAGGCTGTCGTTGCCTTGGCAGATGTTGTCGGATCTACTTCCCAATTGATAAGAGCTGCGCAAACCCTG
This sequence comes from uncultured Cellvibrio sp., assembly GCA_946480695.1. Next base: position 111,948 of record CAMLKG010000002.1, read on the forward strand.
CCCAATCGTGAGTTTATTGTCGCGACCGACCAGGGCATTTTTTATAAGATGCAGCAGGTAAATCCAGACAAAATTTTCCATATTGCACCCACCGCCGGTAGCGGAGCCACTTGTCGTTCCTGCGCCAACTGTCCCTGGATGGCAATGAATGTACTGGATAACCTGGCGTCGGTGTTTGATCGCGCGGACAACGAAATCCACGTTGACCCCGAACTGGGTAAACGCGCCATGATTCCCTTGCAGCGGATGCTTGATTTCAAAAAATAAGTATTCATGTATCGCTAGGGTTGAGCTTGTTTCGTGGGGGCCCACTCAGTACCATGGCGCCTCTCGTTAATTGAATGATTTTCTTTTTATCGCTACCTGATGGTTGGCTAATGGAGTCCCCGATGATTCAAGGCAGTATGGTTGCCCTGGTTACCCCGATGCATACAGACAATTCACTGGATTGGTCTGCATTGCATAAGTTGGTGGACTGGCATCTGGAACAGGGAACCCATGCGATTGTGGCCGTGGGAACTACCGGCGAATCGGCCACCTTGGATGTTGAAGAACATCTGGCAGTCATTAAAAAGGTTGTGGATCAGGTAAACGGCCGTATTCCGGTAATTGCCGGAACCGGTGCTAACTCCACCTCCGAAGCCGTTGAATTAACCCAGGCTGCCAAAGACGCCGGCGCTGATGCCTGCTTGCTGGTCACCCCTTATTACAACAAGCCAACCCAGGAAGGTTTGGTCTTGCACCACACCCATATTGCGCGTGCAGTTGCCATCCCGCAGATCCTATACAACGTTCCCGGTCGCACCGGGGTTGATATGAAGCCGGAAACTGCGCTGCGCCTTGCCTCAGTACCCAATATTATTGGGATCAAAGAGGCGACTGGTGATCTGGCGCGGGCAAAATTGCTGATCGAACAGGCTCCCCAGGAATTTGCAATTATCTCCGGTGACGATGCCACTGCCGTCGATTTGATTCTTTTGGGGGGACGGGGGGATATTTCCGTCACTGCGAATGTCGTACCTGCTGCCATTTCACGGATGTGTGAACTGGCCCTGGCAGGCAAGGCCGATGAGGCACGCGCAATTAATGAGCGGTTATTGCCGCTGCATACTGCCATGTTTGTGGAATCCAACCCGATTCCGGTGAAATGGGCCGTTGAACAACTTGGCCTGATCCAATCGGGTATTCGCCTGCCGCTGACCCGCTTGTCAGAGCAGTATCACCAACAGGTAAAAACAGCCATGCAGGCCGCCAGCGTTTAACGCCTGGCTTGTAGCTGTCATTGAGATTATTCATGAGTCCTAATAAAAGAATGGCTATAACAACAAAACTTTCCCGCCTACCGCGTTCATTAAAACTGCTTTTCCTGGTTGGGGTGGGCTTCTCGCTCCCAGGTTGCGGGATGTTTTTTGGTGATGACGGTGTGTTTCGTAATCGTGAGGCTGATTACCTGAAAGCGGACAATATTCCTCCGCTGGTTTTACCTCCGGGCAAAAAATCCGAGACCATGGGTGAGTTATATCCTATTCCGGCGGTAACGGCCGCGGATTTTGGTTTCGATCCGGATGCGGATAACTACGAAGTGCCTCGCCCTATGCCGTTGGCGGCAAACCTTGAACAGGAAAATGTCAAAATCCAGCGTGTAGGTGGCGAGAGCTGGATCCTGATTAATGCTGCGCCGGGCGAAGTCTGGCCGCGTATCCGTAATTTCCTTAACCTGAATACCCTGGCGGTAAGCAAGGCTGATATTGGTAAAGGCATCATCGAAACCAGTTGGCTGCAATTTAAAACTGACCTGACTACCTATGATCGCTATCGCATGCAAATCGATCAGGGTGTGCAGCCGGAAACTACCGAAATCCATATCACCCATATGAGTGTCCCCTCGTCGGAAAAACCCACAGGGGATATGGCCTGGCCACGCCGCTCGGTAAATGCCGAGCGTGAAAAATGGTTACTGGACGAATTGGCTGCAACCCTGGCCAGCGAAACTGCGGAAGGCGGTACGTCCCTATTAGCACAAGACATCGGCGGTTCTGTTAAGGCGAACCTTAGTATGCTTGGCGGCGAACCTTTGATGACTATCAAACTGGATAGGATTCGTGCGTTGGCAACGCTTAACTACGCGGCAAAAAAAGACGGTTTCACCACGTTTGAGGTAGATGGCGATGCCGGCCTCTATTACGTTGAATACCGCAATCCGGAGGAAAGCAAACCGGGTTGGTTCAAACGCTTGTTCCGCATTGGATTGAATCCAAAACCGCCGACTACGCCATATTCGCTTGCGCAATTGAAAGCAAATTTACCCACCGGCGAAGCGTTTGATAAGGCGCCCCGCTCGGATCGGAGTGAGGAAGAACTTAATCCGGATGCCCCCGGTTACTTGATCGTAATCACCGGTACGGATGGGAACTTTGTGGTCCGTGTCCGCGACCCCTACGGCAAACGTATAGCGCCCCATGAAGCGCGCGAATTATTGACCGTATTGCGTAAAAATCTGATTTAAATGACCACATCATTGCGCTTTGCGTCATTGGGAAGTGGTAGCCGCGGCAATTCGACGCTGGTGGAGTGGGATTCGGGTACGCTGTTAATTGATTGTGGTTTCAGCGTAAGGGAAACCATTCAACGCCTTGGGCGGCTGGGTAAGCGGCCCGATGATTTAAGCGCAATATTGGTTACCCATGAGCATAGCGACCATATCAGGGGGGTCGCTCCTCTCGCCCGACGTTATGGTTTGCCGGTTTTTATGACGCCGGGAACCTATCATAGTCGCGATATCGGCGAGTTACCGGATTTGCGCCTGATAGAAAGTTATGCTCCCTTCAACCTGGATCAGCTTAAAATAACGCCGGTTGCCGTTCCCCATGATGCACGGGAACCAGCGCAGTTTATTATTGAGCGTTCAGGGATCAAATTAGGGATACTGACGGACCTGGGTAGTATTACTGCCCATGTGGAAGAACATTACCAGGATCTGGATGCTATCGTGCTGGAAGCTAACCATGATCCTTTTATGCTGGCGTCCGGCCCTTATCCGCCGTCACTTAAAAAGCGCGTCGGTGGTTTGTGGGGTCATTTAAGTAACCAGCAGGCGGCAGGTTTTTTGCAACGCTTGAATTGTGCCCGTTTGCAGCATCTGGTTGTTGCCCATATCAGCCAGCAAAATAATTCGCTGGAGTTGGCCCAGGCTGCTCTGGCACCTGTCACGGTGGAGGTTAAGCAAATAACCTTTGCGTGCCAAAACCAGGGATTTGATTGGTTATCCGTTTTTTAATTTATCTTTATTCTTTATATAGCAGGCCTATCAATGGAAAAGCGCGAACAACTTTACGCTGGCAAAGCCAAATCCATCTTCAGAACTGATGATCCCGATCATGTCATTATGCTGTTCCGCAACGACACCTCGGCGTTTGATGGTAAACGCGTAGAACAGTTGGATCGCAAGGGAATGGTGAACAATAAATTCAACGCGTTCATCATGACCCGGTTGCAAGAAGCGGGTATTCCGACACATTTCGTTAAACAATTGTCTGACACCGAATCCCTGGTGAAAACCATGAAAATGATTCCGGTTGAATGTGTAGTGCGCAATCTCGCATCGGGTTCATTGGTGCGCCGTTTGGGAGTGCAGGAGGGGTTGGAATTGACCCCTCCCACATTTGAATTGTTTTTGAAAAATGATGCTTTGGGCGACCCTATGGTCAATGAATACCATGTGCAATCCTTTGGCTGGGCGACGCCGGAGCAAATGACGCGCATGAAAGAATTAACATTCAAGATTAATGCAGTGCTTAAAGATTTGTTTGCTGCGGGCAACATGTTATTGGTGGATTTCAAAGTTGAATTCGGCGTCCACAAGGGCGAAGTCATTCTTGGGGACGAGTTCTCACCGGACGGTTGCCGTTTGTGGGATAAAGACACGCGCGAAAAATTGGATAAGGATCGTTTTCGCCAGAATCTGGGCAACGTAGTCGAGTCTTACGAATTGGTTGGCCAACGTTTGGGTTTAACCTTCTAATACTTGAACTGGCACAAAAAGGGGCCTATGCCCCTTTTTTTATACCAGTGTTTTATGTAAAAAAGCCCCGCAGTGAATTTTGGTGAATTCTATCTATACTCAAACAACAATCCGGGCCAAGCCGCAAGGCTTCCATTATGGAGAATCTACAGTGAACGAACGCCGCTTGTTTGAACGTACCTCTACATCGGTACGCGTTGAAATGTCTCATCCGAGCTTTGGAACTATCGTAGGTTTTGCCAAGGATATTTCTGATGGCGGTGCCCAGGTTCAAATCGAGAATCAGGTTTGTCCGCCCGTAGGAACAGAAGTCATGGTGAAGTTTAAAAAAGCTGTGGGGGCAATTAATGCAGAACCGGTACGCATGCGTGTTGTACACCAATTGCGCAACACCATCGGTTTGATGTTTGTTCGGGGTGCGACTTAATTTTTTGCGCCCCACATAACCGGGGCGCTTCCTTTCAATTTATCAATTAACACTGCTCCGGAAATTTCAAATCCGGCTTCTGGTCTTGCAGGTTTTTGCCGAGTTGATATAAATCTTTGCAGGTCATCGGATTTCGAGTGACATCAAGCGATTGGATATGTAACAAATTTAATAGAGGCGCAGGGTTTTTAATCTGATTGTTTTTTAATACCAGAACTTCCAAGCGCCCGAGTTTTGCCAGGCTATTAATGTCGGTTAAACGGTTATTTGCCAGGTTAAGTTCGGTTAATGCAAAAAATTTATCCAACCCCTCTATTGAACTTATCCCCGCGTTACTGCAATTCAGGCGTGTTAATTCTTCTGCTTTGGTAATGTGCAAATCGTGAATTGTTTGCTCAACGCAGTCTTTTAATTTGGCATCGGCCAACTGGTAATTGTCAAATAATGGTGCAGGTGTATAGACAGTTTTATTATTCACACTAACTGAATAATTTTTACAACCAAACAAGCAGGCACTGAAAATAACCAGGAGAGCTGGTAAAGGAAATTGAATTTGCATAATGCTCGCTCCGTCGTGACTGGCCATGAATATTAATGAAACAGGAAAAATGTGATCTGCTGTTCACTTTAAACAGATGGATCATTTACAGCAATGATAGAATTGATAATTCAGTATTGGTTCAGTTGCTCGATTGGACAATTCGTTTACGTTATTCGCATTTTGGTACGTCCCAACCTGACCAATATCGCATTTTGATAAATACATTTGGAAGAAAACTGTTTCTACTGAACGATAAAGATCTACACTGTTTATCGATCCGACAAAAACAACACCTATATACCTTTGGAGGTTTACCATGAAATTTGTACTTGCCCTGTTACTTTCTGTGGGCCTGATTGGTTGTACGACAACAGATCCTTACACCGGCGAACAAAAAACCAGCAAAACTGTAAAAGGAGCGGGTATAGGTGCAGTTGCCGGCGCAGTTCTGGGTGCGGCAACCGGTGACAATGCCAAAGATCGCCGTGAACGCGCGCTGAAAGGTGGCTTGATTGGCGGTGCGATTGGCGGCGGTGTGGGCAATTATATGGATCGCCAGGAAGCCAAATTGCGTGCGGAGCTACAAGGCACTGGCGTACAGGTACAACGTGATGGCAACAACCTGACATTGATTATGCCTGGCAATATTACCTTTGCCTCCAATAGCGCAGATATCCGCTCGGACTTTTTTGCTGTGTTGAACTCGGTTGCCAAGGTACTGGCAGAATTCAATCAAACATCTATTCGTATTACCGGACATACTGATTCGACCGGTGGCGACAAAATCAACATCCCGCTCAGTGAGCGTCGGGCAGATAGCGTAGCTATGTACCTGCGCAGCCAAAAGGTTAATGGCGCTCGAATCCAATCTTATGGATACGGTTCACGCTACCCGGTCGCCAGCAACGATACTCCTGCCGGTCGTGAACAAAACCGTCGTGTAGAACTGGAATTGATTCCTAACGAATAAGCCAACCATGAAAAAAAGCCGCTCGGGAAACCGCAGCGGCTTTTTTATTGCCTTTAATCCGGTATGGCGGCGCACTCAATAATCCCACTCCCATACGGAAACATTTGGCCTCGATTATTAGCTCGGTTCCTGGGCTTTTGGGGAAAATAATTTTGCGGTCACTGGACGCAGCAGGGATAATGCGGCTTTGCTTTTCCTTGCCAGTGGTTACCATGATCGAATCTATTGCAGTGTTATGTAACGATTTATCCCAGCGTGAATCAGCCGGGTTTCTCGCTGCACAAATGAATGTTCCGTTGCTGTGGGATCAATCGCCGGATGCAATCAGCAATTATGGATTCGTTGTTTTGTTCGATGGGTACGCCACGGTATTGCAGCAAACCGGACGCAAAGCACCTGGGCCGATTGTTGCGGAGTTCACCGGGGGCGCGGTTGATCATCGGCGCAAATTTGGTGGCGGTAAGGGGCAAATGATTGCCAAGGCGGTTGGGATAAAAGCGGGTTGCTATCCTCATGTGCTGGATGCAACGGCCGGTTTGGGTAAAGACAGTTTCGTGTTGGCAAGCCTGGGATGCAGGGTAACCATGTTGGAGCGTTCACCTGTCGTCCAGGCGTTGTTGGATGACGGATTGGAACGTGCACTTACTTTTGCAACGAATGAAGACCCGGAACTTTTATCGATACTGCGACGCATGGGATTGGTTAAACAAGATAGCCATGAATATTTATTGTCGCTGGATGCGGCACAATTTCCTGATGTGATTTATTTAGACCCGATGTTTCCTGAACGGCAAAAAAGCGCCGATGTAAAAAAAGAAATGGCGGCATTTCATTCCGTTGTTGGCAAGGATGAAGATGCGGATTTAATTCTCCCGCTTGCATTAACCCGCGTTAATTATCGCGTGGTGGTTAAACGCCCGCGCAAAGCCTCGTTTTTAAATAACCAGGCGCCATCCTATCAATTGGAAGGTAAATCCAGTCGCTTTGATATTTACACCGTAAAAAAATTACCGGACCAAATTAATAATTAAAATTTTTGTGAATGGGATGAATTGTATGGCGAGTCTTCGAACCCAGCTACAGGATCACTACGATGAAATTGCTGATGCGCTTGCCGGTCCTGGCTTTATTATTTTGGATTCAGCTTTTCCCCAACATATCACCCAGGCGCTCGTGGAACTTATCGCCGCTCGATCTGACCAGCTTAAGCGAGCCGGCGTAGGTCGGGAAGGGGATTATCAGCTTAACGACTCGGTGCGCGGCGATGAAATCCAATGGCTGGAACCAGGCGACTCCGCAATAACCGAATTTTTATCGGTTATGGATAAACTCCGGGACGCGCTGAATGAACGTCTATTCCTGGGTTTGTTTGACTTTGAAGCCCATTTTGCAAGTTACGCACCCGGTGCTTTTTATAAAAAACACCGCGACGCATTTCGCGGCAAACCCGGTCGCAAGCTTTCCTGCGTTTTTTATTTGAACCCGAATTGGAGTTTAGCGGCGGGTGGGGAGTTGGTGCTCTATGATGAAGCGGGAGAACAAGAACTGGTGCGTGTTGCACCAGAATACGGCAGGTTGGTTTTGTTTTTGAGCGAAGAATTTCCCCATGAAGTGCTGCCGGCAACACATCCACGCCAGAGTATTGCCGGGTGGTTTCGTATCAAATCATGACCCGCTTTCAGGGCTAATTAGCCTGGCTGATAAAAAATTTTAGGCTAACAATCCCTAAGTTTTTCCAAAAATATAACTAATTAACCCTGATATTGAATAATCCCTTTCTTAGGAAGGGATTAGGCGCCATTTGGTCGGCAGGTATTTATGAATAATTTTTAAAAGTATTCAATGGGTAAAAGCAATCTGGACTGGTTATTGCAGTTTAGATTACAGGTGCATTGATGGATCACCACTGAATCGGTAATTTCATTTTAAATTTTCGGGACCTTCTCCTGCCATGGAGCGATAGATGAAGAGTTTGACCTGATTTGATCGCCTCGGTATCAAGCCGAAGCAGCCGTCTTGCGTGTTGTCTCTCTGAGACTTGGCCCGATATACGGGCCTTTTTTATTTCACTTTATTCGTGTGTAGCCCGAAACGATTCACCGGTCATATAAAATTCTCCGCCTGCCATGTAATGAATACTGCGCTTTTGCGGATCATCGGAAAAATGCCAGCGACCATTTAAAAACTGCTCTGCGTCTGCATAGGCAGCGATGACTTCCCCAACGATGAGATCCATAGATTCGGCTCCCTGTTTAATGACTTTGCATTCAAGCCAGCCGATGCAATCCGGGATAAATGGTGCTGCGATTTTCGATGCCGGAAATGTTTTGATGTCGAAGCGAGAAAATTTATCCAGATCACGGCCAGATACATCGCCGACATCCATGGTTAGTTTGGCAATTTTTCGCATGGGAAATTGCAAGCCGAACTCACCGCTAGCGTCCACCAATTCACGCGTGTAAGTATTTTTGTCAATTACTACCGCAACTTTAGGCGGGGAAAAGTCCAACGGCATAGTCCATGCGGCCGCCATGATGTTGCGTTTATTGCCATCGGCGCTGGTAATGATACTTACCGGGCCGTGGTTAAAAAGTTTATAGCTATCTTTTAGCGGGATGGATATGTGTTGAGTCATATTAGAATGTAAACCCGGTAGAGAAGTATAAATTCCAGTAATTAGCCTTGCTTTCGCCGGGCTCGCCAAAGTGTTGCCATTCGCCGCCAACACCGATTAAAAAATGTTCCTGGATTCTTAACCCGATTTCGGCATTGGCTTCTATAAATGCTTCCCAGTCATCCATATCCTCATCATCGAATTTAAAATTACCCCGACCTGCACCTATGGCTCCCAACAAATACAGACCTGAGTCGTAAGCAAAGGCATCATAATTAATTCCACCAAAACCTACGGAAAAAGTATCAACCCTTGCTTCGGGTGAATAAGTATTGATTTGGGTCGTATAACGGTTAGCCGCAATATATAAAGGTTCGTACATTGCCCTGAGGCCGAAACTGCGTTCCAAATCCAGTTCGTATTTTTGGTAGGAATCACCTTCATTGAAATAATCGAAATCATCTTCGTCGGCGTCTATGGTTCCCCAAGGTGAATATTTTATTTGCAGGGTGAAATCCCGGTCTTGTGCTTTAGCGATATTACCCAGGCTAACCAGGGGAAGGGCGAAGAGAAACAAATAAGCAGCAAGGTGACGCATAGCGGAATCCTTGTGGTTACAATAGGCAAATTTTAAAATTTGCCTATTGTAACCAGATAATACTGTGTCGGTTGTAGGCACATGTCGCACTGCCCGCAGGAATGCGAAATTGATCTTGCCCGCATAAACGGCTGTGTCATGGAGGCCGCCAGGGGTTGCCGGCCCTATTGCGGTTTTATTTGGTTAATTGTTTGTTCCAGCGGATGTCCATCTGGGGAAAGGGGATAGTAATGCCATTTTCATCAAAGGCAATTTTAATTTTTTCGGTCAGGGAATATTTAACGTCCCAATAATCTTCTGTCTTCACCCAAGGGCGTACATAAAAATTCACGCTGCTCGCGCCCAGCTCGCCAACGGCAATCAGGGGTTCGGGCTCGGGTAAAACCCTGGGTTCATCTTTGATGATTTTGTCCATCACATCGCGGGCCAGGCGAATATCATCATCATAACCAATGCTGAAAATCATATCGATACGACGGGTGGGGCGTTTTGAGTAATTAATGATATTGCTGCTGTAAATAGCGCCGTTAGGAATGATGACTTCTTTGTTGTCGCCGGTGTGCATGGTAGTGGAAAAAATTCCAATTTTTTCAATCATGCCGGAGGTTCCGGCAGTTTCCACGAAATCGCCGGATTTAAACGGACGGAAAATCAGCAGCATAAAACCCGCGGCAAAATTTTGCAGCGAACCTTGCAGCGCCAATCCGATGGCCAATCCTGCCGCACCCAGCACGGCAATAACGGAATTGGTGTTAACACCGAGTTGGTCCAGCGCGGCAACCACAACAAAAACCAATAAGAGCGCATTAACCAATGATTGGATAAATTCCACGAGGATTCGATCCAGTTTGGTGTGCGTTAATACTTTGCCGAGCACCCGCGCAATAATTTTTGCCACCATCTGGCCGATGAGAAAAATGATCAGTGCGATCAAAATTTTCACGCCCCAGGGAACGATATATTTGTCGTAAAAGGTGATCATTTCGGCTGTTTCGATTTCGAGCATCAGGAACCTCTTATCCATGGGAATGACGAATTATCAGGCAACGGAGCCGGTGGTGCGCACGCGTTTGCTGCCTTTAACTGTTGCTGTTTTACGCGCTTCCGCGCGTTTTTTAATTTGTGCATCCACAATATTCTTGATGGCAATGAGGAACCCCACAACGATAAATGCACCGGGTGGCAAAAGCGCAAAAATCACATTGGGATAGTTTGCCCCGAATACATTTAATTGCCATGTACGCGCGGATTCACCAAAAATTAAATTCATATCAGCAAATAAATGGCCGGTACCAAGCAATTCACGCACAGCACCGACCAGCATTAACACCAATAAAAACCCGAAGCCCATCATGAATCCATCGACCGCTGCCGGAAGGATTTTCTGTTTGCTGGCAAATGCATCAGCGCGCCCAAGCACCGCGCAGTTAGTGACGATCAGTGGAATGAACAGGCCGAGAATCTGGTAAAGCTCAAAAGTGAATGCCTTCATCAGTAATTCGATACAGGTAACGGCGGAAGCGATAATCATCACAAAGGCCGGCAGGCGCACTGCATCACTGACATAACTGCGAATCAGGGAAACAACCGAGTTGGTGGTAGTCAACACCAGCAGCGTCGCCAGCCCCAACCCCATCGCATTGACAACACTGGAGCTTACCGCCAGCAACGGGCATAAACCGAGCAGTTGCACCAGGGCCGGATTGTTGCTCCATAAGCCTTTTTCAGTAATTTCTTTGTAATTGACGTCACTCATTTGTACTCTCCTGGATGAGGCCAGCCTTGTCCTGGATGGCTCCGGGGCGGGTCGAGTCTTTTACGTTCTCATTGAATAGAATCTGTTTGTTGGCCACAACAAATTCCAGCACACGTTTAACCTGGCCAACAACCGCGCGCGGTGTAATAGTCGCACCGGCAAATTGATCAAACATACCCCCATCCTTTTTAACTTTCCAATCTTCGAGTACAGGCACCTGCAAACTTTTGCCATTGAAACTCAAAATCCATTGGTGCTTTTTCAGCTCGATTTTATCGCCCAGGCCGGGGGTTTCCTTATGCAGCAGAACCCGCACACCGGCAAGGGTGCCATCGCTGTTAACACCGACAATCATACTGATGTCCCCGGAATAACCATCGTGGGCCACGGCGGGAATAATCAGCGCGGAAATTTCACCGTTGCGGCGCGCGCGATGGATTTTGCTCGCGGCATTGGCTCCCAGCGGTTCCCATGCGGCTGATGGAACGGGAATGGTGTCGGTAAGCAAATCATTGTCGTGTTGGTCAGGCGGGATAATCTCATAAAGCGCGCGCTGCTGTGCGGCACGTTCAGCCTTGGCGATTCGCTCCTGGGTGCCCAGGTTGGTAAGCGCCAGGGCACCGGCGGTGACAATCGCAAAAGCGGTAAGTATTAACGTGTTTTTACTGATGGATTTACCGAGCATTTTCATCCCCCCCCATCAATGACTGTCACGCGGTGCGCTGTCGGTCGCACGGCGCGGCTTTTTATGGCCGTAGGTGCGCGGTGTGGTGTAGTAATCGATAAACGGGGCGGCGAAATTTAATAACAACACCGCAAACGCGACACCATCCGGATAACTGGTTCCCCAACTGCGAATGACATACACCAGTATGCCAATCAGCGCACCATAGATAATGCGGCCGCGGTTGCTGACTGCCGAGCTAACCGGATCAGTCACGATAAAGAATGCCCCCAGCATGGTCGCGCCAGACAATAAATGGAAAATCGGCGAGCCGCTGGAGTTGGAACTGCCGCTGTCATAGAACAGCGTTGCCATCATTGCCAATGCCGCCAACATGGAAACCGGTGCGTGCCAGGTGAAGACTTTTTTATAGAGCAGGTAAATACCGCCGATCAAAAACGCGATATTTACCCATTCCCAGCCTGCACCAGCCCAACGGCCATCACTAAATACAGCTTCTTTTTGGTAAAGGTCGTCCAATGTGAGGCCTGCGTTTTGCTTCATAATGTCCAACACTGTCGCTGAGCTGTAGCCATCAATCGGAACCCCGAAAAAGATTTTTTCCAAGGCTGCGATGAGGCCGGGTGTTGTTTGGTTGTCGGCCAAGAGGGGCAATGGGGTTGGCCAGCTAGTCATGGGTAAGGGGAAGGAAACGAGCAACAGTGCGTAAGCGACCATCGCCGGGTTGAATGGATTGAACCCCATCCCGCCATAGAGTTGTTTGGCCAGGACAATCGCAATAAAACTGCCACTGATAACCAGCCACCAGGGACAATAGGCGGGCAGGGATACCCCGATAAGGACACCTGTGACCAGGGCGCTGCAATCGCGCAGGTAAAAGATTACCGGGCGTTGACGCAATTTCATCGCGGCGGCTTCAAAGGCGATACAACTGATACTGGCCAGGAATACATTGATCAGCACGCCGATCCCGAAAAAATGGGTTAACGCGGCAATGCCCGGAAAGGTTGCGTAGACTACCAGGCGCATAACACGCCCGGTGCGGTTGGCCCCGTGGGTATGCGGGGAAGTGATATTTAATAACGCCATCAGGGTTTCTCAAAAAGAAGAATTCATGCGACTGGTTAATTGTCGGTTGCAGAATCCCATTCGTGTTCATAGCCATTGCTGACCAAATAACCATTGAGGGTATGAAAAATATATTCGAGCCAATGCTCGAAACCTTCATTCTCCATCACCGTAATTTCTATACCTCGATCTTTTACAGCCTGATCAACCATTTCCCAATAAAATGCGCTGAGTGCTCGGGCTTCACCTGCATTTCTAACCATGCCGGTATCCAGAATCGCTTTAACTTCTGCGTTGGCAAGTTTGTTAGCGTAATGCAGGAGAATGAGTTTCTCTTCCGGATATTTGTAGGTAATCATAATGATTTCTCCCCACAGCGAATAACGCTCATCCTGTCTGCTACCCAAATCAATTTTGCGACCAACTGATGCACCAGCATTTTTTCGGTTACTCGAAGCAAATAGTGATTGGGGTCTTGTGGGTCTGGAGCAAATTCTAATCCATCTGGAATATCTGCCTTTTCCAATACCCAAAAAACATCAATACTTTTTGATTCGGTGATTTTCTGCTTCAGTTTGTAAATTCGTTTCAAGTGTTGCCAATGGGCGGAAAAAGAAAGACCCATATGCGGGTGCGGTAAAACCCATTGCTCATCAGCAGAGAACAAATAATCTCTTTTTCGAACTCCTTGAATTATTCCCTTATCTGTAACACTTATATATAGGGTTGGGTGAGCGCCTTTCTCGGTAGGGCGTGCATAAAATTTCCCCAAGGTTTTTACATAATCCCTTAAGTCTTCAAGTGTTTTGAAATACTCCATATTTGTCCCTGATTTATTCGTTTTAAGCAATATCAAATTCGCTCAATTTTTCTTCCAGCTTGGTGACACCGGCGCGGAAGGCTTCGATATTGGGATCATTTTCAGCCTCCGCTTTGGCCAGGCGTTCACGGGCCTTTTGTAAACGATTTTGCAGGGATTGCATTTGCTCAGTGCGCTTTTCGTCATCGCTCATGATTGCCATAGCGGCGGCTTTCGCCCTGGCTTTCTCGATAGCTGCCTGGGCAGCGCTTTGCTCGACTGTTTCCGTGACTGGCGCTGGCGCCGGGATTGGTTCAGTGACTCCCAGTGCTGCCAACTCTGCTTCTGCCTCACGAATCTTTTCGCGCAGTTTGCTGGCGCCTTGTTCAAGGGCATCCAGGTTGGCGCTGCCTTCGGCTTTTGCACCGGCAACTTTTTCCTCCGCCTTCGCGAGGCGTGAGCGCAAGGATTCGAGGTTGGCGCGCGCTTTATCGACGGGCGGCATGGTTAACTTAGCCTGGGCGCGGGCGATGGCTGCCGCCACTGGGTCATTGGGATCCGCTACTGGGGCCTTATCGTCTGTTATTGCTGGCGTGGCGGTTTGGCTGGCAACGAATTCGGCAAGCTTTTTCTCCGCCTCAGCAACTTTTAATTCGGCTTGCTTGATGCGCGCTTTTTGTTTTTCGAGTTGTTCTTCAGTGATGCTGGAGCCCGCTTCGTTAGGGACCAGTGGCTTTTGCGCGAATGCCAACCCGTTTTGGGCGGCAGCCAACAGGCGTTCCAATTTAGCTTTTTGTTCGTCGGGTGATGCCTCTGCTGCACTGGCCTTTGCCACAGCGGCACTCACTGGATCGTTTGCGGTCGCCAAATGGGTTGCGGGGTTGGCGGCAGGCGCTTCGGCTGCCTTTTCTGCGAGTTTCTTTTTCGCTTCCTCGGCTGCTTTTTGACGCGCCAGGCGCTTGGCTTCTTTTTCAGCTTCTTCCTTGGCGATGCGCGCTTTACGGAATTCGAAACGCTGGCGGGAACGGTCAGCTTTTTCCTTCTCTATTTCATGCAGGCGAATGCTGCCTTTGGCGGCGCGGTAGTATTGCACCAGCGGGATGGTGCTGGGGCATACGTATGAGCAGGCGCCGCATTCAATACAATCAAACAGATTATGGGATTCAAGCCGGTCAAAATCCTCGGCTTGGGCATACCAAAACAATTGCTGTGGCAAGAGGCTTACCGGGCAAACTTCGGCACACATTCCGCAGCGGATACAGGCCTGCGCCGGTTGGGGCGGTGGTAGCTCCCGCGTGCCGGGGGCGAGAATGCAGTTGGTGGTTTTTATCACCGGGGCATCCAGGTCGAGCAAGCTAAAGCCCATCATTGGGCCGCCCATGATTACCCTGGAGGCTCGGGCCGCATCAAAACCGTGCTGCGCCAATACATAGCTGATGGGAGTACCGATCAATACATCGATATTTCGCTGGATTTGCAGCGACTCGCCCACTACCGTGGTGACGCGGGAAATAAGCGGTTCGCCATAACGCACAGCCCTCCAGGCCGCAACAGCCGTACCCACGTTGACGCAAATAACACCTATATCCGCCGAGTGATGACCGCTGGGGATTTCACGCCCGGTCAGGATCTGGATTAACTGTTTTGCACCACCGGAGGGATATTTGGTGGGGAACGCCACCACCTGGATTTTTGCCGCTTCCGGGTCGTTAACCGCAGCGCCAGCCACGGCGGCCCTCAGGGCGGCAATGGCGTTGGGTTTATTGTCTTCGATACCAATCAGCAGGTTGCCGGGGTGATGGAGGATATGGCTCAGTAATAAAGTACCGGCCACCAGTTCATCGGCGCGAACCTGCATCAAAATATCGTCGGCGGTAATGTAAGGCTCGCACTCCGCGCCGTTGAGGATCAGGGTATCAATTACCTGGGTGGATTTAGGGGCGAGTTTGACGGCGGTGGGAAAGCCGGCACCACCGAGTCCCGCTACTCCCGCCTCACGGATTTTTTTCAGCAAATCCAGTCGATCCTGTGCGCGGTAATCAGCGCATTCTTCCCTGGCAACCCATTCATGCTTGCCATCGGGTTGGATAACGATAGATTCGGCGTTCATTCCCGATGGATGGGGAATGGCTCGTTCCTCAATCGCAATGACGGTGCCCGAGGTTGATGCGTGGGTATTGGCGCTAAAGGTGCCGTCCGCGGCTCCGATCAATTGTCCGGTTAGCACGCGCTCACCTACTTGCACGACTGGCTGCGCCGGCGTACCCATGTGCTGGTTCAGGGGAATCACCAGGACCGGCGGCAACGGAATATTACCCAGCGGTAATTGCAAGGATTGGATTTTATTTTCAGGCGGGTGAATGCCGCCGGGTAGCTCCCAGACTTTGATTAGGCTAGTCATTTATGCGGCTTTACCTGTCTCGTCGGTGGTTTTGTGCGTATCAAAAGCCGCACCCCTGCCCAGGTCAGAGGCAATCAAATTTATTTCGCTGGCGATCACATGGAATACCGGTGTTTGGTTGGTTGCCGGCAAATCCCACTTCCAGGTTTTAAGGTCGGTCTGTACCGGGACCATATCGATGCAATCGACCGGACAGGGTTCCACGCACAGGTCACAGCCGGTGCATTCGTCGGCAATTACCGTGTGCATGTGTTTGGCCGCACCCAGGATTGCATCCATTGGGCAAGCCTGGATGCACTTGGTACAACCGATACATTCATCTTCGCGGATAAAGGCAACTTTCTTCACATTGGAGTGTTCGCCATGCTCGGCGTCCAGCGAAGGAGCTTCTACGTCCAGCAAATCTGCCAGGGCATTGATCGTAGCCTGGCCGCCCGGTGGGCACTTGTTGATAGCTTCACCACCGGCAATTGCCTGGGCATAGGGGCGGCAGCCGGGATGGCCGCACTGGCCGCACTGGGTTTGGGGCAGGAGGGCGTCGATTTGGTCCACAATAGGGTCGCCTTCCACTTTGAATTTCACTGCAGCAAATCCAAGCACCGCACCAAACAGGGCGGCCAATCCGCCCAGGGCGATAAGGGCGCTGATTACCGGGTTTTGCAGGATAAAATCGATCATGCTCGCATTCACTCCGCTTATTGCAAGCTGACCAAACCGCCAAAGCCAAGGAAGGCCAGGGCCATAAGGCCAGCGGTGATCATACCGATGGACGCGCCTTTAAACGGCGCGGGCACATCGGCTACCGCAAGGCGTTCGCGCATGGCCGAAAACAGCACCAGAACCATCGCAAAACCCAATGCGCCACCGAACCCGTACAGGGTGGATTCAAAGAAGTTGTGGACCTTTTGGGTATTCAGCAGGGCTACGCCCAATACCGCGCAGTTAACGGTAATCAATGGCAAAAACACACCCAGCACGCGGTAAAGCAGGGGGCTGGTTTTCTCCATAAACATTTTTACAAACTGCACTACCGCCGCAATCACCAGGATAAAGGCAATGGTCCGCAGGTAACTCAAGCCGAGGGGGGCGAGTACCCAGGTATTTACCAAATAGGTGCAGATAGAGGCGAGGGTCATCACAAAGGTTGTGGCCCCGGCCATGCCTATGGCGCTTTCCAATTTGTTGGATACCCCCATAAACGGACACAGGCCCAGGAATTGCGCCAATACAAAATTATTCACCAGCACGGTGCTGAGCAGAATGATGGCTAATTCGCTGAAACTCATGGTGTTTTTCCGCTGGGAAACAGGGGGGATGTTTTCGGGCTGCGTATTATCGGCAAGCGGAGGGGGATTCTCAATAAAAATGATATAAAGCTTTAGTTTCTTTCTTTATATCTTTATGAATTCCCTTCTTTTTGCTGCTGTAATTGCCTTGTTTCATCTTGATCCGGATTAATTCAATAAACCATCTGCCTTCAAAAACCTTCCTTGTGAAAAGGAAGGTTTTTGGGGCGGAATCAAGGACTACATCACGCGCTGGCCGGGTTTTGCCCCGCCGTGCGGCTCCAGTAAATAAAGCTCGCTTCCACCGGGACCGGCCGCTAACACCATGCCTTCACTTATGCCGAATTTCATTTTGCGCGGTTTAAGGTTGGCGACAACGACAGTGAGCTTGCCCACCAGGTCTTCCGGTTTATAAGCCGCTTTGATACCCGAAAATACATTGCGGGTTTCACCGCCCAGGTCCAGCGTGAGACGCAGCAATTTATCCGAACCTTCAACATGCTCGGCATTGGCTATGAGCGCGATCCGCAAATCCACCCTGGCGAAATCATTAAAGTCAATTTCCGCTGCAATTGGCTCCCGATCAATTGTTTCCACGGTTGCTTTTGCCGCTGGTGCGGCGGCAAGGGCTTCTTTGCCCGCTTCAATCATTGCGTCCACCTTGTCTTTTTCTATGCGGGTGAGCAGTGGTTTAAATTCATTAATTTTTTCACCGGAGCGGAAGCTCAACGGGGCGTTCCAGCTCAAGGTTTCCCCCAGGAACTGTTCGGCATCGTTGGTTAATGCCGGCAATACCGGTTTCAGGTAGGTCAGCAGGGCGCGGAACATATTGATGCCGAGGGTACAAACCGCCTGGGTTTGTGCTTCAGCGTCGGGTTGCTTGGCCAGCTTCCAGGGTTCTTGTGTGGCGATATATTCATTAGCGGCATCGGCCAGCGCCATGATTTCGCGCATGGCTTTGCTGTAATCACGGCTTTCGTAATAGCTGGCGATGGTCTCTCCTGCCGCTACAAACTGCTGCCACAGCGCTTTATCGGCTATTTCATTGGCCAAAATACCGCCCGCATTGCTGATAAATTTCGCGGTGCGGCTGGCGATGTTGACTACTTTTCCCACCAGGTCTGAATTCACGCGCTGGATGAAGTCCTCCAGGTTCAGGTCAATGTCATCTACATTGCTGGTGAGTTTTGCGGCGAAGTAATAGCGCAGGTACTCGGGGTTCAAGTGGTCAAGGTAGGTGCGGGCATTAATAAACGTGCCGCGTGACTTGCTCATCTTGGTACCGTTCACCGTTAAAAAGCCGTGCACGCAAATTCGGTTCGGTGTGCGCAAATTGGCGGAGTGCAACATTGCCGGCCAAAACAGCGCATGGAAATTTACGATGTCCTTGCCGATAAAGTGATACACCTCGGCGGTGGAATCCGGCTTCCAGTACTCGTACCAATCCTTGCCCTGCTTATCCAACAGGTTCTTCAAGCTGGCGATATAACCGATAGGCGCATCCAGCCAGACATAAAAATATTTACCGGGCTCGCCGGGGATTTCAAAACCAAAATAGGGCGCATCGCGGGATATATCCCACTCTTGTAAACCGGCATCCAGCCATTCGGCCATTTTGTTGGCAACTTCTTCTTGCAGGTGACCGGCGCGAGTCCAGTTTTTCAAAAAGTCGCTGAACGCGGGCAAGGTGAAGAAAAAGTGCTCCGAATCTTTTGCAACCGGGGTAGCCCCGGAAATCGCCGACCTGGGGTTTAGCAAATCCATCGGGGAATAGGTCGCGCCGCATTTTTCGCAGTTATCGCCGTATTGGTCTTCGCTTTTGCATTTGGGACAAGTGCCTTTGATGTAGCGGTCGGCGAGGAATAACTGTTTCTCCGGGTCATAGGCTTGGGTAATGGCGCGGGTTGCGATATGGCCATTGGCTTTCAAGCGCTCGTAAATCATCGTGGAGAGCTGGCGGTTTTCTTCCGAATGGGTGGAGTGGTAATTATCGAAACCGATATTAAACGCGGCAAAATCCGCCTCATGTTCGGCTTTTACATTGGCGATTTGTTGTTCGGGTGAATGCCCGATCTGTTCAGCCTTGAGCATGATTGCCGTGCCGTGGGCGTCGTCCGCGCAGACATAAATACAATCCACACCGCGCATTTTCTGGAAGCGCACCCAAATATCGGTCTGTATATATTCGACCAAATGACCAAGGTGGATGGAACCATTGGCATAGGGCAGGGCGCTGGTAACAAGAATCTTGCGGGGTGATGCGTTGTGTGGCGAATGGGTCATAGGGTCAAACCTGTCGAATTCATTTGGCGGGAGTCCCGGGGTTGGCCGGGCCGCAAAAAAGGTGGCGAACTATAGCATTTTTCACAATGGCTTTCAGGTCGGGTTGGGGTTTGGTTGTTTATTCGTCAATCGACTGCTATTACTTATCTGCCGATAGGCTCAGGGTTGATTATCTACACCCGTTTTTATCTACACCCATCACCATCAAACGATGATCAATGAAAAAAGGGG
This sequence comes from uncultured Cellvibrio sp., assembly GCA_946480695.1. The sequence goes on from CAMLKG010000002.1 coordinate 131,628, forward strand.
AAGGCTATGGAAAACAATCAAACGTCGAATACCGAAGTTGCAACCACTGTTTCGCAGGATGCAAAAAACCTGGCGCTGCTGCTATGGCTGGGCACGATTTTTTTTGGATTTATACCCGGCCTGGTAATGTACCTGGTGAAAAAAGATGATGCCTATGTTCTGGACCAGAGCAAAGAAGCGCTTAACTGGTCCATTACCGCACTTATAGGTTATGTAGCGGGAATGATATTGACGGTAATTGTGATCGGTGTCCTGGTAATCGCCGCCGTGGGCATCTGTCACCTTGTGTTCTGCATCATGGGAATTATCGCCGTGACCAGCGGCAAGCCTTTCCGCGTACCCTTTGCGTTGCGTTTAATTAAATAGCCAGTCCATCGCAGGCAAAACATGTGTTTTGCCTGCTGATGTCCGCCCCGTGTAAACAAATGCCGCTAGTCTCCCGGGTATTTATTCGTCATAGGGTTTGTACTCAATGTTCGAAATGTAAAAAAACTCTTCGCCTTCCGGCTTCCTTAAAACGATTTCATCATCAATACGTTTGCCGAGCATGGCTTTGGCAAGTGGTGAATCCATACTCAATTTTTGCTGCGCAACATCAAACTCATCGGGGCCGACAATCTGGTAGGTTTTCTCACTGCCGCCTTCATCTTCCAGTGTCACCCAGGCACCGAAAAATACTTTGCTGTGGTCTTCGGGCAGGCGATCAACAACGGTTAACACTTCCATACGCTTGGATAAATAACGTACCCGCGAATCAATTTCCCGCAGGCGTTTTTTGCCGTAAATATAATCCCCGTTTTCGCTGCGGTCGCCATTTTTAGCGGCTTCGTGAACTGCCTGGGTGACTTGCGGGCGCTCTATTTTCCACAGTTGGGTCACTTCATCTTTCATGCGTTTAAAACCCGCCGCAGTAATATAGCTAGAGCCTTTGGGGGATGGTGGTCGCCAGCGTCCCATTAATGATCTCCCGGTGTATGCTGATCAAATATTTTTAAATAAAACGCGAGTTCGGCTTCCACTGCGCGCTGGATATTCTGCGCCTGGCGAAAGCCGTGGCCTTCGTCCGCAAATGTGACATATTCGGTGTAAATACCCTTTGCTTTTAGCGCTGCAACCATCGCTTCCGCCTGTACCGGCGGCACCACCTTATCTTGCAACCCCTGCAAGAAAATGACCGGACAATTTAATTGATTGATGTGGTGTATGGGAGAACGTGCGCGGTAAATTGCCTGCTCGTGCGGATAGGGACCTATTAACGAATCCAGGTAATGTGCCTCAAACTTATGTGTATCCCTGGCCAATGCCTCCAGGTCACCAATACCATAAAGGCTGGCGCCCGCCTTAAACACCCTGGTAAATGTCAATGCTGCCAATACCGTGTAGCCACCGGCACTGGAACCGCGAATGGCAATTTTATCTCTATCCGCCAAGCCCTGGGTAATTAAATAATCAACGCCACTGCATGCATCTATTACGTCGGTAATACCCCAATTGTTTTTTAAGCGGTCGCGATAATGGCGACCGTAACCGGTACTGCCCCGATAATTTACATCCAATACTGCAAAGCCACGGCTGGTCCAGAACTGTACCTTTAAATTTAACCCGGTTTCCGTTGCGCCCGTTGGGCCTCCGTGGCACATAACAATGAGCGGCGGTAATCCATCGGGTAGGGGAGATATATCGATATTTTTAGGCGGGTAGAAAAATCCGTAGGCAGTTTCCCCGTCGGTGGTGGGGAATTCAATGGCTGTTGGTTGGGAGATGTAAGCGGCGCTGAGTTTATGCTGGTTATCCGTGATGGCTGCAATAGCTCCATGATCGAATTTCCATAGCCGTGCGCTTGCGGTCGCGCTGGCTGCAATAAAATAACCTGCGCCATTGTGGCAATGAATTGCAGCAATATCGCGGAAATCCGAAACCGGGGTTTGCAATTGCTTGCTTTGGAGGTTGATCAGGCCCAGGTGCCAGTGGCCTTGCTGGCTATAGCAGCAAAAAATTTCTTCTGCATTGAGGAAGCCGTAGGTACTCATCCCGAATACCCATTGCGGTGTGGCAAATTCAGCGGCCATCGAACACACAGGTTCTGCGTCCGTGCCGTTCCAGCGATAAATGTTCCACCAGTTGCCAATATCCGAAACAAAAAATAAATCACCTGCCGGTGACCACTGGGGTTGGAACACAGATTCGGATTTTCCGCCGGCGATTATTTTTTCGCGCAGTGGCTCACCGCGGCTATCAAGTTCAACCATTAGGCATTCAGTTGCGTCCCAAGGCATTTGCGGGTGATACCAGCGGAGGTAACTCAGGTGGTTGCCGTTCGGCGATAAGCGCGGGTTGGAATAAAAGTCCGCTCCTTCCGCCACAATACTCATTGCGCCTGTTTGCAAACAGAATGCGACGATACTGGTTTGGGGGTGATGCGAATTTCCTGAATAATCTTCGCGTACCACGACTAAACGGCGACGATGGGCGTCGTAACAAAAATCGGCGTAGCGGAATGCACCTTCCGGGCTGAGGAGTGTTGTTTGCTGTGTGGCAATCTCGTATTGGTAAATTCGTTGGTTATTATCTTGCACAAAAAAAATAAACTGTTCGGTAGCGAGGTAAGGAGATCCACCATATTCCTGCGCGCGGGTGCGGATACTTAAAGGCGCTGCAAATATTTCTGTGCGCTGTCCTTTGTATTCACACATCAATACGTTGCGGCCTTTTTCCTGTGGGCGGGTTTCCAGCCAGTACAAATGGTTATCCACTGCTTGCGGGTCGCTGATGCGAACCCCCTGTGCAGTCAATAGTTCCGGGGTAATAGGCGAGGGCCAGTGGCCATAATGGTGGCTAGTCATAAATGAATTTTGTCTTGTGAGTGAATCCGCATTAATCTACGCATTTAATCCCACAAAGCAATGCCCATTTTTATGCCGGATTTTACGCCCGAACAATTGCGCGCCTTTTTACCGGGAAGCCTCGAAGCCTATGCTGCCAATTGGTGGATAGGGTTTAGCGGTGGGCTGGATTCCACAGTTTTGCTCCATGCGTTGGTAGGATTGCGGCTTCCAGTAGCCTTGCGCGCCTTGCATGTTAACCACCAGATTTCAGCCAATGCAAATAACTGGCAAAACCAATGCGCAACATTTTGCGAACAACTAAACGTGCCATTTCACACTGAAAAAGTGCAGATAACCAATGGGGGAAAAGGAATTGAGGACGCCGCGCGCGAAGCGCGCTATAAAGTGTTCGCGCAGTACCTTGGCAAAGGTGATTATTTATTTACGGCGCATCACAGCAATGACCAGGCGGAAACCTTATTGCTTCGCTTGATGCGCGGTACTGGTCCGCGTGGTTTGGCGGCCATTGCCAATGAACGGCAATTGGAAGGGAGCGGTAAAATAATCCGACCGCTGTTGCATTTCTCGCGCCCGCAACTCGAAGCTTACGCAAACGCGCACAACCTGAGCTGGGTTGAAGATGAAAGTAACCACGATGATTATTACGATCGCAATTTTTTGCGCAACCAGGTTATGCCTTTGTTGCATGGCCGGTGGCCGGGTTTTATGCGCAAGTGGCAACAGACGGCTGATTTATGTGCGCAGCAGGAAAACCTCCTGGACGAATATGCGCAACAGGACTTGCAATCCGCCGATGTACGTGCCGAGCGAGTGGGGCAGAGCCTTGATTTATTGTGGTTGAAATCCCTATCGCGCGCGCGGCGGCAAAACGTGCTGCGCTATTGGCTGCGTCAATTGCAATGTGATATGCCGGAGGCTGTCCATTGGCAACAATTGGAAACCCAGCTATTCCATGCCCGCGCGGATGCTGTGGTAAAAGTCACCTGGGGTAGGCACGCGTTACAACCATACCAGGAACGTTTATTTTTATTGCCTGTTGAACTCCCGGCACTGCAATTGCACTTAACGGAAGTGGCGGTGGGTGAAAATAGGGAAGGCAAATTTTTGCGCGCGGATTTGGCGGATTTGCAAATTCGCTATCGCAGTGGCGGCGAACGTTGTAAGCCATCCGGCCGGCAACATTCCCAAACCTTGAAAAAACTTTTGCAGGAACATCAATTGGAACCCTGGTTACGCGACTCGGTCCCCTTGTTATATAGCGGTGATAATTTGGTTGCGGTGGGCGATTTGTGGATATGCGATGGCTTTATTGCACCGGCAGGAGTACCGGCCATCCAATTAACCTGGCGGCTATAATTACTGTTGGATTTTTTTTGCAGGAATAACAACGGGAGGCTATGCCTCCCGTTATGGTTAAAGCGTTTGCAACTGCTCGTTAATAAAGATAAACCGCACCGGCTGCTTCGGCACTGTTATCGTTTTGATCCAGTTCGCCCTCCGCGAGGCTGGATGCGTTGCTGGATGTTGATGTTGCCGACGCATAACCGCGGCCTGATTCGCGATGTGCCCCAACAGCCATGGTGTTGCCATCACCAGAGACCTCTACGTTCAACCCAAAACGATCGTTGGCGTCCGGGTTGCCCGGTTTCACATAACTATTTTGTGACCAGACACTATTGTCGCGTTTAAAGACAAAGACGGCCCCGGCCCCTGCCAGGCTGGTATCACCTTCGTCACCATCAATTCCGCTGGCATTACTGGACTCAAGGTATGAACCCACGGCGAGGATATTGCCGTCCTGGGACAAGCTCACGCTGTTGCCGAATTCGCCGCCACCATCAATTTGCAATTGTCCTGTACCGGTAGCGGTATTGGTAACGATGAATTCCAGCTTGGCTGGCATGGTCAGTGTGGAAGGTTTAATGACCGCTTCCTGGCTCCAGGTTGTCGCAGCCCTGTTAAATATGTAGGCAGCCCCGGTATTGCCGAAAGTGGTGGATTGCGCCGTGTCGCCATTAATAACGGTAGAGCTACTCGCATCACCGGGTGCCCCGACACTTAAGGTATTGCCGTCGGCCGAGAGATCAACTGAATAACCAAAACGGGTGGACCAATAGCTAGTGGAAGGTTTCAGATAGGCTTGTTGGGTCCAGATTTTATCGCTGCGGGTAAAAATGTAAGCCGCGCCGTTATTCAGGGTGCCCCTGAAGCGATACCGGGAAGCGTTCTCGCATTTAGCATCGATCACGTCAATGGTTGTGTCATAGTAATAGCACCCGTTACTCGCTTCATCCCCATTAATACCTGTACTTGCACCATCCTCACCTGTTGCACCCACGGCAGCTGTATTGCCATCGTAGGAAAGGGCAACACTGACACCGAACATATCGCCGGGCTCGGCGTTAGAGGCTTTCAAATACGATTCTTCCTTCCAGCCCCGTTCAGCGGTTTTTACGAAAATATAGACTGCCCCGGAAGCTTCCCCGCCGGGGAAGTCAGAACTTGTGCTTGAGTTAGCGCTGGAACTGGAACTGCTTGACGAGCTGGATGAACTGGAATTCTTGCTCGTACTTGAAACACTTGAGGGATAGTATTCAAAACACGCTATATCTGTAGGGTTACTGCTGAAGCTGCTGGCGTAGTAATTGATGTTAGTGGAAAGCCGCAGGCCATCGTTACTGGTGCCTATCGCCAGGGTTTTTCCATCACCGGATAGCGCCAGGCTCTCGCCGAATCTCAGGGCGCTATCCAGATGGCTCAGGGAATAGAAAGGTTTGATGTAGGCTTCCTGGGTCCACCCGGCTTCTGCGCGGGTGAATACATAGACAGCCCCAACGTTGTAATCCTGCGCCAGGATCAAATCGTCAGAAGGATCTGATGAGGCCCCTGGATTGGTGACTTCATAGTTTTCCTGGTTACAGTTCACACCGCGCGAGGGGCTATCCTCCAATAAGGCGGAGACCGCTAAGGTGTTTCCATCATCTGACAGGGCGACTTTATAACCGAAACGATCATTAGGCAGCATCCGACTGGTATTCAAATTGGGTTGTTCGGTATTGGATGCCTTCAAATAGGCCTGTTGCACCCAAACGCCATTTTCCTTAACAAAGATATATACCGCGCCTGAATTAGTGCTGTCATTGTTGGCTTGGTCACCGTTAACCCCCGTGGCGTTGCTATCTTCTGCCGGGGCTCCGACTGCAAGGGTTTGGCCGTCGGCTGCAAGCGCGATGCTCCAGCCAAAATTATCAAAGTTCTGGCCGTTGGAGGCTTTGAGATAACCAATTGCCTTGATCATTTCAGTGGCGGTAAAGATGAGGTCGGACCTTTGGCAGCCCTCGCTGTTGCAGGCTTCCACATAATAGTAATTATTGACCCAATCATGGACATGTACACCGATGTCGTCCACGGCCTGGGTAGTGGCCAAGTCGGTGCCTACCTGGGTAACACCGCCGGTGGCAGCGTCATGTTTGAACAGCTTGTAAAAGGTGGCCCCTTCCACTGCGCTCCATTGGAACGTCAATTGTTTGGGATTTTGTGCCTCAACCTTAACGCTTGGCCATACACCCGAGCCGTTGGCGGGCACTGAGGCCGCCACGTAACTGCTGCGCGATGAAGCGGGAATACTGGAAGACGAGGAGCTAGCTGAAGATTTCTTGTCGCTGCCACCGCCGCATGCGGTTAACAACAATGAACCTGCCAGTAGCGCAAGGAGCAGGGTGGTACGCTGTAACAGCGGCGAAAAACGATCATTATTCATTCAGCAAATTCCTGAGGTTAAAACTGGTCGGTGATTCTGTGTGTCGCGACGGCCGGTGTCAATCAAATCGCCTGTACAAGGGCGCTATTCATGCCGGTGCCAAACAAGTGGCATACAGACCTTTAAACAGGAGGATTGGTTCATTGCCCGCTGCCTACTCTAGCCATAATTGAATAAAGGAAGCTGTGAGCAATTGTGAAAATAACCGGCAGCGGTCGGCTGCCGGTACGGGAGATTAAAGGGTTTTCAAGTATTCAACCAATGCGCGGCGTTGCTCGCTACTTATCGGGGGCAGCTTGCGCATGAGCGGTTTCCCCTGGGCATCGCGCCGGGGGCGGCCATCTTCATTCAGTACAAACACCGGTGTTATTCCCGCCGTGTATTCATGGCCTTTATTGGAATTACCCGGCAAGCGGGTATCAAACACAAACAAGCCGGGGAACTCAGCCGGATCACGCTGCACAAAACCCACCTTTACCGGGTCCAATTCGCGGGTGCCCACCGTGAATTTGTTGGGGCGGCAGGTTTTACCCCTGGCGATCTCATCATCGCCGCAACTCGGCATAAACAGTTCGTAAAGGCTGGGTACTGAACCGTTATGCAGGTAAGGTGCACTGGTCCAAACCCCATTTAACGGACGTGCTTTGTAGGCGGCCAGTGCGGTCCAGTTGTTTTTATCGACTATTTCAAAATCCAGATGGCGTTGGGTATTTTTGATGGGGTTATCCCGGATGGCATCGCTAATCGGTGCTTTGTCGACCCCGGACTCCGGGGTCATCAGCTCTGCTGCCAGGCTAAGTGCGGGTAATACCCTTGTAACCTCCTCGAAGCGTATCGGCTCCGGAGCCCTTGGGTTCATTTCCCTGCCTTCAAATACACCGCTTTTACCTTTGTATTCGAGGGTGTTCGAAGCCATTAGCGCATCGGTGCCGATAATCGGCAAACTGGCAAACCGGGCAATAATCCGCCGGTTCGGGTCGGTGCGTTCGATAACCTCATGGCAGGTGTGGCATTGGTAATCCTGGTAAACCTTGCGGCCTTGCTCCGCCAGAACCGCATTTATGGGGGGCAGTGCGCCTTGCTCGGCCAAGTCCTGCCAGCGGGGGGACCAAAGGCTTTCCAGGCTGCGTTCCATCTTGATGAGATTGGGAACAATGATGGATGAAGGGTAACTCCCATCATTATTGCCCTGGTGCAAATCGAAGGTCGCGAAGACTCCCATGGCTTCACCGGCATTGCGCAACAATGGGCCTTTTGCTTCGTTATCGCCCACACCGTTCCATTCGACAAAATCATGGTGCGGGGTATCCCATAAATAGGAATAGCTTACCGGCGCATTGGGTGGATTATGGTTGGTTGGGTCATTGGGCGTCAGGTGTTCGAGGATGCGGTTGTAAATCCGCCCGAAAGCATCCAGCCGGCCGTATCCATAGGTTATTAATTGGTCTCCATGTAATTCATCCTTGTGGACGGGTTCATTAACACGGTTATACGCCTGTATTTTTTGCGTGGTGCTGGCCAGTTCCGCGCGAAAGCTTTCACGTTGCCCAGCATACCGGGCTTTTAATACCTTCCTCGCGAGGCGCTCGAATTTCATCGGATGGTTCAGGCTGGTATCCAGCGCCAGGGCCAGGTCTCTCAGCATCAAATCCATATCCGCCAGGGTGGCACCGCCATCAATCCGAATTGCAGTTCCTTCGTAATTGATTTGGGTGGTATGGCAGGCGGCGCAATTCAAGCCGATATACGCCTTTCCTTTATATTCATCTTTTACCCAGCCGATGGGTAAGGCATCCGGATTGGTGCGGGAGGTTTTTTGCGGAAGGTAGCGCAGGCGGTTCATATTTTCATCGCTGCGGAATAATTGCTCACTGTCCGGCATTTCCAGGTGCAGGAATATCTCATAGGGAATCAGGTTCGAACCCTGGGTGGCGCTGTAAAACCACAAGCTGTCGGCGGGACTCCAGTTTTGCTGCGGGTAAATCACTTTGTGCGCACGGTCACCAAAGCTATCCTGGTGGGCAATTTTCGCGTTGCGATCACTATTGGCTTTTATCCCGTGCATGGCGCAGCCGGAAATTCCCATCAGGGCGATTATCACAGCGCCGGGGATACCTTTTGGTAAGACTTGTAAAAAATGGTGAGTGAAGGAGTTCATAATCATTCCTTATGACTAAAAACAAAAAAAACAGCGGACTAATATCAAAATGTTTTGCTGCGTTAATGGTAAATCCGCAATTCAGCCTGGGCAAAAAACATTCAGTAAAAATCAGTAAATACGCTCGGGTATTAAGGAACTATTCAGCGCCATCCCAGCCTTAGTGACATTAGCAGATTGTGAGACTTACGCCACGCCAAAACAGGATGTGCGTAATGTTCACCATGATGCAATGCAACTTGGCAATAAAGTAACACCCGACGGAATACCCCAATGGATTTTGCGACAACGGCAGCTTTCGCTTGAACTGTAACAAATAGGGCGTAGACTGCCGCCTCGCCGCACCAGAGGGATTTCATACGGAACCGAGTGGCGAATAATCAACCAGCGGATCAGCAATTTTGTATTGCCGCTTATAAAAACGCAGCGGGACGTTCTATGTTATTAACCCCATTCTTTGTAGATACTTCCTTAAATAATCGATTGGGCCAATCCGTCAAACTGGGCGTATACCATCTCCAACACCAGGGGCGCGATTACGTATTTGTCGCAGCGCCAACCCAGCAAGCTTCCAGTTTTGTGGGCAAGAATGCCGAACCTTTTGCCTTCCAATTACGCGAAAAACTGGCGTTGGATGCGCGCCGCATGGAGCTGATTGAAGTCCGTGAGGCCATGGATGGAATCCATTTATTCCGCTGGCGTTTTGAATGGGTGGGTAATTCACCCTTATCCGCACGTAGTGAGGAAATTACTTCTCCGGGTTTACGTGCAACGCTGCTTGCCCTGATTAATGTTGAACAGGAAGCGGCCGTTGCCAATGGTTAAATAATTATTCAGGCGCATTTCCCGGTGGAGTATGTGCCCTGGTCTTTTTGTTCCTGCCCCAAAACCAGCGACCGGGGGCCTGGGTAAATTTATTGAGTTGCTCCTGCTTATGTTCTGCACCGGTAAACCAGTAATAATCGTTGCTGGTTTTGGGTTTAAACCAGCCTTTAACCGGTTCAATGAATTCAACCGCCAGTTTAGGCATACCCAATTTTCGGTCTGAATTAAAACTGTGGTTCCAATGCACCAATAGATCCCGTTTTGCTGTGGCGACGGCCAATTCTTCCGTCTCGGCGTTGATCAATTTGCATGTAATAAAACCTATCACCGGTTCAGGTGCATCGCTGTCATTCTCAAAAAAAATATTCTCACCGGAGAGTACAATTTTGTAATACGTCATAATTTACAATCTTACTTGCTAACAGCTGCGTTTATAGGGTTTGTAGATACCAACCGTTAATTGATTTGTGCTGGTCAATCAATTTCTGCATCGGTAGTCCCATACAAATGTTCCGGTACGGGTAATTTTTCAAATAATTTGCTGAAGTGTTGCTGCACACGGGCGATGTTCATAATCGATGACATGCCGCTGGAAAAACCGAACCACACATACAAACCATTCAGGTTCTTAAACATCGGCGGTAAATATTTGGGTCCGGTAATAACCCCTTCCAGGTAGCGTTCGTACAACAAAGGTACATCGTCCAGCGTTACTTTCCCCACAAATAACATGGGAATAATTTCAGGCACGCCGGAGTTAATTGCGCTGCGAATAAAATTTACGTTTTCGACGAAACCTTTTACGTAGGAAATATCCTTGGTGAATACCGATCCGCCCGTCAGTGTGCCGCCGCGGAATACCCGTTGGGTAACCCGGTAACTGTCGTGTTCGGTGATGCCACGCTCGATAAAATATTTATAAACATCGCAAAAATCCGCGCCCTGTTCTGCGAGGTCTACGGCAACAACCCGATCACTGATGCGCCGGGCGCGTTGCGGGAATGAGCTGAATGTCAGGGTTTCCAGCAATACAGCCATGCCCTCCTGGATTGCGGTGATCCGCGGCGAGCCGACACTCAACCAGGTGGCCCAGGGTTGCTCGCGTCCGTTCAGTGTTGTGCCTATATGCACCCAGCCTTCGTGGACTTCCAGGACTTGCAAATCCAATTCGGAAAAAAAAGAGCGGCGATTGACCTTAATACAATCCCCACCGGCAGAGGCATCGGACACAATCTCATCGCTGATTTGCACTCGTACTTCGCCGGCCCCGAAATATTCGATCATGCGCGCATGTAAAATTTTTACCGCTTCTTCGGCGCCTATGTGGTTGGTATAAGGCCTATTCAAATGCTCAACCGCAGGTAACGAAAAAATGTGACAGAGTTTTTCCCCCATTTGCCGCAGGCTTTTGCGGTCACCACGCAAATTGTCGCTCGCGGATCCATAAAGCTGCTTACTGAAATAACCGAATTTGTCGGTGCCCCGGTGACGCAATAGCTCAATAACGATTTGATATTGGTCGATAGTTGCCTGCAGGATTTTTCCCAGTGCATCATCGCGCCCGAGTTGCCGACGCACATCCCGTTTTAGTTCCTGAAATAATTGCTGGACACTATCCGGCTCAAAGGCCAATTTTTGGCGTTGGTAAAAGTCCTTATCCAATGCGGGTAATTCACGACCTTTTTGTTCGCGAAAGCGTTGTTCAATACCCGCAGGCCATTTAATGGCGTCGAGAATGCGTATCGGTTTTTGCAGGGACACCAGGCGCGTCGATAATTGCTTCAGTCGCTCCAGGTAAGCAGGATCGGTCATATCAGGGTTGCCACATTTGAGTGCAGGAGTGCGCCAGTTGCAGAAACACAGGCCGGCTTATTCTATCGTTAACTCGTCAGTTTGTGGTTAGAATTTGCCATGTCCATCATGCCCGCTCCGGTTGTCACTGGCGGGATTAGGCGGAAATCGCCAGAATACCTGCGCACCTGCATCAGGCTTGTCCCAAGGGAGGTTTAGCAATGCCTTTTGTTGCATTGGAAAAGTTGCACCTTTTATATGATGGTTACCGCAAAGCCATAACCATCGCAGGTAAACCCTGTTTATTATTACAGGAGCATGGCCGCGTAAGCCTGGTTAAAAATGTTTGTCCACACGCCGGCGCGCCCTTGACTCATGCTACTTACGCCAACGGCTGCTTGCGTTGTCCAGTGCATGGTATGGAATTCGAATTGAGCACAGGCCGTTCGCGCAGCCCGGCCTGTGTAAATAGCTTGCAATTTATTCCGCTGGTTTTTGAAGGCAACCAGGTTGGTATTGATGTGAGCATTAACTAATTGAAGGATATTTTATGCGCTTGTTATTCAAATCCCTGGTTGTGGCGTTATTGGTTTTGGGGATTGGCAACTATCTAATTTACTTGAAGACCGGCCAAATGCCCGTTCAGGATTTACGCGAGCGCTGGGGGAATGATTGGTTAGTCGATGCGCAGGAGAAATATGCCCCCGAGCAATTATCCAAAAAAATCAAAAGCGCGGTCGATGATTTAACACACGATGAATCGGAAAAACCATCCCCGACAAAAGTCTTTAAATGGACAGATGATAATGGCCAGGTTCATTACGGTGATAAGCCCAACGATAATGCAAGGCAAGTGGAGGTCAATATGCGCAATGCTATCTCTCCACCAGAGCATCATTCCCTTGATGTTATTGCCGATGCGCCTCAAATCGCTCCACAGCAAACACCCATTGAAAAAGCGCGTGCAGCCGCAGAGGCAATGGAAGCTCGAACACACGAGCAGGAAACTTTTTAGGTTAATCCTGAATGAAAAAGCTGTGGCGTTTCACCAAAACCCTATTGAAATGGCTGCTGTTGTTATTGCTGGCCTATCAACTGTGGATATTTTTTCACCTGCTGTTGTGGAAGTGGGTTAATCCCGGTGAGACCAGTTTTATGGCCATTCGCCTGGATGAGCTACGCGAAAAAAATCCCAAGGCAACCTTGAAATACCAATGGGTCGATTACGGGCAAATATCAAACCATTTGAAGCGCGCGGTAGTGGCCTCGGAAGATGACCGTTTTATGGATCATCATGGCTTTGATTTGCGCGGGATTGAGCAGGCGTTAAAGAAGAACCAGCGAAGGGGCAAATCGGTTGCGGGTGGATCTTCCATTACCCAGCAGTTGGCTAAAAACCTCTTCCTGTCCCCATCGCGCTCATACCTGCGCAAAGCGGAAGAAGCTTTGATTGCATTGATGATTGAGTTGTTGTGGGACAAGCGCCGGATTCTGGAGGTTTATCTGAATGTGGTGGAGTGGGGGGACGGGGTCTTTGGTGTTGAGGCCGCTGCACGCCATTATTACAAGGTGCCTGCCGCACAGCTTGGCCCGGCTGCGGCAGCCCGTATGGCGGTAATGTTGCCGAATCCACGCAGGTACCAAAAGGCCATGCCTGCCTGGGTGCTGCGCCACGCTGCGCGCGTCCAGGCGCGTATGCGCTATTCGCGAATTCCCTGATCGTTTTGCAGAAGTGATTAATCGCTTGCGGTTCCCGGCCGCTCTTTAATTTTCTGCTGCCCGTCCCCATCTTCGCCTGCGCTGCGGTTCTCGCCGCCAGCCTTTTACGTTACAATCGCGACCCTTTTGGGGTCCCGGTATCCTCCATTGACCAATTCCTGAACCGAGGTGATAGACGTGCCTATCTACGAATACCAATGCGAATCCTGCGACCATGGGTTGGAAGCATTGCAAAAGCTCAGCGATGCGCCCCTGGTGGACTGCCCGGCTTGTGGTAAGGCCAGTTTAAAAAAACAGATTTCAGCCGCCGGTTTCCGCCTGGCAGGTGGTGGCTGGTATGAGACCGATTTCAAATCGGGAAAGAAAAAGAATCTCGCGGGCGATAGCGGTTCAAGTTCCTCAACGCCCGCATCCGGCTCCAGTGCGGCTCCTGCCAGTTCAAGCACTGCGGCGAGTTGATCTATTTACTGTCGATAAATAACGGGAAAAACCTATGCGCAGCCAATATTGTGGCGCTTTAAATGCCTCTTATATAAACCAGGAAGTCACCCTCTGCGGATGGGTGGATAGTCGTCGCGACCACGGCGGTGTGATTTTTATCGACCTGCGCGACCGCGAAGGTGTGGTGCAAGTAGTGTTTGACCCGGATGCCAAGGAAAATTTTGCCTTGGCCGATAAAGTTCGTGGCGAGTATGTGCTGCAAGTGACCGGTAAAGTCCGGGCCCGCGCTGCCGCCACGGTTAACCCGAATATGTCTACGGGTGAAATTGAGGTTTACGGTACGGCGCTGACCATCCTCAATGAAGCCAAAACCATCCCTTTCCCGTTGGATGGTTACACAAACGTGGGCGAAGAAACCCGTTTGAAATATCGCTTCCTGGATTTGCGTCGCACAGAAATGCAGAAAAACCTGCGCTTCCGCAGCAAAGTGACCAGCGCTATCCGCAATTACCTTGATCGCCATGGTTTCCTCGATGTGGAAACGCCGATCCTGACCCGCGCTACGCCCGAAGGCGCGCGTGATTATCTGGTCCCCTCACGTACCCACGACGGTAAATTCTTTGCGCTGCCGCAATCACCCCAATTGTTCAAGCAATTGCTGATGGTTGCCGGTTATGACCGCTACTACCAGATCGCAAAATGCTTCCGCGACGAAGACCTGCGTGCGGATCGCCAACCGGAATTTACCCAGATCGATATTGAAACTTCCTTTATGAGCCAGGAGCAAATAATGGAAGTGACCGAAGGTATGTTCCGCGAATTGTTTAAAAATCTGTTGAATATCGAATTCGGCGAAATCCAGCATATGCCCTTCTCCGAAGCGATTGCCAAGTACGGTTCAGACAAGCCGGATATGCGTATCCCGCTGCAACTCGTGGATGTTAAAGACTTGGTCACCGAGGTTGAATTCAAAGTATTTGCCGGCCCGGCGAACGATCCAAAATCACGCGTCACGGCGTTGAAAGTTCCCGGTGGTAACGAGAAGCTGACACGTAAGCAAATTGACGATTACACCAAATTCGTCAGCATCTATGGCGCGAAAGGCCTGGCGTACATCAAGGTGAATGACAAAGCTGATCTGGAAGAAGGTTTGCAATCACCGATTGTGAAAAACCTGCCAGTACCAGTGCGCGCCGCAATCCTTGAGCGCGTTGGTGCGGAAAACGGCGACCTGATTTTCTTCGGTGCGGATAAACACAAAATCGTTACTGAAGCCTTGGGCGCATTGCGTTGCAAGTTAGGTGCGGATTTGGATTTGTACACTGCCGAATGGGCACCCTTGTGGGTTATTGACTTCCCGATGTTTGAAGACGATGACAAAGGCGGTTGGACTTCAATCCACCATCCGTTCACATCGCCAAGCTGTACACCGGAAGAGCTGGTTGCCAACCCCGGCGCCGCATTATCCCGCGCCTATGATCTGGTATTGAACGGTACTGAACTGGGCGGTGGTTCTGTGCGTATCCATTCACCCGAAATGCAGCAGGCGGTATTCCAAATTCTTGGCATCAGCGCCGAAGAACAGCGCGAAAAGTTTGGCTTCCTGCTGGATGCATTGAGCTACGGGGCACCACCCCACGGTGGTCTGGCGTTCGGGCTGGATCGTTTGATTATGCTGATGGTGGGCGCAAGTTCCATTCGCGATGTAATCGCCTTCCCCAAAACCCAAAGCGCCGCCTGCGTAATGACCGATGCACCGGGCACTGTTGATGAGCTGCAATTGCGCGAACTTCATATTCGCTTGCGCAACCAGAAGAAAACCACCGAAACTGCGGCTGAATCGCCGGAGTACGGTATGTAATCGGGCGGAAAGGCTCCCAACGTCCGGGTTGGATATAAGGGTGGGCAATGCCCACCTTTTTTGTTTCTTGTGTTTGAATATTTGCACCATGCAGGTTTTGCAACAGAATTTATGTACCAATCCGCGCCCCATGGATGTCGAAAGGAAGCTACATGGTGTATATGCGTTTTTGAAACACAAATTCTGCTGTAAAACCAGGCTCGCGGCACTTTATAAAGAGATGGAGTAGCTATCAATGGCTGGACATTCCAAATGGGCTAACATGAAACACCGCAAGGCGCGCCAGGATGCCAAGCGGACGAAAATCTTCACCAAAATTATTCGCGAATTAACCGTCGCGGCAAAAGGCGGCGCCAATCCGGCAGATAACCCGCGCCTCCGTGCGGCGGTTGAAAAAGCCTATTTAAACAACCTCAAAAAAGACGTGGTTGAGCGCGCTATTGCGCGCGGTGCCGGTACTAACGAATCCGATGCCTATGAAGAACTCACCTATGAAGGTTATGGTGTAAACGGCGTTGCGTTTATCGTCGAATGCATGACCGACAATCGCAACCGCACCGTGGGCGATGTGCGCCATGCGTTTGATAAACGCGGCGGTAACCTCGGTACCAATGGCTCGGTTTCCTATTTATTTACCCGTAAAGGCCAAATCAGCTTTGAGCCTGGTGTTAATGAAGATGCGTTAATGGAAGCGGCGCTCGAAGCGGGTGCTGATGACGTTGTCATCAATGAAGACGGTTCCACTGATGTAATGACGGCGTTCGAAGACTTTTTCGCGGTAAAAGATGCACTCTCCGCAGCCGGATTTACATTTGCATCGGCCGACTTTGCGATGATTCCCTCAATGACTGTGCCGCTCGATAAAGAGGCAGCCGAAAAAATTATCAATTTAATCGACGCGCTTGAAGATCTGGACGATGTACAAAACGTCTACACCAACGCCGATATAGCGGAAGAAATCATGGAGCAGTTGGGTTAATCCATTCGTCAGGGTTGAGGCTTGGTATTTGCTTGCCTCATGCTTCACATAGTTCTACACTGCGCCATAACTACTGTATAAAGATACACTTATGGCGCTTATCCTCGGTATAGATCCCGGCTCCCGCAAAACTGGTTTTGGCATTATCAATGTCATTGGCAGTAAATCGGAATATGTTACCAGCGGCGTGATTCGGATGAAGGATTCGGACGAATTACCGGAGCGTTTGAAAGTTATCTTTGATTCCTTGACCCAAATTATTGGGCAGTATTGCCCGCAAGAAATGGCTATTGAACAAGTATTTATGGCCAAGAACGCGGCATCCGCCTTGAAATTGGGGCAGGCGCGTGGCGCGGCAATCGTGGCCGCTACTGCACAGAATATTCCTGTGTCTGAATACGAAGCGCGAAAGGTAAAACAATCGGTAGTGGGCAATGGTGCGGCTGATAAGTTTCAGGTGCAGCATATGATAAAGACCTTGCTAAGGCTCCCCGCATCACCACAGGAAGATGCCGCCGATGCGCTGGCAGTGGCTCTCTGTCATGCCAATACCCGTGACCATCTTATCCGTATGGCGGGATCATCCAGTTTCCGCCGGGGCCGAATTATTTAACTCGCTTACCAACCATTCGTTTGGAGTCCGAATAATTGCCCACCCGGGGAATATTCCCGCGCGAGCAACTGGCATGGATGACTCTTGCGGCTAAACTCCATACAATGCCTGCCATAACACTGTTTATAAAAACAGTTCACCCTTGGGCAGCCATGATCGGCCATGATGGAAAATCAATTTTATGATCGGACGTTTGCGCGGAGTTCTTCTGGAAAAGCAGCCACCTTACCTGCTGTTAGATGTAAACGGTGTGGGCTATGAGGTGCAGGCACCCATGACCACCTTTTATCGCCTGCCGTCGCTGGGGCAGGAGGTTGTGTTGCATACGCACTTATCGATTACGGAAAACCTGCACCAATTATTTGGATTCAGTGAGCAGCGTGACCGCTCGCTTTTTCGCACCTTGATTAAAGTCAATGGGGTTGGCCCCAAACTGGCTATTGCGATTCTGTCGGGCATGGAGGCCGATGATATCGCCCGCTGTGTGCGCGACGACAATATCAATGCGTTGACCAAGGTTCCCGGTATTGGCAAAAAAACTGCTGAGCGTTTAGTGATTGAATTGCGTGACCGCTTGAAAAACTGGGATATGCCGCAAGGCGATATGCTGGCTCACAGCGAAATCCAAAGTATTGCTACCGATAACGATATATTTGCTGAAGCGGAAAGCGCATTAATTGCTCTGGGTTACAAACCGGTAGAAGCGGCAAAAATGATTTCACTCGCCAGCAAACAAAAGCCGGATGCGAAAAGCGAAGAATTGATTCGTATCGCCCTGCGTAGTATTGCGGGCTAGTTCTTACTCACAGGGTTTATCCATCATGATTGAAACTGATCGCCTGATAGCACCCACCGCTAAAGAACGCGAAGACCACCTTGATCGCACGGTGCGTCCGAAATATCTTGCCGATTATGTCGGCCAACCCGCGGTGCGCGAGCAGATGGAAATTTTTATCGGGGCGGCAAAAAAACGGGGTGAAGCGCTGGATCACACTTTGGTATTTGGCCCACCCGGTTTGGGTAAAACTACGCTGGCAAATATTATCGCCAATGAAATGAATGTTTCGCTCAAAAGTACATCAGGTCCTGTGCTGGAAAAGGCAGGGGACCTGGCGGCGCTGCTGACAAACCTTGAGCCGGGCGACGTGTTATTTATTGATGAGATTCATCGATTAAGCCCGGTAGTGGAGGAAATTCTTTATCCGGCCATGGAAGATTTCCAACTGGATATCATGATTGGGGAGGGCCCGGCGGCACGTTCCATCAAGCTGGATTTACCACAATTTACGCTTGTGGGTGCAACAACCCGTGCAGGCTTGCTCACATCACCATTGCGCGACCGTTTTGGTATTGTTCAGCGTTTGGAATTTTATAATGTCGCTGATCTCACCCATATTGTTGCCCGTTCTGCGGCTTTACTGGGTGTAAAAATGGATTATGAGGGGGCGGGGGAAGTCGCTAAACGCTCGCGCGGCACACCACGTATCGCTAATCGCTTGTTACGCCGTGTTCGCGATTATGCCGAAATGAAAGGTGACGGCACTGTTACCGCCAATATGGCAGACAGCGCGTTGAATATGTTAAATGTCGATGAGCGCGGCTTTGATCATATGGATCGCCGCCTTTTAATGGCGATGTTGCACAATTTTGACGGTGGTCCGGTAGGGGTAGAAAGCCTGGCGGCGGCGATTAGTGAGGATCGCGGAACTATTGAAGATGTAATTGAGCCTTACCTGATACAACAAGGCTTTATGGCACGCACGCCGCGTGGGCGAATTTTAACCAATAATGCGTATGTATATTTTGGAATGCCGGTTCCCAAACGTCTGCAAGACTCTGCTGAATAAATGCGGGTAAGGAGTTAGTCGGTTTATGCAGCTATTCAATATCCCGGTAAGGGTGTATATCGAAGATACGGATGCCGGCGGCATTGTCTATTACGTGAATTATCTAAAGTATATGGAGCGTAGCCGTACAGAATTTTTGCGCGGTTTCGGCTATGATAAGCCCGCAATTTTAGAGGGCGGTTTATTGTTGGTTGTGCATTCAGCGCAAATTAAATACCGCCGCCCGGCGCGCCTGGATAATTTGCTGAGTGTCACTACGCAAGTTCATAAGTTAGGGCGCGCTTATGTCGAATTTGAGCAGCGGGTGCTGCGTGGCGAAGAATTATTGTGTGAGGGTTTAATCCGTATTGCCTGTGTCGATGCGGATTCCATGAAACCGAGTATGCTTCCCACCGTTATGTACCAGCAATTGGATCAATCGTTACGTCTTAAAATTAAGAGTTAATCAAGCTTATGCCTGCTACGGATAACAGTCTTTCAATCTCTCATCTCATATTAAATGCCAGCTTTCTGGTGCAACTGGTTATGTTGATACTGGTATTAGCTTCGGTGATTTCCTGGGCGATGATTTTTCAACGTGAGCGTTATCAGCGCAAAGCTGCCGGTGCTTTCAGCTACTTTGAAAAACAATTCTGGTCAGGAATTGACCTTAATCAATTGTATCGCCAGGGCAATGGCCGCAATGAGATGGTAGAAGGGATTGAGAGTATTTTCCGCGCAGGTTTCAAGGAGTTTACCCGTTTGCGCCAAACTGCGGGGGCGGATTCAGATGCTGTAATGGAAGGCTCCATGCGTGCAATGCGTGTTGCGCTTGCCCGCGAGCAAGAAAAACTGGAAGAGAATTTGCCGTTCCTTGCCAGTGTCGCCTCAGTAAGCCCATACATTGGTTTATTCGGAACCGTCTGGGGCATTATGGTGTCATTTTTAAATATTGCCAATGCGGGCCAGCCAAGCCTCGCAACAGTCGCACCTGGTATTGCAGAAGCGTTGATCGCTACTGCAATGGGTTTGTTTGCTGCGATTCCTGCAGTGCTCGCATACAACAAATTTTCTGCACGCGCGGAAAGCCTCTTGAGCAATTATCAAACTTTTGCGGAAGAATTTTCGGCCATATTACATCGTCAGGTTCACAGCAAATAACGCTGTTTACAGTGCTTGAAAAAACAGGTTAATAGCTATGTCTGGATTTGGTCCACCGATAAAAAAGAAACTCAAAGCGGAGATCAACGTTGTTCCGTTAATCGACGTAATGTTGGTATTGCTGATCGTCTTTATGATTGCCGCACCTATGATGACCCAGGGAATTAAAGTGGAGTTACCGCAAGCAGCTTCTGAACCTGTCGAAAGTAAAGAAGATGATCCCATTACGGTATCTGTCAAAGCGGATGGAACCTACTACATAGATTTGGCGGGTGATGCTGAAGCGCCTCGTCCCCTGGCGGAAATTAAATCCATTGTCAGTAAGGTGCTGAAAGAAAAGCCCAACACACCTGTATTTGTGCAAGGCGATAAAAAAGTTGATTACGGTGTGGTAGTGACGTTAATGGGTGAACTCAAACAAGCGGGGGCGCCCTCAGTTGGCTTGATTACGGAGCCAGCGCGCTAACCTATATGAAGCTGGAAAATTCGTTATCGCTTCCTTTGTTTCTAAGCGTGTGCTTTCACACGTTGTTGCTCGTTTTGTTTATGGGTAATTGGGATTTTTTTAAGAAAGAAGAGGAGCCCTACAAGCCACACTATGTAACAGCTACCTTGGTAGATATGAAACCCAAAGCCAGGGCTCAGCCCCAACAAACGAAAGAACAGGTACTCGATTCAAAAGCCTATGAAGACCTGAAAAACCACAAAAAGCAGGAAGAACAACGCCGTAAGGAAGCTGAAGCTTTAGTGCAAAAGAAAAAAGAAGAGGAATCTAAAGCTGCCGAGGCGGAAAAACAGAAGCAACAAAAAATTAAAGACGAGCAGGCAAAAATAGCCAAGGCAAAAGCGGAAAAAGAAGCCGCCGAAAAGAAACGTAAAGCGGAAGAAGATGCCAGGAAGAAAGCCGAGGCCGCAAAAAAAACCAAGCGTGAACAGGAAGCCCAGGAAGAACAACGCCGGATTCAGGCGGCGTTACAAAAGGAAGAGAAGCACATCAGTGAATCCAATGATGATGTGAACACAAAAAGTTATGAAGAGATGCTTATTGAGCGGGTTGAGCAAAACTGGAGTCGTCCCCCATCTGCACGGCGCGGTATGGAAGTAACGCTAGAGGTTAATATGTTGCCCACTGGCGTAGTGACGGGGTTGCGCGTCATTAAAAGTAGTGGTGACCCGGCATTTGATCGTTCCGCAGAACAAGCGGTAAGGCGTGTGGATAGATTTACCGAAGCTATGCAAATTCCGCCGGATATTTTTGATAAATATTTTCGTGTTTTTAGATTTACATTCAGCCCAGAGGACTTAAGGTCGTGAAGCGATATTTTCTGTTGTGTTTAATTTTTGTAGCGGGTCTTGCCCAGGCGCAATTAAATCTGAAGGTGACAAAAGGTGTGGATAATCCCACCAAAATTGCCGTAGTCCCGTTTGCCTGGGCTGGTGGCCGGTTGTCCGAGGACCTGGCAAGAATTGTTGGTAATGATCTGGAGTTTTCAGGCCAATTTGAAGCGACTGATCCTGAGCGTATGTTGTCTTTTCCTCGCTCGGAAGTAGAAGTTCATTATCGTGACTGGAAAGCGTTGGGCTCTGAATATTTGCTCATTGGTTCAATTACCCAGCAGGCGGGGCGTTATTATGCCAGTTATGAACTTTTTGATGTTGTGCAGCAAAAACGTGTTTTTGCCAAGCTCACAGTAGATGGTACCGAAGCGCAACTGCGCGATATGGCGCACCACATTAGTGATAAGGTTTATGAAACCATCACCGGCATTCGCGGTATTTTTTCCACTAAATTAATTTATATTGAGGCATTTAAAAAGCCACAAAAATACCGCTTGATGTTATCGGACATTGACGGCTTTCGCCCGCGCATGTTGCTGGAATCGCGTTATCCACTGCTTTCACCGGTTTGGTCTCCAAACGGCCAGCGAGTGTCGTATGTTTCCTTTGAGGCCGATAACAAGCCTGCCATTTATATTCAGGATATAGCGACAGGTCGCCGTCAACAGATGACCAGCTTCCGTGGTTTAAACGGTGCGCCCGCCTGGTCCCCGGATGGGCAAAAATTAGCTATGGCATTATCGAAGGATGGCAACCCCGAAATCTATGTAATGAATGTATTGACGCGTCAGTTGACAAGAGTAACAAATCATTTTGCAATCGATCATGAGCCAACCTGGTCAGCAGATGGCTCATCAATATTCTTTACATCAGATCGTGGCGGCAAACCGCAAATATATCAGGTGAATGTTGCGACTATGCAACAGGAGCGCGTAACGTTTGATGGCGATTACAATGCACGTCCACGCGTATCTCCGGATGGCAAAAGTCTTGTTATGTTGAATAAGCGTCCAGGTACCAGCTACCACATCGCTGCCCAAGATATAAAATCTGGTAATTTACGCATTTTGTCCGAGACAAATCTGGATGAATCGCCTACTATAGCGCCCAATGGCGCTATGCTTATGTATGCGACTCGTTCTGGTGGTAAAGGAGTATTGGCGGCGGTGTCCCTCGATGCACGTGTCAAAATCCTCCAGCCTCCAAAACAAGGTGATGTGCGGGAACCCGCATGGTCGCCATTTTTTAACTAAATCCCCGTTCAAACTAGATCTAAACTTCATTGGAGTTACACACACATGATCACCAAAGCAATCAAGCAAGGTCTTACTTTGGCTGTTGTTATGTCTTTCCTGGTTGGCTGTTCTGGTAGCGATACCAAGCCTGTAGAAACTACTACTACTGGCGCTGCTACTACTGATACCAGTGTTTCAGAACAAACTCTGTCAAACGTTGTTTACTTCGACTTCGATCAATACGCGTTGACTGCTGAAAGCCGCGCTGTTCTGTTGGCTCACGCTGACAAGCTGAAAGGTGCTTCAGTAGCTGTGCGTTTGGAAGGTCACGCTGACGAGCGCGGTTCACGCGAGTACAACATGGCTTTAGGCGAGAAGCGTGCTAACGCTGTTCGTGATTTCCTGGTAACTCAAGGCGTTAACGGCTCTTCTTTGGAAGTTGTTAGCTTCGGTGAAGAGCAACCAGCAGCTACCGGCAGTGATGAAGCTTCCTGGGCTCAAAACCGTCGTGTAGAAGTTAAGTACTAAGAGTCGGCACCCGTATGCTTAAAAATCTGATTGCTGTTGCCTTAATTGTTACAGCGCCAGTCATACAGGCACAAGTACGGGTTGTTGAGTCTGCACCTCAGGGCTTCGGCTCTGGGGTGGCTCAGCCTGATTTGTCTGCCTCCGCTGAGTCTGATGTTTACTCCCAAATACGCGCGTTACAAGAAGAAGTAGCGATTTTGCGCGGCCTTATAGAAGAACAGCAATACCAGTTGAAACAATTGAAACAATTACAACTGGATAATTACATGGATCTGGATCGTCGATTATCAGGCGGTTCTGCTGCGTCGCATGCTGTAGATAATGATGTTGACCCAACTGACTCCAAAATTATTGAACCTGGTGTTGTGATAGCGGATTCAGCCAGTGAGGCTGATGTATATAAAGCTGCTTACGATTTGTTAAATCAAAAAGATTTTGATGGCGCTGTAGCGGCCTTTAAAGAACACTTAAACCGCTTTCCCAGCGGGAATTTTGCTAGCAATAGCCACTATTGGCTAGGCAAGGTTGCCATGTTGAAAAAGGATTATCCGCAAGCAAAAACCTGGTTTACTGAATTAATTGCAAACTTTCCCGGCGCTGCCAAGGTACCAGATGCTCAATTGGATCTTGGGAAAGTGTATTTCATGATGGGCGATAAAACCAAAGCCCGGTCACTGTTAACAGAGGTTGCAAATGGTAATAGTGATGCTGCGCGATTGGCGCAAAAATTTATAACAGATAATTTTTGATTTCATTGAAAAGAAAGGGGCTTACAATGAAGCCCCGTGGCGAATCCATCAGTGGATTTCTGCTATGTCCGTTTAGCTATCGCATCCTGCTGAACCGATAAAGTCCGTATAATTCCTTCTCCATAATTACTCCATGTAGCATCCTGCCTTTATCTCGCTCCATTCCTCTCTGGTATCCTTGAATCCTTTCCCTGATTTCTTGCTTCCTCGTCTTCCTTGGGGCATCGTATCCTTAGATGCAGTTTCTTCCCTAAACTCTCTGTGCATCATCCTGATAGCTCAATCCATGATCGGTTCCTTCCAAATCCATATCTGTGACTGGTTCCTTCACTATCCTGCTCGTCCTTGATGTGATCATTCTCAATTAAAACCGGGTTAGCGAATAGTCGTTAAATTCGCTTTCGTTTGTAGGAAATTGACTACATTCAATAGTGGATTATAGGCAGGCAAATTAATTTACTGTGGTTATATTGAATTCAGGGAATAGGAAATACACTAAGCTTTATCTTTCCCGGTGTTACTTGTGGAGTAATGCAGATGCAGCTTTTACGAAATACGTTTAAATCATGGTTTGTTATCGTGCTTGGTCTTCTTATAAATCCAGTTTTTGCGATTGAACAACACAAAGGTCCAGCCTACAAACTGGATTATTTTGTGACCCTACAGCCTGAAAAATCAGGTGCGATGGTAAAAATTCGGATTGATAAAGGCCAATTACTCAATAAGTTCAGCTTTAATAATTCACGAAATATTTATTCGGAAATTCGGGCGAACGGCAAGTTAACTATCGATAATCAACGGATTGAATGGCAGCTTCCACAGGGGGAGGCGACATTATCCTATTTCGTTTTACTCACTAACGAGCGTGTGTCAGGCAAATTTGATTCCAGGGTTACCGATAATTGGGCATTGTTTCGAGGTGATGATCTAATTCCTGCAGTCCATACTTACGAAGTTCCCGATGCTTATTCCGTGGCAACAATATCATTTGATTTACCCAAGGATTGGAAAAGTATCGAAACAGGCTGGCAGCGGAAAACAGGGACTCTGTTTGCTGTTGATAATCCAGAGCGTCGTTTTGATAGACCTACAGGATGGATGATTGCCGGAAAAATCGGTACTCGCCGAGCTATAGTAAAGAAAACGGGAATAGCCATTAGTGCCCCAACCGGAGAGGGAATGCGTCGTATGGACGCGCTGACTTTTTTTAATTTTGTATGGCCGGAGTTACACAAAGCGTTTGAAAAGACACCGCAAAAATTATTGGTTGTGGGAGCCGGAGATCCTATGTGGCGTGGTGGACTTTCCGCATCAAATTCCCTGTTTTTACATTCGGACCGTCCATTGGTAAGTGAAAATGGAACCAGCCCGCTACTGCATGAATTGACCCATATGGTGACACGCATTAGTGGCAAAGCGACGGAAACAACTAATGACGACTGGATTGCTGAAGGGCTTGCTGAATTTTATTCATTTGAATTGCTATATCGTGCAGATGGAATGACAAAAGCGAGACGCACTAAAATAATTCGCAGCCTTGCCAAATGGGGCAAGGGTGTAGAGCATTTACGAAAAACCAAATCTACCGGTGCTATTACTGCGCGTGCTGTAATTTTATTGGATGAACTTGATAAGGAAATTCGCCAACGAAGTAAAAACAAATACAACATAGACGCGGTGGTACGTGAGTTGATGAAACAACGTAAAGTATCCTTGGATGATTTAACGCGGGTCGGTGAAAAATTAGTCGGATCGAAATTGGAAACGTTAAATTCGCCGTTATTGAAATAAACCTATATCCCAGGTGAAACCCTGGGATATAGGTTTATATACTGCGGGCCATGATGATGCCACCCCACAATAAATCACGATCACCGGCACCGTCTTTGATTTCCGAGCTATGTCCGCGCAGTACATAGCTAAGCCGATACCCCTGTTTAAATGCAAATGTATAACCAGCCCAGGCCTCGACTAACAAGGGGTTAAGCTGGTTTTGATTGTAAGTAACAGCGCTGTTGCGAAACTGCCCTTGCAGGAAAGCATTGTAAGCTCGTGCTTTCAGTGCGATGCCCGCCCAAAAATAGTGTTCATTAACGGCCTTTGCATTACTGGAATAGGAAGACTTTTCGCCGTAACTTGCCAGTTCAGGGTTGAAGGATGACCATGGACTATGAATCCTGCCGCTGCGGAAACTTAAGCTCCAACTCGCTTCGGTCAAATATCCGAATGATGCCTGGACTGTACTTTTTACTTCCAGGCTTTCATGAAATCCATCGAAGTATTTTTGGCGCGCTATTACATAGCGGCCGGTAAGTTCACCTCCATCGCTTATTTGGTTATCCCACCCCTGGGGAGGCTGGCTTCGGGTTACCTCATGTACAACATCCTGTAATTCACCTGCTAAACCCAATCCCAAAACGCCAATCGTCAGGGTGCTTTTCCAGGCAATATTATCGACCAGGTTAATTTGTTCACGTGAGCTTGCGAGATAAGCAAGGCTGGCGTAAGGCCGATCCTGGGGATTTGCATAACCAATACCGATATTTTCAGGAGTGAAACCAAACACACCAATCTCGCGACTAAATGTTTCTTGCAATCCTAAAGATTCATGTTTATTTCCGAGCCAGTTATCCAGCTTAATCAGTGGCTTATTTAATGAAATGAACGCTGTTCGAGCCCTGTTGCCCGTCTGGGTAAAATTAATACCATAGGTGTAATCCTGATCACGTCCACCGGGAACAAATACATCGTTATCGAAAGCCAGCGCCCAGCTCTGAGCGGTCCGCCGTGTTTCGGTGTTTAGACGCAATAGCGGGCGTTTTTCATCCTCAACCAAGCTGGCAAGTTGCAACCATTGCGGCTTTTGGTTGGTCAGGTAAGGGATATCCGTAGCCCCCGAGCTATTGGATAAAGCCCCTAATATTATTAACAAGCGAAGGCTGGCAAATTTGGCCCAGGTGTTTATTAGGTTCATGATGGGATTAACTCCTTCTTACAACTAGTTGTTAATAAAAAGCGACCGGTCATCTTTTATTGGTTGCCAAATTGCAAGCATCCACAGAGTTTGAAAAACCCTCTATATATGACCAGTCGCTTTATTATATTTTTAGAAATACGCCCTATACGGCGTGTTAATGCGGTAAAACCTAAGCTTGCGGCTTATTAAATAATTCGGGAAGCACAGTTAAAAAAGCATTTAAGGGCTCACGACATTTAGATGCTTTCATTCGCATCAACGTCCCTTCCCAGGCATTAAATAAAAATTCTGCCAAAATGGAGGAAGGTAGAGGACTTTTGAGACCGCCCTTTAAGCGCGCTTCTTCCAATACATCCTCAATGACTTGGGTGCTGTTACGCAGCATTTGGCGGACCTTAATACGAATAGCTTCGCTCGATTCCGACATTTCCTGGCACATATTCCCAAGAAAACATCCACCGTTGAGGTTCTCCTCGCAACCACCAATATTTTCTACGAAAAAGCGAGTTAAGCGCTCTTGTGGGCAAATATTGCGATCATTAAGCAAATGGCGGTTCTGCTCCATGCGCTCCTCGGTTACTTTTTCCAAAGCTTCAATCGCAAAATCTTCTTTGCTTTTGAAATAGGTATAGAAAGAACCCTTGGGTACATCGGCCGCGTTCACTATGTCCTGGATGCTCGTACCGTTATAGCCACGGGTAGCCATGACTTTTAGGCCTGCATCCAAAAGATGATCTTTTTTCTGTTCGCGTTTGCTCATGGTTGCAAATATATGACCGGTCATCTTTATTTTCAAGGTTGGGTTTACGTTAAATTGTTATAGAAATTAATTATTTGGTTATAAGGCATAAGAAAGCGATCCACGTTTTATTGTGATTCTTTTAAATGCTTAATCAATCGTGCCTTCAAGGATAGCGGCAAATTTCTGATTGTAAGTACATCTTTATCGGCATCATATTCAATTTCGCGTCCAAGGCAATCTGAAGCGAAGCTCATACTTAACGATTCGTTACGTCCGCTGATACGTACATAATTGCGAATTTGGCCGGCATGGGGAATAAATTCCGGCTTGATGTCCGGTTTGCTGGTTTCAACATAGCGCATGAAACGCTCAGGCTCATAACTTTTTACTTCTTCCGCGAGGTTTTGTGATAAATCTGCGATAGCAACCGCTTTGCCCGCTTTATTTTGCTCCAGGCAATAATTTACCACTTTGGTGCGCGTGATTTTTGCGGTTGTTTCATCGAGCGTTTGGCTGAAGTCATCAACTATCTGGAGGAATTCCGCAGTTTCCTGTTTTATATCTTGTTTATCCGTGAAGGCGATAAATTGCGTAAACGCCTCGGCGATATCCTTGTCGCCACGTGAGCGTATCAATGTGAGGTAAGTGCTGGATTCGCCCTCCAGCCAGTCCTGCAACAGGATCCTTGCAGCCAGACTGTAGCCACTGGTATCCAGGTACAGCGATTCATCCATTGCCAGCTCACCATCCAGATATAAACCGCTCAGGTGTTCGATTAAATAAACACTCAAGGTGTCACCCATTTCCAACTTTTCTTCTACGAAAAAAACGTAGGCATCCAAAAGTGATTCGGCCTGCTCCAGCGTTTGCTGGAATTGCTTTATGGCCCTGTGGGTAAAATTCAGGAAGCTCATACGTTCCTCGCGTAGGTCCTTCAACCAGGCGGGAAGGGGAAATTCGCCTGCTTCCGTAGAGAAGCGACCGTAGCTTTTACCTCCCTTACGGATAAACTGCGCTTTTAACTCATAGGCCAATTCTTCCAGTTTTCCATTCGTTGCGAATAATTCGTTGCGCAATTGCAATTCAAAAGCACTGCCAGGTGAGTGACGATAAATTCGGTGGGCAACAATTGCGGTGATAGCCATAAATGGGTCGCTTTAACTAGGGTGATAGGCTTGCTTACAAGAGGCGGCTATTATAGGCATCGCATGCATTTTTCACAGACTTGATTCGGAAGCCCATATGAGCATTCAACGCCTTAACCCAACGCAACGCTGGTCGGATGCAACTGTTTTTAACGGTATGGTCCATTTTGTCGAGGTACCAAACAACACCCGGTGTGAAATTGCCGAACAAATTGCACAGGTATTGGCGCAAGCCGAAATTACATTGGCGTCTGTCGGCAGTGATAAATCACGTTTGTTATCCGCGACTATTTACATCACTGACAAAAACGATGTCCCTGCGTTAAATACCGCTTGGGAGGCCTGGTTGGATAAAGGGTGTGCGCCTTCGCGGGCATGTGTAAAAGTGGAATTACTTGATCCGGCTATGTTGGTGGAAATAGCCTTTGTCGCGGCGGTGAATCCATAAGTCACCCGATCATCCCTGGAATCTTGCCTATACTTCCCCGTGTTAAATTCGCTTGCAACCGGAACGGAGTGATATATGGCAACCCCGATTGACCAATACTTAAATATTCTCGCTAAAAAAGATGGCTCGGATTTATATCTGAGTACCGGTGCGCCACCCTGCGCAAAATTCCAGGGAGTATTGAAACCACTTACCAACGAGCCCTTTAAGCCGGGTGAAATTGAAGTTATCGCTAACGCAATAATGGATGAAGAGCAGCGCACGGCCTTTACGCACGAATTGGAAATGAACCTTGCGCTCTCCATTCACGGTGTTGGGCGTTTTCGCATTAACATTTTTAAACAGCGCAACGAAATTGCCATAGTTGCACGCAATATTAAAACCGAAATCCCGCAGTTTGATAGCCTTGGCCTGCCGGAAGTTTTAAAAGATGTGATCATGACCAAGCGAGGCCTGGTGTTATTTGTTGGCGGAACCGGCTCCGGCAAATCCACATCGTTGGCGGCATTAATTGATCATCGCAATTCATCCAGCGGCGGGCACATTATTACGATTGAAGACCCCGTAGAATTTGTGCATAAACATAAACGCAGTGTAATTAACCAGCGTGAAGTCGGCGTGGATACGCGCAGTTACAAGGCCGCTTTGAAAAATACGTTGCGACAAGCGCCGGATGTTATTTTGATCGGTGAAATCCGCGATCGCGAAACCATGGAACATGCACTGGAGTTCGCGGAAACCGGGCACCTTGCCATTTCAACCTTGCACGCTAACAATGCCAACCAGGCACTCGAACGAATTATTAATTTATTTCCGGAAGAACGCCGCCCGCAATTACTGATGGGACTTTCACAAAATTTGCGTGCATTTGTGTCCCAACGTTTATTACCCACCGTCGATGGCAAACGTTGTGCGGCAGTTGAGGTGTTGCTGGGTACAAAAACAATCCAGGAATTAATATTGAAAAGTCGCTTGACTGAAATTAAAGAAATTATGGAGAAGTCAGAAAACCTTGGTATGCAAACTTTTGATGGTGCGATATTCAAACTGTATATGGCCGGCAAGATCAGTTTTGATGACGCTGTCGCCAACGCGGATTCACCTAATAACTTACGGCTGCGGATAAAACTGGCGACTGAAGGCGTTGCTGCTCCCAAAACAGAAGCGGTTGCCGCAACCCCTAAAGCGGTTCCGACCAGCTTTGGTGAATTAAGTTTGCAAAAAATTGATGAAGATGAAGAACCTTAAATGAAATAAACCAGATTTGGAAATTACAATTTCCGGCGCGCGAAACCATTGTTCACTGCTTCGCGAGATCCCTGATGGTGGCGGGTAAGGTCCCGTTGCCATGGTGAAACATCAACGTCTACACGCGCGACTCGTTGCAAACCATAAGTTATTAACCTTTGGGCGGCTACGGCAATATTATTAAGCATGCGTGGGAAAGCGAAGGCGAACAAGCCTCCGCGTATTATTTTAAAACGCCCAATTTGCCTGAATGCCCAGGATATTTACCGATGAGTCAAAATTACCTTCGACATGATGGCCGGTTTGAAGGTTGGTATTGTTGATGTTTGCCTCATCCACATGGATGTAGGCGTAACCAGCATCCATCGAAAATGTATCGGAAAACCGGTAATTGAATCCACCGGTAAGCCATATGCGATTTTCATCGGGGATGCGCGGATTAACCAGCGCGGGATTGGTTTGTGGCGCTTCGTCATAGGCTATGCCGAAACGCCAGGACCATGGGCAATCGGATTTGTAGCTGAAACCCAACGCGTAGCGCATGGAATCTTCGTATTCCAAATCCAGTCGGTTTACGGTGAGGTTGTTGCCGGTGTTGATAATATCAATGGTCTCAATGCTGCTCCATTGTGTCCAGGCAATATCGGTGTGTACCCACCAGTCATCAGTAAAGCGATGTGAAACACTGAAGGTCAGTGTATCGGGTAATTCAACACTGGCTGTTGCATCACCGGCAAGGGAATTTAAGGTGGTGGCACAGATTGTACCGGTGGTAGGGGCCGGCGTTGCACCGGTGGGATAACCGGCGCCGGGGCTACATAATGCATTCAATGAAAATGAGGCATCTCCTTCCAGGTCAAAATCTCCGCCTTGTCGCCATACCAGTCCCAGGCGTGTCCTGTCCGTTGGTTTGAAAAATACACTAACGTCGGCAACGATATCATCGTCATCGCCCCGTATTTTCCCGCTGCTGTCAGTTGCGGGCTGTGGATTGACACCCAGTGTGGAGTCTACCTGGCTCTCCAGGGTTACCTCGGCGGATTGATAATTCAAACCCAAACCCAGGGACCATTGTTCATTTAACTCAGTTGCAATTACCGCGTTTACATTCACCACTTCTAGTTCGCTGTGGGTTGCAAGGTAGCGTCCGATCCAATCATCATCATATTTACTAACCAACCCATAAGGCGCATTAATTCCCAATCCGACGGTAAATCTTTCAGTGAGTGGTTGTACCCAATAAATATTGGGTACATAACCCGTTTCACTGGTCTTGCCATCGGAACCATTGGTAGTTGAATTGGTGTTGTTAAACTCGGCGCGCGTGAATATCGCATTTACGCCCACGGTAAAACTGGATTTGTTGAGTTCGCTGATTGAGGCCGGATTAAAATAAACGCTGCTCGCATCTTTGGGATCAGAGGCCGTCCCCGCGAATGCTTGCCCCAGGAATGCCGGGCTTTGCTCCAGTATCTGGAACGAGGCTGCCTGTGCCAGCGAGGGAATCATTAAACTGATGCCGGTAGCCATGGCGTGACGGATAAATTTCATAAGGCCTCCTGAATACTGAACGGATTCAATAGGTCTTAGTCCTGATCAAGATTGAAAAGTTTTATTAAATAGGGAAGAAGTGATTGAATGAACAATTTTGTAGAAGCATGCGACGTTAAAAATATAAAAAGTGCACCAACTATTGGTGCACTTTTATTATGATCAGTTATTTGTCTCACGTGCTATAGCGCGGTAGGCAATATCTTTACGATAAAACATTCCCTCCCAATTAATTTTTCCCGCAAGTTGATAGGCGCGCTCTTGTGCTTCGGAAACGCTATTGCCCAAGGCAGTGGCACAGAGCACGCGGCCGCCGTTAGTTACGGTGTTGCCATCTTTTTGCGCGGTGCCCGCATGGAAAACTTTTTCCCCGGCAACCTCGCTGGTGGGTAAGCCGGAAATGACATCGCCTTTATTGTAGTTATCCGGATAACCGCCTGCGGCAAGTACAACACCAACCGATGCGCGCGCATCCCAGGCGGCAGTGGTTTTATCCAGGTCACCGTTAAGCGCAGCCAGGCACAACTCCACCAAATCCGATTGTAGACGCAACATAATCGGTTGGGTTTCCGGATCGCCAAAGCGGCAATTGTATTCAATGACTTTAGGGGCGCCTGAGGAGTCAATCATCAAACCAGCGTATAAAAATCCCACGTAGGTATTACCTTCCGCAGCCATGCCATTGACGGTTGGATAAATAATTTCTTGCATCACGCGATCATGTACAGCTTGTGTCACCACGGGCGCGGGCGAATAAGCCCCCATGCCGCCGGTGTTGGGGCCGGTATCACCATCGCCAACGCGTTTATGGTCCTGGCTGGTGGCCATGGGCAATACATTTTTGCCATCAACCATTACGATAAAGCTGGCCTCTTCGCCCGCTAAAAATTCTTCAATCACAACGCGGCAACCGGCATCGCCAAACGCGTTACCAGACAGCATATCGCGCACCGCGTCTTCCGCTTGTTGCAAGGTTTCGGCAACGATAACACCTTTACCTGCCGCAAGGCCGTCTGCCTTGATAACAATCGGCGCACCTTTGTCACGCAAGTAGGCGAGGGCGGGTTCCACGTCGATAAAGTTTTGATAGTCCGCCGTAGGGATTTTATGACGCGCAAGAAAATCTTTGGTAAACGCTTTGGAACCTTCCAATTGCGCTGCACCTTTGCTTGGTCCGAAGCACAGCAAGTTACGCGATTTAAAATAATCCACTACGCCGGCTACTAATGGAACTTCCGGGCCGACAATTGTTAAACCGACATTATTTTGTTCGGCAAAATTCGCCAGGGCTTCAAAATTCAAAACATCAATCGCAATGTTTTCCAATTTCGCTTCCAACGCAGTACCGGCATTGCCCGGTGCAACAAATACGGTTTCGACTTGTGGGCTTTGCGCTGCTTTCCATGCAAGTGCATGTTCGCGACCACCGCCGCCAATAATGAGTACATTCATTAATTTATCTCCAATAATTAATGGCGGAAGTGGCGCATACCGGTGAATACCATTGCCATGCCGTGTTCATTAGCCGCTGCAATGACTTCTTCATCGCGCATTGAGCCACCGGGTTGGATGACTGCGGCAATGCCCACTTTTGCGGCATTGTCGATGCCATCGCGGAATGGGAAGAATGCGTCGGAAGCCATCACTGAACCGGCAACTTGCAAACCGGCGTGCTCAGCTTTAATGGCGGCGATACGTGCGGAATTCACGCGGCTCATTTGGCCTGCGCCGACACCGATGGTTTGTGAATTTTTTGCGTAAACAATCGCGTTGGACTTAACAAACTTCGCTACCTTCCAGGCAAACAATAAATCGCGCAGTTCGCTTTCGGTTGGAACACGTTTGGTGACCACTTTCAGGTCCGCCGCAGTAATCATGCCGTTATCGCGGTCTTGTACCAGCAATCCACCATTGACACGTTTGTAATCCAGCCCGCCGATGCGCTCGGTTCCCCACTCGCCGCAAGCAAGCAGGCGCACATTTTGTTTTGCCTTAACTACTTCAATTGCTTCGGCAGAAACACTGGGAGCGATAATTACTTCAACGAATTGACGTTCAACGATTGCTTGTGCCGTTGCTGCATCCAACTCACGATTAAACGCAATAATGCCGCCGAAGGCGGATTCGGTATCGGTTGCGTAAGCGAGGTCGTAGGCGTCTTTAATAGTCGCTGCGACAGCAACGCCGCAGGGATTTGCGTGTTTAACGATTACGCACGCAGGTTCGGTGAAACATTTAACTGTTTCCAATGCGGCGTCGGTATCCGCCACGTTGTTATAGGAAAGTTCCTTGCCTTGTAATTGTTTTGCCGTGGCAATACTGGCTTCCTGTGGATTTTTCTCTACATAGAATGCCGCTTTTTGATGCGGGTTTTCACCATAACGCATTTCTTGCGCTTTGATGAATTGGGTGTTGAATGTGCGCGGGAAATCGGTGCTGCCGCCCTCTACCAAGCGACCAAAATAATTGGCAATCGCACCATCATAGGCGGCGGTGTGTTCGTAAGCTTTAATGGCAAGGTCAAAACGGGTTTTGTAAGCAGTGCTGCCGTTGTTAGCTTTCATTTCAGCAAGGATAGTGGCGTAGTCAGACGCATTTACCACGATAGTGACATGGGCGTGGTTTTTTGCGGCGGCGCGTACCATGGTAGGGCCACCGATATCAATATTTTCTACAGCGTCTTCCAGTGAGCAATCTGCTTTGGCAACGGTTTTTTCGAACGGATACAAATTCACAACCACCATATCAATAGCGTTGATACCGTGTTGCGCCATAACACTTTCATCCATTCCGCGACGGCCCAAAATACCGCCATGAACTTTCGGGTGCAGGGTTTTTACGCGGCCGTCCATCATTTCGGGGAAGCCGGTGTAGTCAGAGACTTCAATCGCGGGGATCTTGTTATCGGTGAGCAGCTTAAAGGTGCCGCCGGTTGATAAAATTTCCACGCCTTGGGCGTGCAGGGCTTGGGCAAATTCAACAATGCCGGTTTTATCAGAGACACTGATAAGGGCGCGTTTTACGGCAACAAGATCAGAAGTAGACATACACGGTTCCTGTAGATGAAAAGGCAAAACAAAAAAGCGGGATATTGCTAAAAAGCAAAAGGGGTGGAAACGAATTGCCACCCCTTTTTAGTTGCCATGCGGCGCTGGAAAGATTACAGCAGGCCGTATTGCTTTAATTTTTTACGCAGGGTTCCACGGTTCAAACCTAATACCTGCGCAGCGCGGGTTTGGTTGTGGCGGGTGTACTTTAAAACGATTTCCAGCATCGGCGCTTCAACTTCGGCAAGTACCATTTCGTAGACATTGCTAACGTCCTGGCCGTCCAAATGCTTGAAATAGTTTTCCATGGCTTGCTCTACACAGCCGCGCAGTGATTGAGCTTGTACGGGTTGTTGGTTGGCAGCTTGTGCTGGGGTTGATTCAGCAAAGAAAGTTGCAGTATTCATGCGGCTTTTTCCTCTTTCGTAAGCAGCTGTTCAAAGAAATTTTGAATGCTGGTTTGTTGTTCTTCTGCGTTATCTATAGCGTTAAAGGTTTTGCGAAATACTTCGCTGCCAGGGACAGTCTGCAAATACCAGCTCGCATGTTTGCGCGCGATACGCGGTCCCATAAACTCACCATAAAAACGGTACAGCTCACACAGATGGGTACATAAAATATCCCTGACTTCTACCAGGGATGGTTCGGGTAATTGCTCACCGGTACGCAGGTAATGCGCAATTTCCCGGAAGATCCAGGGACGGCCTTGCGCGGCCCGCCCAATCATCACCGCCGCAGCGCCTGTGTGATCCAACACAGCCTTGGCTTTTTGCGGTGAATCTATATCGCCATTGGCGAATACCGGGATGTTCACGGCATTTACCACACTGGCGATGGTGTCGTACTCGGCTTCACCCACAAAGGCGTCAGCGCGTGTGCGACCGTGAAGTGCGAGGGCTTGTATGCCTGCATCTTCCGCAATACGTGCAATACGCACAGCATTGCGCTGTTCGGTGCTCCAGCCGGTACGAAATTTCAGCGTGACGGGAAGGTCCACTGCGTTTACGACGGCGTGCAAAATCTCGGTTACGAGTTGCTCATCTTTGAGCAGGGCCGATCCCGCGGCTTTTTTGCAAACTTTCTTGGCGGGGCAACCCATGTTGATATCAATAACCTGGGCACCGTTGGCAGCATTCAGGCGCGCTGCTTCCGCCATCATTTCCGGATCGCCTCCGGCGATTTGTACCGCAATAGGTTCAGCTTCGCCGGTGTGATCCATCCGCAAGCTGCTTTTTCGGCTGCTCCATAAACTGGAGTCGGCGGTCAGCATTTCCGAGACCACCAAACCGGCACCCAATGAACGGCACAATTGGCGAAATGGCCTGTCAGTGACTCCCGCCATGGGGGCGAGTATGACCTTGGAGTCTATGCAATAGGGGCCAATATTGAACACGTGATTGTGCTTACGCTTGTTTGCCGTTGCGCCGCGAAGGCTGGTTTTATCGGGGTCACTCCGCTTAAAAACTGAGCGGATGCCCTACAGTAAAGGGGCGCCATGATACCCGTTTGGGTTGGGGTTGGGAACGCAAAAAACGTAAAAAACGGTGTTTTTTTGAGCGATAAAAACAGGCTTTTTTAGTGATTTCGGGTTGCAAAATAATGTGATTTGGGGCAGTCGTGCCTATTGCCCCGAAAGTGGATCAAAGAGGTAGGTTTCGTAAGCGCGCGGCAGGCGTTTTATAAGCGGGTTATCCATTTTGACAATATGCCGGTTTTCCAGGTTGGCGGCATCCAATCCCTTGCGGTGCCGTTTGTTCCATAGCTTATTAAATGAGCCATCTTTATAGGCAATATCCAGGCCTTTTTTGACGCGCTCCAGCACTGCCTGGTTATCTATATGGACAAAGAAGAATTTGGGTAACGGATAATAAAGCGCCAAATGGGTGTCTGTAGTGAGGCCGAGGGCGGTTTCGTGCCGTTGTTCATAAAAATATTCCGAAGGCCCCCGGCAGAATAAATCCACCCGGCCCGCTTTTGTCATCCTGAACAAATTAAGGACATTGGAGCCTTCAATCACTTGCAAATGGTTATGGCGCAACACTTTGGTGTCCGCCCAGCCAATGCCCGTGCCAAAGGTAAATTTTTTAAGGTGTTCTGTGCGAGTGATGTTGCGGACTTGGGATTTTAATGCCTCGCGCATAAAGCAGATGCGATAGCTCAGGGCGCCCCGATCCAGGGGAAAGGGGATATAGGCAAGCTCCTCCTGGTCTCCCAAATCGTCCTCGTAACTCATTTGCAACACCAGGTTGGGGTAAATATTGTTGTGCATTGCGGCCATGGCGCGGGCGCGGTTCATGGGGGGAATGCCGCGCAATTCGTAAGGGCCGTATTCTTTTATCGTTTTATCCAGGGCCAGGCGCAATATCTCCACTTCATGCAGGACGCGCTCGGGGCTGGCGGGATCCGGCAGTTTGTGGGTAACGATCAAGGGTGGTGGCGGTGCGGTTTGAGGTTGTTCGGGTAGCGCGTGAGCGGGGATGCCCAGTAAGTACAGCAGCAATCCCAATTTTACCCGCTGCAATTTCCGCCCTTGCCGGGTTTCGCCAATGTCGGAGTGGTTGCCGATTGTGCCGTTATCCATGACTGGTCTGCTCTTCTATCCCCGGGCTCTGCGGGAATTTCAATCCTCGAATCGGTGCTGGTTCTATTGTTTGTGCGGAATATAGATATGGTAATTAACCGCTTGTTCACCCGGGTCGACCAGGTCCAGTGTTAAATGGACGGGGCGCTTTTGTTCCATCAGGCTGCTACCTGCCGCTTCACCGCCCAGGTATTCACTGGGGGAGAAGCGGCGCGACGCGACCTCATTTTCATCCAGGTCGGTGAATACCAATACCAGGTCCGGATAGGGTTGATCGAATGGGGCGTTGTTCATAATCATTACGTCAACCGCCAGTGCGCCGGCCGTTTCGGAGTGCTCGCGCACCACCAGGTTAAACGCGCTTACCTGGCTGGTATCCACCAGTGTCGGTACCTCACATCCCAAATAGGGACAAATGAACGTATAAACGGTGCGATAGGGTTCCACTCGACTGAAATAGTCAAACTTAAACCAACCTAACTGCGCCACCAGCGCAATCAGGGCCAGCAGGCTCAAGGCTGGCCAAAGCCTGCGTTGGTACCAGCGGCGCATGCGTTTGGCCGTGAATTCAATCGGGGCGGGAATGATATTCATCAATAATGCTGTACGTGAACCATCGTAAGCGCGAATTTTAGGCTGGGTCTTTACCTGGCGTTTCGGGGAGTCGTCATTAGCCACCGCGTCAGGGGTTTCAAATATCGCTGGATCGATCCGGTCTTCGGCCACTGCCGAAAGGGATGGTTTAAACCCTTGGTGGTCGGGAATATTCGCCAGCTCATCACTGAGGATAAGGTCATCAGGGGATTTCCCGGCAGCCGTTTGCTTTGCAGGAGCGGGTTCAGCATCACCGACAAGGCTGAACATCAGCGATGGGGCTGGTGCGGTAGCCGGGGGTTTTTCCGCTGCGGTCGGCGCCCCGATTTCCGGTATACGCTCGGTAGCATAAAAATCCTCTTCGTCCTGTGTGGGGGATTTGGGTTTTGCGGTAAATCGGGGGGTCTCTTCGTCCTCTTCCTCGATCAACATTTCCGCCCAGGATTCGTCAGCGCTGTGCAGGTCCTGCTCATCTTCCTGGTCGCGAATCTTACGTTCAAACAGCGATACTTCCGCCTTGGGCGTGATATCTATATCCATGAAGCCATCAAATTCATAGCTTTTGGTTTCTGATTTGTTCTCCTCCATGTCATCGCTGATCAGGATGTCTTCCACCTGGTCCAGGGAGGATTTATCCAATACGCGTACCACCGGTTTTTTTTGCGCAGCCGGTTGCGTTGCCGGTTTAACCTGGGTTGTTGGTGCTTTAACAGGCAGGGGCTTGATACTGCCTAAAATCGCCAACTGTTCTGATGGTTTACTGTCCCCAGGCGTTGTTAATGGCGCAACAGGTTTATTGGGACCGGGTTTGGCAGCGGGTTTTGTAGCCAGGGGCTTTGCCGGTAAATCCGCAGGTTTGGTTGTTTGTTTGGTGGCGGATGCGGCAGGCGGGGTGCTCGCAGGCGCGGTTATGTTTGCCGGGGTCCGGGGGGACGGTGTTGATACTGGTTTCAATGCTTCAGCCACCTTTTGCGGGTCGGTTCCTCTTGGGGTGGTGGCGGAACTTTTTGCGACAGTAGAACTTTTGGCGGCAGTGGAACTTGCTTTAGCGGCAACAGGGGCAACCAGGTAATCCATCGCTTTAAACACATTCAGGCAGGATCCGCAGCGTACGGCGCCATTGGCGGATTGCAATTGTGTGTGGGTAATGCGAAAGGCAGTTCCGCATTTGGGGCAGCGGGTGATTTGTTGGTTGCTGGAGGTCATACATCAAGGCCCTTAAAACCGCTTTTTGATTGAAAACTGCTTAAATTATTATTCAGACCCGACAGTGTAACTAGCAGGAGACGTGCGGTAAATTCCAGCGACAGCCGGTCAGTGCTGTCTCCTTCAGCAATGCCAACTGCCTCACTATTATCCGGATTAGGTGCGGACTTTCGTGGCAGTCAGGCGCACCCATTCCTCCTGTTCCGCAACCGGATCGAACGTAAACCAGGGTTCGTAGGCCGCCATTACCGCTTTCGCTTGCACCGCCAGGATGCCCGACAGGCAGAGCTTGCCGCCGACCCTGGTCATCCCGTTCAGTGTAGGTGCTAATTCCGCCAGTGGCCCGGCGAGAATGTTCGCCAACATTACGTCCACCTGGCCCTTCGGGCAATCTGGTGGCAAGTAAACCGGCATGGCGTTTTCCGGTAACTGGTTGCGTTTGGCGTTTTCGGTGGTAGCCAGCAGTGCTTGTGGATCTATATCCACGCCTATGACTTTTTTGGCACCGAGCAGCAAGGTGGCGATACCGAGGATACCGGAGCCGCAACCGTAATCCACCACCTCAAGCGCAGTGAAATCCTGCTGGTCGATCCACTGCATGCACAGGAAAGTGGTGGGATGGGTACCGGTACCAAAGGCAAGCCCCGGGTCCAGCATCAGGTTTACCTTGTCCGGTTCCGGCGGTTGTTGCCAACTGGGGCAAATCCACAAACGCTCGCCGCAGCGGATTGCATGGTAGTTGGCCATCCATTCCCGCTCCCAATCCTTGTCTTCCAATTGTTCCCAATAGTGTTCCGGGAGCTTATTGCCAAAGCGTCGCTCGGCCAGGGCTATGGTTTTTGCGGTATCGATTTCCGCATCAAACAAGCCGGTCATTTTTACGCTGTCCCAGAGCGGGGTCTCACCCAGACCGGGTTCGAGGATAGGCTGGTCGGCGTTGTCTTGCAGGGTGACCGAAGCGGCGCCGCAAGCCAGCAGTGAATCTTCAAGGGATTGTACGTAGCGACGCGGGGTAATGATTTTAAGTTGCAGCCAGGGCATAGGTTTAATTCCTGGTGGGGACAGGTTTATGGGTGCGATTCATGGGCTTAATCACATCCGGTTTATTACATGGATCAAATGCAAGGGGCGCGATAATCGCGCCCCTTGCAGATTGCAAACCCATATTGGGGAAATACCGGTCTTTTAATCAGCCAATTTCTTTTCCAGGTAATGGATATTTACCCCACCTTTGCGGAAGGCTTCGTCGCGAACCAGCATTTGTTGCAGGGGAATGTTGGTACGAATACCGTCCACAATGGTTTCATCCAGCGCATTGCGCATACGGTTCAGGGCGATTTCGCGGGTATCACCAAAGGTGATGATTTTGGCGATCATTGAATCGTAATTGGGTGGAACCGTGTAGCCGTTGTACAAATGCGAATCCACGCGCACACCCAAACCGCCCGGTGCGTGGAAGCCTTTTACCAATCCGGGGCAAGGCATAAAGGTTTTGGGATCTTCCGCGTTGATACGGCATTCAAAGGAATGGCCGCGAATGACTACGTCGGATTGCTTGATGGAAAGCGGCAGGCCGGAGCAAACCCGGATTTGCTCTTTAATCAAATCAATCCCGGTCACCATTTCCGACACCGGATGCTCTACCTGGATGCGGGTGTTCATCTCGATGAAGTAGAAACGACCATCTTCGTAAAGGAATTCAAACGTGCCCGCACCTTTGTACTTGATGTCGATACAGGCTTTCACACAAGCGGCATAGGTAGCTTCGCGCACTTCCTGGGGGATACCCGGGGCGGGCGCTTCTTCCAGCACCTTCTGGTGGCGGCGTTGCAATGAGCAATCGCGGTCGCCAAGGTGGATAGCGTTGCCCTGGCCATCGGACAGGATTTGTACCTCAACGTGACGCGGGTTTTGCAAGAACTTTTCCATGTACACAGTGCCATCGCCGAAGGCGGCCT
This sequence comes from uncultured Cellvibrio sp., assembly GCA_946480695.1. The sequence goes on from CAMLKG010000002.1 coordinate 172,955, forward strand.
TGGCTTCGCCCTGGGTGACATGGATGGAACTGATTAGCGCCGCTTCGGTATGCACAACGCGCATCCCTCGACCACCACCGCCCGCTGCGGCCTTGATGATAATCGGGTAACCAATGCGCTTGGCGATTTTCAGGCATTCTTCCGGGTCATCGGGTAGCGGGCCATCGGAGCCGGGTACGGTGGGTACGCCGGCTTTCTTCATGGCTTTAATCGCTTCCACTTTATCGCCCATCATGCGGATGACATCCGGGTCCGGGCCGATGAAGGTAAAGCCGCTTTTTTGTACCCGTTCGGCAAAATCAGCGTTTTCAGCGAGGAAACCATAACCGGGATGAACGGCTTCGGCATCGGTAATTTCCATGGCGGCGATAATTGCCGGCACGTTCAGGTAACTTTTGGGGGACGGGTTAGGGCCGATACATACCGACTCATCCGCCAGGCGCACATGTTTTAAATCGCGATCAATCTGGGAGTGGACGGCAACGGTTTTGATGCCCAGCTCCTTGCAAGCGCGCAACACACGTAACGCAATTTCGCCGCGGTTGGCGATCAGAATTTTTTGAAACATAGACCGAATCCTCTGTCGGGCGGCAATTAAACAATCGTTACCAGAGGTTGGTCGAATTCAACGGGACTGCCGTCTTCCACCAGGATGGCTTCAATCACCCCCGCTTTATCGGCTTCGATTTGGTTCATCATTTTCATCGCTTCAATAATGCAAATCACGTCGCCCGCTTTAACCGCTTTACCCACTTCGATAAAAGAAGGTGAGCCTGGGCTTGGTGAGCGATAGAAGGTACCTACCATCGGCGATTTCACTACATGGCCTGAAGAAGCGGCCGGTGCTGCCGGTGCGCTGGCTGGAGCGGCTACGGGGGCTGCGGCGACAGGCGCTGCGGCGGCTGGTGCGGCCGGGGCGGCGAAACCGGGGGCTGCCGCTGTGAAATATTGGGTAGTGCCGCTATTGCGTGCGATACGAACAGATTCTTCGCCTTCTTTGATCTCCAACTCACCGATATTGGATTCCTCCAGCAGCTCGATCAGTTTTTTAATTTTGCGAATATCCATGGTGTCCTCTCTGGCAACAGTTGTTTTATTGGGTTTGGTTCAGACCAAATCAGTTAAAGGAATCTAGCTAACGAGTTTAAACGCCGCCTGGAGTGCCAGTTCGTAACTGGCGGCCCCAAAGCCGCAAATGACGCCCTGGGCGACATCAGAGAAATATGAATGGTGGCGAAAAGCTTCGCGCTTGTGCACGTTCGACAGGTGCACCTCGATAAAGGGGATATCAACACCCAGCAACGCATCGCGCAAGGCCACGCTGGTATGGGTAAAGGCGGCGGGATTGATAATGATGAAATCCACTCCTTCCCTGCGCGCATCATGGATGCGATCAATCAACTCATATTCCGCATTGCTTTGCAGGGTTTGCAAATGATGGCCGGCATCCAGGGCTATTTGGGTGAGTTTGCGATTGATGTCTTCAAGGGTGGTGGCACCATAGATTCCTGGTTCGCGCAGCCCGAGCAAATTTAAATTGGGGCCGTGAAGTACCAAAATGGTTGCCATTGACTGGTTCCTGCAATTATTTCTGTTTTATGTGGCGATTTTAGGCAAACAGTTGCGAAATGTTGCAATCGTGTTAAGGCTTGGGTCGCCACACTCAAGTGAAAGCGAGTTTGCCGCAAAAAAAATCATATGTCCACGATAGCTGCGAAATTTTATTCAGATGCCGGAAAATCGCAGCAAGATTGAAGAAGATAGTCGCTGGGAGTTTAAAAAAACAAGGTCGGTTTGTAGTTTTATCGTATTTTACCGGCATCTTGCCGCCGTGTTAGCGGCAAAATTAGGGAACTTTGTTTAAGTTGTTGCGAAAAGCTATTAACGTCGTCAATTCTCGCTGAAAAATCAATTTTTACCCGTTTTAAGGGCATTAATAACAATATCAGGCGTCAAAAGTTGTGGCAGGACCTGCGCTTTATTACCGCCATCGGATGGAAACCATAAATATAAAGGAACGCCGCTCCGGTTGTACTCCCGTAAAAGTTGGGTGATTTCCGGGTCAGCGTTGGTCCAGTCGCCCTTTAAGGTGACCACTCCCAACTCATCAAACAGGTTTTCGACAGCCCGGGTGTGAAGGGCTATACGTTCGTTTGCCAGGCAGGTCAGGCACCAGTCTGCCGTCAGGTTGATAAATACCGGGCGCTTTTGCGCGCGTAAGTCAGCCAGTAACCGGGGGCTATAGGCCTGCCAGCGTCCGGCCTGTTCGACCGGTTTTTCTACCGATGCGGTAATTTGCAGCGGCAAGCTGAGGGCGAATATCCAGCTTCCCGCAACGAGTAACCGGCGTAACCATTGCCAAAGGCCGTTCGCCTGCTTTCCCCATAACCAACAACCAAATGCGATAAGTACGGCGCCGCAGGCCAGTGCCGCCATGCCATTAACACTGGTTTGGCGACCGTAAACCCAGAGTAACCAAATGGCACTCAAATACAGTGGGAAGGCCAGGAATTGCTTGAGGTTGTCCATCCAGGCGCCGGGTCGGGGCAGGCGCTCCGCCAGGGCCGGTAGATAACACAACAGCAATAACGGCAAGGCCATGCCAAGGCCCAGGGCGGCGAATACCGCAATACAAACCAGCGCCGGCTGGGTGAGCGCGAAGCCGAGCGCCGCCCCCATGAATGGTGCAGTACAGGGGCTGGCAACGACCGCCGCCAGGATACCGGTAAAAAATGAACCGCTAAGGCCGGATTGCTGGGTAAGGCTTTGGCCGGCCCCCATCAGCCGGCCGCCAAAATGGAACAGGCCGGACATACTTAATCCCATCGCGAAGAACAAATAGGCGAGGGCGGCTATCAATCCCGGTGATTGCAATTGGAAGCCCCAGCCAATTGCTTCGCCGCCTTTACGCGCAAGCAGCAAGGCGATGGCAAAGGCGACAAAACAGAGCACTATGCCGCAGGTATAGGCCCAGCCATGGATAACCAGGCGCCGGCGATCCGCCGCCGCCAGGCTCATCACCTTAATGGACAGCACCGGAAATACGCAGGGCATTAAATTAAGGATAATTCCCCCTGCCAGGGCGAATAACATCGCCTGTAATAGCCAGCCGGATGCCGCGGCGGGAGGCAATGCCTCCCCGGTCGCTTCACCGGTTCCGGGGCTTGCCAACGCCGGGGTTGATGTTGCTACCTGTTCCACAACCAGTGCCTTGACCGGATCGATTGCCAGGGTTTGCTTTTGCGGCGGATAGCACAAACCCGCATCGGCACACCCCTGGTACTCAAGTTTCAATAGAAAGGGTTTGTCGATTCCGGCCAGGTCAAAGCTCGCGCTAACCTCATGGTAATGAACCATGGTTTCGCGCTCGAACAGCTCGTCATATTTCATTTTTCCCGGTGTATAGGCCGGGACCAGGGTAATGCCTTCATCGGCTTTGAATTTGAAGCGTTCCTCGTACAGGTAATAGGCATCCGCAATAGCCCAATGCAAAATAAGCTTGCCGCGCTCAATGGAATAAGTCGGAACGAATGCCTGGTCCACGGGCAAAAATTCGTCCTGTGCCGTTATTTTGTTATCCAGTGATACGGGGGATTGGTTAAAGCTCTGGTTCCTGGGTGCGAAAGGGTCATCCGCCGCATTGGCTGAAAGGCATGTAATTAATAGCCAGGCTTGCAACATCAGGGAAATCAGGCGTGGGGACATAAGCAAATTCTTGGTTTTAATTAATGGGGTCGGATGCCCGGAAGGCAGACTTACAGTAACATACGCGACCCTGTGGACACTGGGCAATGGCTATCATTCCCCGAAAGTCGCGATTTGTTAATTTTTCCTTTTTTACGTTGCGCTGTTTTAAAGCCATCAACCGCTGTGGATGGTCCCGTTGCCACTGGTATCGGGTTATTAATTCATGTATTGCCGAGAGAAGTTTTTATGTTGAGTATTGCCGGCCGTATCAGTTTATTGGTTGTGTTCAGTCTCGGGTTGGTCGCTTGCGAAGCACCTTCCTGGATGAAGCGGAAAAAAGCTTCGCCGCCGCCTGCACCGGCTCCCGTCGTACAAAAGCCGGCGCCCATTACCAGGGAACAACAGGTGGTAAAAATGTTGATCCTGAACGGCGAATACACCCTGGCGCAAAACCAGTTGCTTACCCCCAAAAACGACAACGCCTATGATTATTTCCGTGCGGCACTCAAGCTTGATCCCGGCAACCAGCGGGCTAAAGGCGGTTTGCAAGGTATTGTGATGCGCTATGTGGATATGGCCCGCCAGGCCGCCGCGCGCGGTAATTATTCCCAGGCAACCACCATGCTCAATAATGCCCGTATCGTGGATCCGAATAATTTATTGATCAAGGAAGTTTCCGCCGGGCTGACAGAACAAATTAAATCGGCGCCGCCCGTCGCGCCCTACCGTGGGGGTGCAAATGAATTTCTGCTGGATGCAAACCTGGTAGGTAAGGATCATCCGGAAATACTTGCGCATATAGCTGACATCACTAACAAAGTGAAGGAGACCAACAGTCTCGCCATGATTGTTGCGCGCACCGATGTGGAGGGGCGCTGGATCTACCAAAAAATGCGCGAGGCTGTACCGGGTTATCGTGTGCGAGGGGATATCAAGCTAGGCAGCCCGGTACGGGTAATCCTGGAGCCGGTTGCCCAATAAATTAGATACCCCCCGTTTGCAAAGGCGCCTTGGGCGCCTTTATTATTTGTGCGAAAAAATTTATAAATATCTACCTTGAAAATTTGCTATCGCGTCCTTACCTAAGCGCGATCCTGCAATTAGCAGGCCCCAATTTTGATTGTCATTACGATTGTTTTATGGGACTAACCCCGTTACTGAGGAAAAAAACAATGTATAACGCGATCACTCAGCAGCGTCACTCATTTATCGTCCTGGCCGGCGCACCGCCCGGTTAATCCTTTTTATTTCCCCTACATCATTCTGCATGCGGAGCGCTTTGGCTCGCGCCGAATTTATCGTTTGCTTTTTTTGTTCAATAACTCTGTTTTGGTTAAAAACAATTAGGGAGGCTATATGCTGAAAGTGTCGCACCTTAAGCGAGCCTATGGTGATTTTATCGCCGTTGATGCGGTGAGCTTTTCAATCGCCAAAGGTGAGATTGTCGGTTTGCTGGGCCATAACGGCGCTGGCAAAACTACAGTGATGAAAATGCTAAGCGGATACCTTGAACCTGGCGCCGGTGAAATTTATTTTGAAGGCCTGCCATTTGCGCAGCATTTGAAATCATTGCAACAGCGGATTGGTTATTTACCCGAAAGTTTGCCGGTCTATCCGGAAATGAAAGTGGCGGATTACCTGGATTACGCGGCGGAACTGAAAGGGTTGGGCGGTGTGGAGAAACAGCGCGAAGTGAAACGTGTAATCCGGGCAACGGACATAGCCGCAAAATTACTCGTACCGATTGCAACCCTGTCACGCGGCTACAAGCAACGTGTCGGTGTGGCGCAAGCCTTGCTCGGCAAACCGGGTTTGTTAATCCTGGACGAACCCACCAATGGCCTTGACCCGCAACAAACCTTGCAAATGCGCGAACTCATTCGCGATATTGCCAAGGAGGCGACAGTCATTCTTTCCACCCATATCATGCAGGAAGTGGATGCGCTTTGTGATCGTGTCCTAATGATGCGTGCGGGAAAACTGGTGCTTGATGCAAAGCTTTCCGAATTGCGCCAAAGCAGGTCGCTATTGATAAAAACCGGTGCGTCAATTACCCAGGCCACCGCACTTTTGCAACACCTCGATGGTGTGCAGCAGGTTTCAATTATCGATGGCAATGAAAACCAAACTGCACCTGCCAGCATTCGCCTGCGCATAAAAGAAGATACGGATGTGCAAGTGCTTGCCGCTACTGTTGCCAAGGCAATTATCCACAGCGGGGTTGATTTGTATCAATTGCATGTAGAAACCCGCGATCTGGAAACACTGTTCCGCGAAGTCAATGAGCAACTTGCCCCTGCTATGCAAAAGGAGGTGGTAAGCCATGCAGCCTAAATCCGTTATCGGGCGGATCGCCAAAAAAGAAATTGCCTTATTTTTTGCGTCGCCCATCGCCTATCTATTTTTAGCCAGCTTCGCCGCCATCACTTTGTTTGCATTTTTCTGGGGTGAGGCGTTTTTTTCGCGCAATATTGCGGATGTGCGCCCACTCTTCGAATGGATGCCGCTGTTACTAATTTTCCTCGCCAGTACGCTTACCATGCGTATGTGGAGCGAAGAGCGTCGTACCGGAACCCTGGAGCACGTGCTTACGCAACCCGTGCCTATCTGGCATTTTGTCCTTGGAAAATTCCTCGGTTGCCTTGCATTACTGGGGATTGCACTGCTTATCACCCTGCCGTTGCCGATCACGGTTTCGATTCTCGGCGACCTGGATTGGGGTCCCGTGGCAGCCGGCTACATCGCCACCTTATTATTGGGCGCGGCTTATCTAAGTATTGGTTTATTTATATCTTCGCGTAGCGATAACCAAATCGTCAGCCTGATCAGCGCTGTTGCAGTCTGCGGACTTTTTTATTTGCTCGGCAGTAAAGCCATCACTGATTTCTTCGGCACCAGTGTCGGCGAGTGGTTGCGTTTGCTGGGTACGGGGTCGCGTTTTGAATCCATCACTCGCGGTGTGATTGATGTGCGCGACCTGTATTACTACATCAGTTTGATTTTAATATTCCTCGCGCTAAACACTTTTGCATTGGAGCGGGAACGCTGGGCTGCGACCGGTGATAAATCCCATCACTACGGCTGGCGAGTGGTTACATTATTGCTATTGGTAAACGCATTGGCAGCCAATTTCTGGCTCGGGCAAATTAATAGTTTGCGTATAGATGCAACGCGCGGTAACCAATATTCCATTTCTCCTGCAACCCGGCATTATTTAAGCCAATTGCAGGAACCCTTATTGATGCGTGGCTATTTCAGCGGCAAAACCCACCCCTTACTATCACCCCTGGTGCCGCAAATTCGCGATTTGATGAAGGAATATGAAATTGAAAGTAACGGCAAGGTGCGTGTTGAGTTTGTCGATCCGCTAACCAACCCGGAGTTGGAAGAAGAAGCAAATCAAAAATACGCGATCCAGCCGGTACCTTTCCAGGTAGCGGACCGCTACCAGGCGTCTGTAGTAAATTCCTATTTTAATGTGCTGGTGCAATACGGTGATGAATACCAGGTACTCAGTTTCCGTGATTTGATTGAAGTTAAAACCGACAGCGAACCGGACATTGATGTGCAATTGCGCAATCCGGAACATGATTTAACCCGGGCGATAAAAAAAGTGCTCCAGTCCTACCAAGCTGGCGGCAATCTATTCGATACGGTGAAAGGTGAGCTAACGTTTACTGCCTATATTTCCGCCGATGCCAACCTGCCGCAACCGTTAAAGGATTTTAAGGCAGTGATTCAAGCTGAAATTAAAAAGCAACAGGAGAAATCATCCAATCGGTTAAAAGTAAATATCCTTGATCCCGACGCGGAGGGTGGGAAACTGGGCGAGCAAATCGCCAATGATTTTGGTTTTAAACCCATGGCAACAAGCTTGTTAAGCAATGAACGTTTTTATTTTTACTTGACCCTGGCGCAGGGTGAGCAAATAGTGCAAATCCCCCTGGATGATATGGGTGCAGCAAGCTTCGAGCGCAATTTCAATTCAGCGATAAAACGTTTCGCTACGGGCTTTACCAAGACGGTCGCGTTTGTGGCGCCTGAGCCGGAGTTTAATGGTGGCTTCCACGGCCAGGGTAGTAATGTCCAATTCAATCAACTGGAACAATTCCTGGGGGCTGAATTAAATATCCAGCGCGAGGATTTAAAAGACGGCACGGTTACCGGTGAAGCGGATGTGTTGTTTGTCGCTGCTCCGAAAGACCTCGACGAAAAACAATTATTCGCCATCGATCAGTTCCTGATGCAAGGCGGTACGGTTATCCTTGCTACCTCACCTTATGCCGCGAATATGACGCAGCGCAGTTTGAGTTTGCAGCGGCAAAATTCCGGCCTTACCGCCTGGTTGGAATACCAGGGTATAAAACTGGAAGAAAAACTGGTGCTGGATAAGCAAAGCGTACCTTTCCCGGTGCCGGTGCAGCGCAACGTCGGTGGCTTCAGTGTGCAGGAAATGCGAATGCTGGATTACCCCTATTTTATCGATGTTCGCGGCACCGGCTTAAACGCCGACAATCCGATCACCAATGGCCTGCCGCAAATAACAATGGCATGGGCGTCACCTATCACGGTGGATGCGGAAAAACAAAAATCGCGAAAAATGACTGAATTGTTGCGCAGCTCTGAACACGCCTGGCTGAGCAACAGTACCTACATAATGCCGGAGATAACTAATGGTGGTGTCACGCGCTATGCCCCCGAGGGCGAACAAAAATCCCATCTACTTGGGGTGATTGCCCAGGGGCGTTTCGATTCCTGGTTTGCGGGAAAACCATCACCACTGTTAAAAACCGAAACACCTGCGCAGGGTGACGCACAACAACCGGCAGAAAATAATCCGCAAACAGTGGGCAGTGTGATCCAGCATTCGCCAGATTCCGCGCGTATTATTTTGTTCAGCTCCAATGATTTCCTGGTGGATTCCGTATTGAGCATGGCGGGTGTCGCCAACGGCGGGCAATATTTGAATTCAATCCAGATGTTAGCAAATACTATTGATTACGCGGTTGAGGATGAAGGTCTAATGAGCATTCGCGCACGCGGTAACTTCAACCGTACGCTGCCATCCATGGAGGAAAATACCCAGGCATTTTGGGAATATTTGAATTATGGCCTGGCCTTGCTTGCACTCCTGGCGGTTGGTTTTATCCAGCACCGGATTAAACGCGCGCGCGAGCGGCACTATCAACAATTGCTGGCGCACTAGAGGGGGAAATTGTGATGAATCAATCCATAACTTTTCCGGTGAATGTCACCGAAGTTAAAACCCATTCGCTGGCAATGTGGAAAAAACGATTGGGTGCGTTGTTATTACTACAGGTGTTACTGGTGGTGGGTATTTTTGCCTGGCACCAAGGTCGCCAGCCGCAGGAAGAAGCCCGGCCGCTGTTAAGTACCAATGTGGATGAGATGGATAAGCTGGTAATTAGCGATACCAATTCCACCGTCACATTGCAAAAAGTAAACGGAGCCTGGCAATTACCCGATTTGCAGCAATTGCCGGTGGATACCCAAAAACTCACTGACTTGTTCGATAAACTGAAAGGTATCAGGCTTACCTGGCCGGTGGCGACAACTGCAAGCAGCCACGAGCGTTTTGACGTGGGCGACAAAAAATTCCAGCGCCGCATTGAATTGTATAAAGGCGATAAAGAAACCGACGAACTTTTGTTAGGTACATCGCCGGGGTTTAAGAAAGTTCACCTGCGACGACAAGGCGCAGATGAGGTGTATGCGGTGCAATTAAATAGTTTTGAGTTCGCCGTTGCAGCGAATGATTGGTTGAAGAAAGACCTGCTCGCTGTTGCCAATCCGCAAAGTATTATCGCAGCGAGTTATAGCTTGCAAAAGAACGGTGATAATTGGGAATTCACAGGGGTAAGTGAAAAAACCGATAACACCAAGGTTGTTGAGCTAAGCAATGCTTTTAATAGCCTGCAAGTGACTGACGTCGCCAATAACTTACCGGAAGGTGAAAAACACCGTTTTACGGTAAGGGGCAATAACGGCGAATACCAATATGAATTTGTCAAAGCGGATGACAAGTATTTTGTTAAACGCAATGACATGCCCCCGGTATTCCAACTCAGCCAGTATGAGTATGAGCGAATCGTAAAGCCCACCAGGGCGGATTTGATTGCTAAAACGGAGGCCGAGGGGAATAACCGGGACGCATTAAATAATATTGCGAACCAGGCGCTTCAGGGGGTATTGGAAACCAAGCCTGATTGAACAAAAAAACGGCCTCCTCGTGAGGCCGTTTTTATAGAAGGCGATCTTTATTGCTGGTCGGGCATTTCGCGCATGGATTGCCGGGCAATTCACTGGCTTTAACATTCCGATTTGTTATCCTGTGCGCTGCTTGGAACAGGTGTTGACCTATGCGCTTTCTGTATACCTTTTGTTTTTATTTACTGCTGCCTTTCATTTTGCTCCGGCTTTTGTGGCGTTCCTTCGCAGCGCCTGCTTATGCCAGGCGCTGGGCTGAAAGGTTCGGCTTTTTCCCTGCGCTGAAAACCTCCAGGAAAGTTGTATGGTTACATACGGTTTCGGTGGGTGAGTTTTTAGCGGCCATGCCCCTGATTCACCGCCTTATGGCGGATGAACATTTACAATTGGTGATTACCACAACGACCCCGACCGGTTCTGAGCGGGTAAAGGCAACGCTCGGTGAGGCGGTTTTTCATGTATACGCACCTTACGATGTGCCTGATGTATTGATGCGTTTTTTTAATCGGGTGAAGCCGGACATTTTTTTGGTAATGGAAACTGAACTCTGGCCCAATACGTTGGCGGCCTGCGCGAAGCGCGATATTCCCGCCGTATTGGTCAATGGGCGTTTATCCGAAAAATCGGCGCGGGGTTACCAACGCTTTGCCGGGTTGACCGCGCCGATGTTAAACAACTTACAGCTTGCATTGATCCAGAATGCAGTGGATGCGTCGCGTTTTGTGCAATTGGGGCTGCCAGACTCCAAGGTGCGTGTTACCGGCAATATAAAATTTGATTTGACATTAACGGACGATTTGCGAACGCGCGCAGCCGAACTGAACAAGCATTTGGCGATGGGCAATGAACGGATTATTTGGATCGCCGCGAGCACACACCAGGGGGAGGACGAAATTATTCTGGATGTATTTGCCGGAGCACGTGAAGCGATGGGGCAAAATGCTGCGCAGTTGATGTTGATATTAGTCCCGCGCCATCCGGAACGTTTTGACCGGGTAGGGCAGTTATGCGAAGCGCGGGGATTTAAAACCCTGCGCCGCAGTCGTAACGAAATTACCCCTGGTATGGATATTTTACTCGGCGATACCATGGGTGAGCTGATGCTGCTCTTTGGCGCCAGCGATATTGCTTTTATGGGGGGCAGCCTGGTACCTAACGGCGGGCATAATTTTATTGAACCCGCAGCTTGGGGCTTACCATTATTAAGCGGCGAATATTTATTTAATTTTGCGGAAGTTTCCAACTTGCTGAAATCAGCGGGTGCGCTGGATGTTGCACGCAATGCCGACGAGTTAAGGCATTTTTTAATTGGATTGATCCGTGATGCGGAGTTGCGCAAACGTAAAGGTGAAAACGCATTGCGTGTGGCATTGGCGAATCGCGGGGCGCTGGATAAAACCTTAACCCATATAAAATCTGTGATGTAAAACCAGGCCCAGTGATGTAAAAACGCCGGGTGATAACCCGGCGTTTTCGTTCCGATGATGCGGGGCTTAACCCAATTATCAATAATTGGTAATTCCCGAACTGGTGCAACTTGCCCACTTACCAATACAGATGCTGCCGGCATTACGCAAACGGCTGTTAGTAATGCGCGCGGTACTGACAGGGCTGTCGGTGCGGAAGATACCCTCACCCATGTTAGAGATTTGGCAGTTAGTCACACTCACATCAATCTTGAAAGTAGTGCCGCCGTTTTGACGGAGGAATTTGCCCATGTTATCCACGATGCAATTGGATACGTTCAATGTCGATGCTGCATTGACCTGGATAAATTTATCATCGCCAGCATATCCGGAAATATTTTTCACATTCACAGTACCGGAAGATTTAATGGTCATTGCATCTTCGCCGACGTTGGTCCAGCGAATATTGTCGATAGTACCGCCGTTATAGAAGTGGATACCGTCAGCAGCGTTATTGCCGAATACAACATTTTTCAGGGTTGCGCCGTTTTCCACACGGAATACCGGTTTCTGGCCTTCGCTTTGGCTGCCGTCACCCAGTGCGCTGGTCGCGTTAAAGACCTTGCAACCGCCATCGTAAACACCGCTGGATACAACGATGGTGGAACTGACACTCACCGTAGCACCGCCGGAACCGCAGGTCGCCCCGGTAATTCCGCTAGTACCGCCACTACTGCTGCTGCTTCCTCCACCGCTACCGGACGGGGTAGCCGAAGCCGCGTTGGAGTTATACCAAATGCCATCGGCCAAGCGGTATTTAACCCAGAAATAATAGGTAGTGCCGTTGTTTAAGCCAGTGGCAGTGTAGGTTGTAGCGCTGGCACTCAGGCTGGCAATGCGCACGCGACCATCAGGGTTTGAGTCGGTATCGCGATAGATTTCCAGCGCATTTACATTGGCAGGGTTGGACCAGTTTAAGGTCGCACTGCCATTGCCCGCGCTTGCGCTCACACTCAGGCTGCCACCGCCGGTTGAGGGGATGGAACTAGTACTTCCGCCATTGGAGGAACTGGTGACTCCACCTGAACCACTTTGTGGAATAGAACATTCCTTTACTGATTTGGACGGAATGGGATCTGAACCAAAGGTCGCGACCGAGCAGGAAAAAGTTCCGCTTAGGATTTTATAAACAAATTTATCGGCCGCACCGAAGGCAACATTGGTGGCACTGCTTACCGAGCAGGTTTCACCAATTTTACAAATGGTGACATAGCCATCAGGACGGTTGGACGCAGAAAACGCGCTGGCAGCGCATCCGAGTAACGCTGTGGTGATAAGTACTTTTTTTAACATGATTACAATCTCGTCAGTTATGGGGAATAAATGAACGGATTGACCGAAACGATAAGTCTGGATTTCCGGGGAGTTACAGCTTTCCAGAGGAACAGGTACAGACTTTTTTATAATTATTAGTGCTCTTGGTACTGCGAAAAGCAGGCTGACTATACGCATTTTTATGCGTTCATTTAAATTTATTTGAGTGACAAATCATATTTTTGTGAATTGTTATTCGTATTAGAACGATTTATGTGTCACTTGTTTGCGAATATGAGTGTGTTTTTTTATTGGTAAATGAAAATTCATCGCTTATGTGCTTTGTACTGGCACAGGCGGGATATAAAAATGCCGGGACATGCCCGGCATTTCGCTTTACCTGTCTAGCGGCTAACTATTGGTTTTCATACTGGCTACGGCTTACCAGGGAATCGTCCAATAACCACTTGTCGATTTCCTGTACATCAGCCGGGGTCAACATGCCAGCGACTTCGCGCAACTTGATGGTGTCAATCACATAGTCATACAGCGCGTTGGAATAGTCGCGGCGCGCCTGGTACAGGTTGCGTTGCGCCAGTAATACTTCCACCAGGTTGCGGGTTCCCACTTCATAACCGGATTGGGTTGCCTCCAGCGCCGATTGGTTGGAAACAATCGCTTGCTTGCGTGCCTGTACAGCGGCAACGTCAGTTTCCACCGACAAATGGAGGGCGCGGGTGTTTTGGATCACGCTACGCTGGGTGCTGTTGTACAGTTCTTGCGCTTCAGTGTATTGCGCATAAGCCTGGCGGCTGCGGCCGGAAGTGGCGCCGCCCGCATAAATAGGGACATCCATCCGGATCGAGATAGTGCTGCCATCTGTGGTGCGATCTATTGGTGAGCCTTCCATAGTCCCATCGGTTTCTGTATCTGAATAACCCAGGCTGGCCCCTACTGTCGGCAGGTGACCTGCCTTATAGGCTTTTGCATTTTGCAAGGACGCTTCGGCCTGGAGCCTGGATGCCTTCAGTATGTAGTTGTTCTTTAATGAAAACTCTACCCAATCGGCGCGATTGGCCGGAGCCGGGTTTACCACCGGGAATTTTGCCGACAAGGGGGCAATTCTGTCTTCGGGCTTGCCCGTTAATACTTCCAGCGCCTCGTAGTTGATGCCGAGGTTGCCACGCGCTTCCAGCGTTGCAGCGCGTGCGCTGTCAAATGCGGCCTGGGCTTCGTGTACTTCGGTAATTGCGGTAAGGCCCACCTCAAAACGCTGTTTGGTTTGCTCCAGTTGTTTCGCCAGCGCTTTTTCTTCCGCGATAGTCGCTTCCAGGGTTTCAATGGAGCGCAATACATTGAAGTAAGCCTCGGCTACACGAACGATCAGGCTTTGCTGGTCCGCCCCGAATTGGGCTTCGGCCTGTTCACTCAGTTTTGCGCCTTGTTTGTAGGTGTACCACAGGGCCATATTGAACAAGGGTTGGTTAAGTGAAATATCCCACCCTTTGCTGTCGGTGTCATTTTTAACCGTGGTGTTGGTATTGGCGTAGGTGGTTTCAGTGTCGTTCTTGCTGACCTGGTAGCCGGCATCAATAAGTGGCAGCAAACCTGCGCGGGCAATAGTCCTGTTTTCCAATCCGGCTTCGTACCTGGCTCTGTCGGCTTTTAATTGGGCATCGTTTTGTAAAGCCAATTCATACACATCAAACAAACTATTTGCCTGGGCGGTATAGGGGGTCAGCGAAAAAAGGCTAAGGAGCAGATAAAGCTTGGTCTTTTTCATAAAGGTTTCCAAAGTCCAGTGTTAAGAATTCCAGTTCGGTACAGCGGGTTGTATGAATTTGTTTGCCCGCCTGTCAACCCGGAGGCAACTAATTGTCTATCCAAATTCGATGCGGGTGGAGTGTAGCTGCTTGCCGGGTTTGGGTCGAGCAGTGAACGTAAGTTCATTGGCGCCAAGAGTAAAGTTTGCAAATGTCCGGGTGAAGTTACAATTGTAAGTCTCAACCTTACTTTACTTTTCTATACTGAATGACTTCCCCTACCCAAAACCTACCCAAAAGTGTGCCACCTCCGGTTAGATGCGCCTGGCCATCTTACAGATTCATCCTGTTAAAAAATGTCAGGGGTTGTAACACTCCCGGGGTCCCAACCGGGGAATCGAAACTAAACTGTGTTGATTTGGTTCGAACTTTAACGGAAAAAGTCCGATTTTTTGCTAAAAGATGGGTTTTGCAGGCTAGCTTATCAATGTTTCATTGCTTCATTAAGGTGCAGCTTTTATCATGCGCGCCCATTTATGTATTCGCTGTCGTTGCCCGCCCCCGTTCATTACCTCCACTATTATTGCGGGCCTGGTTTTCGGGTGATAGATCGCTGCCTTTGGCCAATTTCTGATTTTTCTTAAGGGTTACCTTATGTCTATGCCCATCGAAATCGTGCTGGTAATTTTTGCCGTACTGGCCCTGCTTGGGGTGATGCTTGAAGAAGTTATCCATATCAATAAGGCCAAAACCACCTTGTTTTTTGGCAGTTTGTCCTGGCTGGTCATGTTTATATTTTCGGGCGGTCATGAACAGCAGGACGTTATGCTGGAAAAACTCAACCATAACTTGCTGGAAATCGCCACTCTGTGGTTATTCCTGATGGCAACCATGACATTTGTCGCTTACCTCAATGCCAAGGGTATTGTCCAGGCCGTGGTACAACGTTTATGCCCGGCGCAAATGAGCGTACGCAGTTTGATGTTACTGGTTGCCCTCTTTGCCATGATGCTTTCGATGATTTGCGATAACGTGACTGCAACCCTGGTTACCCTGGGGCTGGTACACGCATTCGATATCGATCAGAAAACGCGGATCAAACTCGCGGTATTGGTAGTATTTGCCGTGAACTCGGGGGGCGTGGCGCTGATTACCGGGGACGTGACCACCCTGATGATTTTCCTGTCTGGCCAGGTGACTATGCCGCAATTGCTGTTGTTATGGATACCGGCGATTGTCGGGGTTATGGTACTGGCCGGGTTGATGTTCCCGGGTATTTCCGGGAATGTGAGTACCGAGAAGGATCCGCGTGTTTTTACCGGAATGGATTGGGCCATAGTGGCGACTTTTTTCAGCACCATTATTTGCACCATGCTGTTTAACTTCTTCTTCCATGTACCGCCGGTGCTTACCTTCCTGGTCGGTCTCTCCATTATGTTTTTTATCGGCCACTTTATGCACCTCGATCCAGAGGAGACCCGCATTCTCGAATATGTCCGCCAGATAGAATACGAAACCCTGTTGTTTTTCCTCGGGATTTTATTGTTGGTAGGAATGCTTAAGGAAATAGGGACCCTCGACCTGTTGACCAATTTCTACTCCCAGGTCGCGCCCCAATACGCTAACTATATGATGGGCTTGTTCTCTGCGCTCATCGATAACGTGCCACTAACCGCAGCCCTGCTCAAATCAGAGCCCGACCTGTCCACTGCAGAGTGGCTCGCACTCACTTATGGGGTCGGGGTGGGGGGATCGCTACTGGCGATAGGTTCAGCCGCAGGCATCATCGCGATGAGCAAGGTGAAGGGGCTTACCTTTGGCGCCTTCCTGCGCTACACCCCGTTGGTATTGGTTGCTTACAGCACGGGTTACCTGGTTGCGTTCGGTTTGGCCAGTTCTGTGTTCAGCTGATATTCCTCCTTAAGCCAAATACCCTTTTTATTCCCCGGCTAAATTTACACACAATTTATAAGGGGAATGACTGCAAACTGGCAGGATGCACACCATTTTACCCTTAACATTTTTTAACTTTGCGTCGGAGATGCCATGTCCTCACTAGAGATAGCCAAGCTCGACTTAATGTACGTCGGGATCATTATTTTTACCGGCCTGCTGGGCGGTGTTATTGCCAAGAAAATCAAGGTGCCTGATATAGTCCTTTTCCTCCTTATAGGTATCGGGCTTGGCCCCACCATCGGCGGCATCCTGCATGTGCCCGCTGATTCCACCATGAACCAATTAATCCTCACTATCGGTGCTTGCTACCTGTTGTTTGAAGGTGGGGCAACCTTGCGTTTTGCGGTGTTAAAGGAAATCTGGATCAGCCTGCTGGTCATCGCCACCCTCGGTGTGCTGGTCACCGGTGCAATCATGACGGCGGCAGGTGTGTGGCTGGGTATTCCTATTGCGATTGCGCTGGTATTGGCTGCGCTCACTGCATCAACCGACCCGGCTACCCTGGTGCCCATTTTCAAGCAAGTGCCGATCAAGGATCGTGTTTCGCAAACTGTGATGAGCGAGTCCGCCCTCAATGATGCCATGGGCGCTATTGCTACCTTTGCTGTCGTTGCTTACGTGATGGGTTCCGGCGAGGGCTTTAGCCTGACCCACTCCCTGGGTGAATTGGCCTATGAGGCAGGTATGGGATTGGTGTTGGGCGCAATCGTGGGCTATTGCGCGGCGTTCCTGATGGGGCATAACAGTTTCGGTATTTTCCGCGAAGTTACCCCTTTTGTAATTATCCTTGCGGTGATTACCGTATTCCTGCTTGCTGACCAGATAGGTGCATCGGGCTTTATGGCGGTGTTTACCTGCGGGGTAATGATCGGTAATAAAGAGTCGTTCAATTTGCCGCTGGACCACCATGAGCACGAGTACCTGGAAGACTATGTCGGTAATACCGCGTTGTTAATGCGTATGTTCATTTTTATCCTGCTGGGCTCACAGGTGGATTTCAATCTGCTGCGAGAGTACCTGGGTGTTGGTATCGCCTTGCTGTTTATCTTTATTTTCATCGCCCGCCCGGTGACCGTATTTTTATGTGCGGGTCCGGACCGTCGAGCCAAGTGGACCTGGAAGGAACTGGTATTCATGAGTTGGACGCGCGAAACCGGTGTGATACCGGCGGCATTGGTGGGTATCCTCGCAGGGATGAAAGTCCCGGGTATTGATGTGGTGGGCGCCATCACTTTTATCTTTATCCTTGGCACTATTCTGATCCAGGCGCCGACTACCGCCTTGTTGGCGGGCAAATTGGGTTTGCTCAAATCCCAGGAAAAATAACCCCGATTCCCTGTGAATAAAATCCGCCCATTCCCCTGGCAAAAAGGGAAAGGGCGGATTCCTTTACACTACCTGTTAACTCCAATAGACTGCCCACTTTCTTGTCGGGGTGCTGATGTGCTTGCATTGGCTGAGATATACCCGCCGACCTGATCCGGTTAGTACCGGCGTAGGGAACGAGAGCCTCCATTCAATCCTCCTGGCCTGTCTGGCGTTATTCTTCGTTTCCGCGCCTTTTTTTGTCATTGCGGAAATTCCATGGCTCCACATATATCGACACCCATTGCCTTAACCATTGCCGGCAGCGACAGCGGCGGTGGGGCCGGTATCCAGGCTGATCTCAAGGCCTTTTCAGCCTTGGGGGTATTCGGTTGCAGTGCAATTACCTCGCTCACCGCACAAAATACCCTCGGTGTGCAGGGGGTATTTCCCATACCGCCCATATTTGTCCAGCAACAAATCCAATCCGTATTGAGTGATATAAATGTCGGTGCGATTAAAACCGGCATGCTTGCCACCGCCGATATTATCGCGGCGGTTGCTGAATCATTGCGCGGCTATCCGCACATCCCATTTATCCTTGATCCGGTAATGGTTGCCACTAGCGGTGATCGCTTATTGGCGCAAGCGGCAATCGCTACGCTAATCCGGCAATTAATCCCATTGGCTAGCTTAATTACTCCCAACCTCCATGAAGCCGCCGCGTTATTAAATGAACCTGTTGCGACAGATTTACCCTCCATGCAATTACAAGGCGAAAAATTATTAACCCTGGGTGCCCGGGCAATTTTAATGAAAGGCGGCCACGCCGAGGGTAATGACGCGAGTGATTTATTGGTAACTAGCAAGGGGATAAAGATTTTCTCAGCCCCGCGGTTACCCACAAAAAATACCCACGGTACGGGTTGTACATTGGCCTCTGCGATTGCCGCCGGGCTGGCTAAACAATTATCACTTGATGAAGCGGTAAAACAGGCGAAGGATTATTTACACCACGCATTGCTGCATTCAGAAAAATTGCAGGTAGGCCAGGGCGCCGGTCCTGTGCATCATTTTTATAATTTTTATTGATTTGAATAAGCCGCGAATTAACCAAGCATCTATTGGTTTTTTGATCCCACGAACTAGATACCGAGGACACTATGAACACCAGCGCCGATAAAATTCTGAGTCAAACCGCCGAGGTGGATAAAGCCTCCATTCAACCCTTCACCGGTTCGCAAAAAATTTACATGCAAGGTTCACGCGCCGATATTCAAGTGCCCATGCGCGAAATTACCCTGGCGGATACACCTACCGCCTTCGGCGGTGAAAAAAATCCGCCGGTGCGTGTTTACGATACCTCCGGCCCTTACACTGATCCGAAAATAAAAATCGATTTGCGTACCGGATTACCTGATGTTCGTACCCGTTGGATTGAAGAGCGCCAGGACACGGAAATCTTACAAGACAGCCATTCCGAATTTACCAAACTGCGATTGAATGACAGCAGCCTGGATCATTTGCGTTTTAACCTGACCCGCCCGCCTCGTCGTGCCAAACCGGGTATGAACGTATCGCAAATGCACTACGCCAAAAAAGGCATTATCACCCCGGAAATGGAATATATCGCCATCCGTGAAAACATGGCCCTGGCACAGGCGCGCGAATTGGGTGTACTCAATCAGCAGCACAAGGGAATGAGTTTCGGTGCGAACATTCCCAATGAGATTACCCCGGAATTTGTACGGAGCGAAGTCGCGCGTGGTCGCGCAATTATTCCCGCAAATATCAACCATCCGGAAGTGGAGCCGATGATTATCGGCCGCAACTTCCTGGTAAAAATCAACGGGAATATCGGCAATTCGGCACTGGGTTCTTCCATCGAGGAAGAAGTTGAAAAACTGACTTGGGGTGCGCGCTGGGGCGCGGATACGGTGATGGATTTATCTACCGGTAAAAATATCCACGAAACACGCGAGTGGATTATCCGCAATTCACATGTACCCATTGGTACCGTTCCAATTTATCAAGCCCTGGAAAAAGTGAACGGTATTGCCGAAGACCTGACGTGGGAAATTTTTCGCGATACATTAATTGAGCAGGCGGAGCAGGGCGTGGATTATTTCACCATCCATGCCGGTGTACTGCTCCGCTATGTGCCGCTTACCGCCAAACGTGTCACAGGAATTGTCTCGCGCGGTGGTTCGATTATGGCCAAATGGTGCCTTGCGCATCACAAGGAAAATTTCCTTTACACTCACTTTGATGAAATTTGTGAAATTATGAAAGCTTACGATGTAAGTTTTTCATTGGGCGATGGCTTGCGTCCCGGCTCAATAGCTGACGCGAATGACGAAGCACAATTCGGTGAGCTGGAAACCCTTGGCGAATTAACCAAAATCGCCTGGAAACACGACGTGCAAACCATGATCGAAGGTCCAGGCCATGTGCCCATGCACATGATTAAGGAAAATATGGAAAAACAATTGGAGGTATGTGACGAAGCACCTTTCTACACACTCGGTCCGTTAACGACAGATATTGCTCCGGGATATGACCACATTACTTCGGGCATAGGTGCGGCAATGATCGGTTGGTATGGCTGCGCAATGCTGTGCTATGTAACGCCCAAAGAACATTTAGGCTTGCCGAATAAAGACGATGTGAAAGAAGGCATTATCACTTACAAAATTGCTGCGCACGCGGCCGATCTGGCAAAAGGTCATCCCGGTGCGCAATTACGCGATAATGCTTTATCCAAGGCGCGTTTTGAATTCCGCTGGGAAGACCAGTTTAATTTAGGTTTGGACCCGGACACCGCACGTGCCTATCACGATGAAACCCTGCCGAAGGAATCGGCCAAGGTTGCGCATTTTTGTTCGATGTGCGGCCCGAAATTTTGCTCCATGAAGATTACCCAGGAAGTACGCGATTATGCCGCCCGGCAAGGGGTCAATGTAGAAGGTATCCACGAAGACCAATTGGTGCGCATGATTGATGTGGAAGCAGAGATGCAACAAAAATCGAAAGAATTTATGGAGCAGGGAGCAGAGTTATATCACAAGGTTTAATTCCTGCTTGCTTGTGATCCATTAATAATCAGTTCAAACCAATCAGTATCGAATTAACATTCGTGATCTAACGGTCCCCCTTTTTAAAAGGGGGAAGGCCGATAAATAACAGGATTTACCATGATCGAAAAACCCGAGTTCACTCGCGCCGATGTAGAAATTATTCGCCGTGAAGAAATGTACAAGCGCTTTTTTCGCGTTGATAAAGTTTTCCTTCGCCACAAATTATTTGATGGTAACTGGAGTAAGGAAATAGGGCGCGAACTATTTTTACGGGGGGAAGCCGTTGCGGTGGTGTTGTACGATCCCATTCGCGATTTAATCGGCATGGTGGAACAATTTCGCGTTGGCGCGCTAAATGAAGCCAATGGCCCATGGTGTTACGAAGTGGTGGCTGGCATGCTGGAAGCCGGCGAATCGCCGGAAGAGGTTGCGTTCCGTGAACTTAAGGAAGAAGCCAATATCGAACCTTACGCGCTGGAATATATTTGTAATTATCTATCCAGCCCCGGTGGAAGCGATGAAAAGTTGTATCTTTATTGCGGCTTGTGTGATCTAAGTCAGGCGGGTGGAATTTATGGCCTCCCGGAAGAAGGGGAAGATATTCGTGTACATGTATTCAAATCAGATGAGGTCTTTTCCGGGTTATATAACGGAATGTTTAATAACGCAGCGGCATTGATCTGTTTGCAATGGTTACAGATAAATCGTAGTCGTTTGCGCAGCCTTGCATAATAAATTTTTTCACCCATTGACTTGGCTGCAAGTCTGGCTAACACTCTGCCTAAGCGTTAATTAATCAATAGCGCTTTTAATGAGAGGTTTATTTAATTAAGGCACTTTGCTTAGGGTAATTCCCGATTTTTACCGTCCCTTGTGGGTATTTATGTTCATATTGCGTGTCAAACCTCAACCTGAATATGTGACTTATAAAGAGCGCTATAAGGTGGATTTGCCTTTGCAAATGGCCGAGTGCGAAGCGAATTATGTCCGCTTGACTAAATTGATCACGGATAAGTCGCAAAATGAGTTTCGCTTTATGGTGACACGCGGCAACCAACAATGGTTGCACCTGTTATTGGTATTGGAGCGATCTCCTTACACAACAACCCTGGCATTAAGCCGGGCTTCTGTTGGCGCAACTTCCGAATGGCTGGCAATGCCGAAACTAACATTGCGCATGTATCATGATGCCAGGCTCGCAGAGGTATTGGCGTGGGAGGGGCATAAACGTTTACGCCCTCGCTATGAATATCCCAATCGCGCCATGTACCAATGTGATGAAAAATATCAACTGAATCGATTTTTAGGTGAATGGCTCAATTTATGCCTGGAGCAAGCCTTCACACCTGATGCAAGTTTCCAGTTTTAACGCGGGTTAATCCCACTTCCTGATTTCCGGGCCAGCACCTGCTTGGTTGCGTTCCCTGGCATTCCTACTCTTTTCACAAAATTAACATCTTTTAACCAGGATTACGGCGTTTTGCCGGGCTATGCACTGGCGCAAACCGGGTTTAGCGTATATCTTGCGAATGATATTTATCCATTCTGACATCTCAGTTCGCGCATTGCCGGGATGGATACCCGATAAAAATATCAACCAGATTTTACAAACACCGGGAATGAGAACTACCTGTGCGTCTGATTCAGATCACCGATTGCCATCTGGGTCCACAAAGAAGTGAGACCTTGTTAGGGCTAGATACCGACCAGAGCCTAGAGGATGTTTTACAACTGATCCAGCAGGCTGAGCCTGCTTTTGATCATTTGTTATGTACCGGGGATGTGGCCAGTGCCGGTCATATTGATTGTTACACTCGCTATGAACAAATTGTCCGCCGTTATTTCTCCCAGCCACTGAGCTGGCTCGCCGGTAATCATGATGCTGCGGATATTATGGAATCCAACCAGGATGCGCTCGGAATCCAGGGGCGTTTGGTTGTGTTGGGCAATTGGTTGATTGTTCTGCTTGATTCCAGCGTACCAGGCCATGTCCATGGGCAATTAGCCGCAAGTGAATTGGATTACCTCGAGCATATCCTTCAGGTTAACCCTGACAAGCACGTTATGGTGTCCTTGCATCACCAGTTAATACCGGTTGGCAGTACCTGGATTGACCAATATGTCGTTCGCAACGCTGACGCCTTGTTCAAACTGATCGACGCTTTTCCCACTGTCAAAATTATTACCTGGGGACATGTTCACCAGGAATTCCAGGCAAGGCGTAATGGGGTGGAGCTTTTGGCAACACCCTCGACCTGTGTGCAGTTTAAACCCTACTGTGATGATTTCACCGTAGATACGTTAATGCCCGGTTATCGCTGGTTTGACCTGCGTGAAGACGGCAGCTTCAATACAGGTATCATGCGTGTTTCCGGCAAACAATACGTCATTGACTACAAATCTGCCGGCTACTGATCCTTTATCATGGCCGCGTTGTTGTATATACACGGATTCCTCAGCTCCCCCTTATCTTATAAAGCCCGGCAAACCCAATCCTGGTTATCCGTTAACCATCCTGAAATCGATTTTTACTGTCCCCAATTACCGCCGTATCCAGCGCAGACCCAGGTTATTCTCCAAACGTTGGTAGAAAATTTATACCCCCGACCGGTGTACTTAATGGGCAGCTCATTAGGCGGTTTCTGGGCAACCTGGCTGGCAGAAAAATATGACCTGCGCGCAATATTGATTAATCCCGCTGTACGTCCGCAGGATTTTATGCCGGCATATTTAAAGGTTGACCTGAAAAGTTATCACACGGATGATAGCTACCGTTTACACTCAGGGCACATCGACGAAATTATTGCAGCCGACACCCCTGTAACGCGAAAATCCAATTATTGGTTATTAGTTCAAACCGGCGATGAAACATTGGATTATCGCCAGGCTGTACATAAATACGCCGGTTGCAAACAAACGATTGAAGAGGGCGGTGACCATTCTTTCCAGGGTTTTGAACGCTATCTCGAAGATTGCATTGAATTTTTCCAACACACAGAACAGCAATTAAAAAATGGCTAACTATTCCGCAGAAGATATTGAAGTACTCACGGGATTAGACCCGGTTAAAAAACGCCCGGGCATGTATACCGAAACTACCCGTCCCAATCACCTTGCGCAGGAAATTATCGATAACTCAGTGGATGAGGCGCTTGCCGGTCACGCTAAATCTATCGAAGTGATTTTGCACAAGGATCATTCCATCACCGTCGTTGATGACGGTCGTGGTATGCCTGTGGATATCCACCCGGAGCAAGGCAAACCCGGGGTAGAGGTCATTTTATGTACCCTCCACGCCGGTGGAAAATTTTCCAATAAAAATTACCAATTCTCGGGCGGTTTGCACGGCGTGGGTGTGTCAGTGGTTAACGCGCTCTCCGAGAAATTAATAGTCACTGTCAAGCGTGATGGCAATGTATATCGCATGGGGTTTTCCAATGGCGATAAAGCCACTGATTTGGAAATTATCGACACCTGTCCAAAGCGCCAAACCGGCACCAGTGTGCATTTTTTACCAAATCCCGGCTATTTTGATTCCAATAAATTTTCGGTAAGCCGATTGCGCCATGTATTGCGTGCAAAAGCGGTATTGTGTCCCGGTTTAACGGTTTCTTTTGAAGACGAACAAACGGGTGAAAAGGATGTTTGGTATTACGAGGATGGATTAAAGGATTATCTCGCCTCTGCGACTAAAGAGTGGTTGACCTTGCCTGAGCAGCCCTTTGTGGGGGATTTTAGTGGCCAAACTGAAGCGGTAAGCTGGGCTGTGCAATGGCTGCCTGAAGGGGGTGAGTTAGTTCAGGAAAGTTACGTTAACCTGATTCCGACTGCGCAAGGCGGAACCCACGTTAATGGCTTGCGCACCGGTTTACTGGATGCCTTGCGCGACTATTGTGAATTCCGTAACTTAATTCCGCGCGGTATTAAACTTGCGCCTGAGGATTTATGGAATGCCTGCTGTTATGTGCTTTCCTATAAACATGCTGATCCGCAATTTTCCGGTCAAACCAAGGAGCGCTTGACCTCGCGTGAAGCAGCGGCTTTTGTATCCGGTATTACTAAAGACGCCTTCGCATTATGGTTAAATCAACACACGGAAGATGGCGATAAACTTGCTGAATTTTGTATCAGCAACGCGCAAAAGCGAGTCCGCGCCAGCAAGAAAATTGAACGCAAACGTGTAACCCAGGGGCCGGCACTACCCGGAAAATTGGCCGATTGTTCCAGTGGTGACCCCTCGCGAAGCGAATTATTTTTAGTGGAAGGCGACTCGGCAGGTGGTTCAGCCAAGCAGGCCCGTGATCGCGAATTCCAGGCAATCATGCCGTTGCGCGGAAAAATTCTGAATACCTGGGAAGTCGATTCGTCGGAAATTCTGGCGAGCCAGGAAGTGCATGATATTTCTGTCGCTATCGGCATGGATCCGGGAAGCGAAGATTTAAGCGAGTTGCGTTATCACAGGATTTGTATCCTTGCGGATGCGGACTCTGATGGTTTGCATATTGCCACCTTATTATGTGCGCTTTTTGTAAAACATTTCCCGGTATTGGTGCGCAATGGCCATGTGTTTGTTGCCATGCCGCCACTCTATCGTATTGATATTGGCAAGGAAGTTTATTATGCGTTGGATGAAGGCGAAAAGAACGGGGTGTTGAACCGTATCGCCGCCGAAAATAAAAAAGGAAAACCCAATGTGCAGCGATTTAAAGGTCTCGGGGAGATGAATCCGCTGCAATTACGCGAAACAACCATGGCCCCCGACACGCGTCGCCTGGTGCAGCTCACCATTGATGATGTTGAAGAAACGGCTCAGGTAATGGACATGATGCTCGCCAAAAAAAGGGCGGGTGACCGCAAAAATTGGCTGGAGGAAAAGGGTAATCTCGCTGAAATAGCGGTTTAATTAAGTAGCGCCAATTAGCATTGGTAATGTCTGTAATATAATTTTTCAGAATGTAATAGGAAAGGATTCCCGGACTCCCGCTTTTCGAAGTGGAACTTATCCCATCGTTAATTGTATGTGTTTAGTTAGTTACCTTTTTATAGGAGCGACAAAATGCAAATTACAACAATTCAGTTACCGGAATTATTTACCCAATTAGGTTTACCTAACAGTAACCTCGCGATTGCCCGATTTGTTAAAAATCATCATCTGCCCGAAGGTACAACCCTGCCGGAAGCGGATTTTTGGAGTGACGCACAGCGGCAGTTCCTGCGCGAGAGCTGGCACCAGGATTCGGATTGGTGTGTTGCGGTTGATACATTGGACGCGTTATTGCGGCACTGATGAATTATTATCCGGGGATTAATTATTCGCGCCTTGGATTAATTAATCGTAAATTTGCTTTTTCTTCCATTTTTCATTTTCTTCATCAAACTGCTTCCATTCTTTACTAATGCTGGTATCAATCGTACTGGTTTTGGGCTTGCTGGCAATCGTATCCGGGTCAGTGTTTGATGTGTCGCCGCTCTGCTCGGCTAGTGTTTCTACCTTTTCTTGCAGTTTTGCAATAACTGCATCTAATTGCGCAATCTGTTTATCAAAAGTGTGGCCTGCATTTTCTGTTGCCAAGACTTTACGACCCAACTGATAAAAGTGGATCGCCAACTTCACCTTGCCGACTTGCTGCGCTTGCCTTGCATTAAAGACATGCCCGTCAACAGTCATTTGTAGCAACATGCGGTTAATTTGGTCGGTATAAGCGTCGGTTTGTACCTGATTGATTTGTTTAAGTGCGAATTGTTGTTTCACAAACTTATAAAGTTCTTGTAGCAAACTGTGTGCTTCCTTGATTTGCTTTGGATTATCCAGGCGAACCCGCGCTTGTTGAGTGCTTTCCTTTAAAGCCGAAAGGAGATTGGTATATAGCGCCAATTGTTCCTCGTGGCTGTGGTCTTTTGGCTCCAGGCGAGCCAACTGTTCACAACAATCGATCAAGGCGCGATACAAGAGGGCAGTTAGATCATTGGAAAGGAAACCTGTTGGAAAGCCCGTGGCCAGGTCGCGAAATGAGTTGCGCCTTGCCCGCAGGGCGGTAATAAGGCGTTGCCGCTGGATTCGCCGTTTTTCAATGGAATGCGAAAGAAATAAGTAGCCCGCCACCAGGGTTAACAATAGAAAAAATCCGGCAATTACGTAGGCAGACATAATGTTTTTAAACCTTTACGGTTAAACAGCAGACAAATCATTGCTGAAAGTATAGCACCGGAAAAAATGGCGCCATAATTTGTTTCCAAATAGGCATGCGGATTGCTAAGTGCTTGTTTCTACTCTGATAAAAAAAGGATTAAAAGTGTTGACACTGGTGGCAGCGATCCATAGAATGCGCCCCACTTCTGACGCAGACAACAACTTGAAAAAGTGAGTAAAGCAAAGAAGGTCCGGGGTCCCCTTCGTCTAGTGGCCTAGGACACCGCCCTTTCACGGCGGTAACAGGGGTTCGAGTCCCCTAGGGGACGCCACAAAGCGGGAATAGCTCAGTTGGTAGAGCATAACCTTGCCAAGGTTAGGGTCGCGAGTTCGAGTCTCGTTTCCCGCTCCAACTTCTCTTAAGAAGTTAGTATCAAAAGGTTTTTATAAACCGGTAAAAGCAGTACGTTAGTGAAGTGAGTTTTATTGTTGTCACTGGACAGCAGTCAAAAGTCCCCTTCGTCTAGTGGCCTAGGACACCGCCCTTTCACGGCGGTAACAGGGGTTCGAGTCCCCTAGGGGACGCCACAAAGCGGGAATAGCTCAGTTGGTAGAGCATAACCTTGCCAAGGTTAGGGTCGCGAGTTCGAGTCTCGTTTCCCGCTCCAATCTAAATACTTTAAATTCACTTTGTTTCCCGGTTAACGCATTTGTAAATCCATATGGGTTTCATCCCCGCTTTGCTTTATCCTTCCATTCTTTTTCGCGACTACTAAACCATATCAATCCGGCGAGGGGCTATGACTCCGGCACTTTCCATTAAAGATTTGCGTAAAACCTATAACGAAAAATTTGAGGCATTAAAAGGCATTAGCCTGGATGTAATGCCCGGGGATTTTTTTGCGATGCTTGGTCCTAATGGCGCGGGCAAGTCCACCACTATTGGCATTATCAGTTCGCTAGTACGTAAAACCTCAGGATTAGTAGAGGTGTTCGGTAAGAATATAGATATTGATTTTTCGGTGGCCAAAAAGTATTTGGGTGTGGTGCCCCAGGAATTTAATTTCAGTATGTTTGAAAAAGTGGAAGACATCGTCCTGCAACAAGCAGGTTATTACGGATTGCCACGTAAACAAGCATTGGCGCAGACAGAGAAATACCTCAAGCAGTTGAGTTTATGGGACAAGCGCCAAACCCCCGCGCGTATGTTATCCGGTGGTATGAAACGACGGTTAATGATCGCCCGTGCGCTTGTGCATGAGCCGCGATTGTTAATCCTGGACGAGCCAACCGCTGGCGTTGATATTGAGTTGCGCCGTTCCATGTGGGATTTTTTACGTGAAATTAATTCCGCAGGCACGACAATTATCCTTACTACCCATTATCTGGAAGAAGCGGAAAGCTTGTGTCGCAATATTGCAATTATTGACCAGGGCACTATTGTGCAAAACACAAGCATTAAAAATTTATTACAGCAATTGAATAAAGAAGTTTTTATTTTTGATGTTAAAGGCAATTTGGAGCGTGTACCGGTATTGGATGACCATCATGTTGCGCAAATTGATGATCATTCCTTTGAGGTTGAAGTCGAAAAGGGACAATCCCTGAACGGCGTCTTTTCCCAATTAACGGCCCAACAGATAGAAATTGTCAGTATGCGCAATAAAGCGAATCGACTGGAGGAATTATTTGTAGCCATGGTGAATGCCAATAAGAGTGAGGTGAATCATGACCGCCGCTGAACAATGGATTGCCTTCCTGACTATTTTGCGTAAAGAGATAAAACGCTTTACCCGAATCTGGATTCAAACGCTGTTGCCGCCCGCGATTACCATGATTTTGTATTTTGTAATCTTTGGCAAATTGATTGGCAGTCGTATCGGTGAGATGGGCGGCTTTAGTTATATTGAGTTTGTTGCACCCGGCTTGATTATGATGGCTGTGATCACCAATGCCTACGCGAATGTATCATCATCCTTTTTCAGTGCAAAGTTCCAACGAAGTATTGAAGAACTGCTGGTATCACCCACACCCAACTATATCATTTTACTGGGTTATGTAATGGGTGGCGTTGCGCGTGGTGTTGCTGTCGGGTTAATTGTGACTGCCATGTCATTATTTTTTACCGATTTACATATACACCATTGGTTTACCACTTTATTTATTGTGTTTATGACTTCGGTCGTATTTTCCCTGGCTGGCTTTATCAACGCGATTTATGCAAATACTTTTGATGACGTTTCCATTATCCCTACTTTCGTCCTGACGCCATTAACATATTTTGGCGGAGTTTTTTATTCTATTAATTTGTTGCCTGGGTTCTGGCAGCAGGTTTCCGTGCTCAATCCTATTTTGCATATGGTTAATGCATTTCGTTACGGTATGTTGGGTATTAGTGATTTGCATATAGGTATGGCATTGATAGGCTTAACCCTGTTCGTGGCAATTTTGTTTGCCATTGCCTTGCATTTATTAAAGACCGGCAAGCGTTTGCGTGCTTGATAAAGGTGATTGGATATGAGTCATAATCCATTGGGGCATCAGACGGAATATGTTTCGCAATATGCTCCGCAACTGTTGTTTCCTATCGCGCGTTCTGAATCGCGCAGGCAGCTTGGAATTGATTCCAGCTTGCCGTTTTTTGGCGTGGATATCTGGACCGGATATGAATTGTCCTGGTTGGATAAATCGGGCAAGCCAATGGTCGCGGTGGCCGAATTTACCATTCCTTGTGACAGCGAATATATTATTGAATCGAAGTCCTTTAAGTTGTACCTCAACTCGTTTAATCAAACCCGGTTTAGTGATCCCGACGCGGTGCGGGCGGCTATTGTGAGCGATTTGTCCCGTGCTGCGAAAGCTGATATAGGTGTGCAAATATTTTCCTTGCATGGGGCAACGGGAGCCAGCCATCTAACAAATATTGCACAGCCTGACGCGGTATTGTTGGATGACCAGGATGTAGTCGTGGAGTTATATCATCCCGCCCCGGAATTGCTGGCAATTGGCAATGAGCCGGTCGAAGAGACATTGGTCAGTCATTTGCTAAAAACAAATTGCCCCGTTACTGGCCAGCCGGATTGGGCAAGCGTATTTATCAGCTACAGGGGCAGCAAAATTTTGCACAATAGCTTATTGCGCTATTTGATTTCCTTTCGTGAGCATCAGGATTTCCACGAGCATTGCGTGGAGCGTATTTTTTGCGATATACAGCGCGTATGTAAACCCGAATTTTTAAGCGTGTATGCGCGTTATACGCGGCGGGGAGGCTTGGATATTAATCCATTTCGCTCAACGGACGCCGAGGCAAAACCCCATGGGATTCGTTTAATCCGGCAATAATTTTTTGGGGAAGTGGTTGTTTCAATTTAGACAATCACTTTATCTTTCAGGCGGGCAGCCGCTTTCTCAAGTGATTCGATAACTTTTTGCTTATCATAATTGCGCACTTTATCCATATCCAGGTACATGGAAAAACCTTCCGCGCGATCTTCAAAATAAGTTTGGTTCTTACCCATCTCTTTGCGTAAATCAGCGACTTGGTAGACCTTTACCGGCATGGAGAAACCCTTCACCTGGATTTCGCCTTTATCGCGACACATTACGGTATCTTTTACCAGAGACCAGGTTTCATGCGAAATTAGGATTTCATCCGGCTCCGCCGCTGACTCCAGGCGGCTTGCCAGGTTTACCTGCGTACCTAACACCGTATAATCCAAATGGTTGGATGTACCGAAAGTGCCTACTGTGCAATAACCGGTGTTAATGCCCATACGGACTTGCAACGGTTTTTTTATACCTTGGTTAAACCATTCCACTTGCATGGACTTAATGCGCTTTTTCATTGCAATGGCCATGGCAACACAGCGAGTGGCATCATCTTTGACACCTTTGCTGGCGCTATCACCAAACAACACCATAATTCCATCGCCCATAAATTTATCGATGGTGCCGCCATAATGGGCAACGATTTTTGACATTTCGGTGAGGTAATGGTTTAACAACTCTGTCAGCGCTTCTGCTTCTATTTCTTCCGAAAGCTGGCTGAAGTCTTTTATATCCGAGAAAAATACGCTGATACGTTTGCGTTCAGCTTGAAGGTGTTTGTCATCGCCACGATTGATGGCTTGCCATACGGTAGGCGGTAAATACCGGGATAATTTGTATGCCCGGATTTTATGCCATTTTTGTTCATTTTCGAGTTGTTTTTGATTCAGTACTAATTTGTGAATGCGTTGGTGCATATAAATGGCGTAGACCAAAAAATAGGTGGCTACCCCAATCAAACTCGCCGCACTGATTTCGATGTTTCCGGATAGCATCAATTGCGGGCTATGAATGAACAGGCTAAGTATTACCCCTACGGCGAAGGCGCTATTGTCTTCCAGAAGTTTTCTTATTCCCCCACTGATCAACGCATTGAACTGGATCATGGTCAGGAACATGACGCAGGGAAGGATACTGAAATCGGTCAGGCTTAGGACTATGCCAATCAATGCCGCATCCACATGGGATAACCAGCGATTGATCCGTATCATACGCTCTGGAATTTGCTTGCGCGTGAAGTGATAAGTGCCGTACGCATAAGCTAATAATAAAATTATGACCGCCATGTGGGTCAGGCTTGGATTGTTCCAATTAATAAACGAAGCAAGCGTGCCCGAGGCAGCGAAACAAATCAGTGCGCGAAAATAATACTGCTGGATAGGGGATTCGGTTTGAAGCTGGTGGGATTCCGTCTTACTGTTCATTAAATTAGTGCCTTATTGTTATATCACCAGTAAGTCCATAATCGAAAGTTATATGCCGCGCTCCATGAATTACGATGTGAATTAAACGGTTTTTTTTAATAAATGTCTACCGGTTAACGGAAGATGGCATGAATTGTCGCTTCGCTCGCTATTTGAACTTCAGCTCCAGATATTTTTCTTCAAGTTCGGCGTACTGCTTGCGGAGCTCGGCAAATTCCGTTTGTATTTCTGCGATGTTATGGCGTGTATGGCCGATCGCGGGATCAGTTCCGTCAAGGTTATGTTTTAACTCGTCATTCTCCTTCTCCAGGTTTTCAATATTAACCAGGAGATTCTTGCTTTCCCTAGTAAATTCCTGGAGTGTCTGCTTAATATGTTGGTTTTCCTCTTCCAGGTGATGATCTTTATCCAATTGCAGTTCTTGCGCGGCAATCTTTTCATTGGCTTTGTTAAGTTCATCTTCCAGCAATTGCACACAAGTATCTGATTCCTGTACAAACCGGATCTGGCGCTGGAGCTGTTGCTCCAGTTCCCTGATAACCAGGTCTTTTTCCTCGGCGCTGACCGCTTCCTCCAGTTTGCGTTGCAGGTTACTTATGACCCGATATTGATCCGCGGCGACATTGCGTAGCTTTAGAATTTCCTCTGCTGCCCGCGGGTCGTGGCGAATGATATTGATAGTTTTATTATCTTGCGGTACGCCATTAATAGCATCGCTGACAGAATATATGTAATGGTTGATATCGTTATAACTGTCGCTATACCGCCCCAATATCAACTCATAACGCTCCTGGTCAGCAACACCATTGGCCATTGAATGGAGTTCCTTGTAATAGCCTTGGGCGTTGGCCTGGGCCTCATTCCAGCGCTTTTCCAAATCGAAAAAGAGTGTTTTAAATTTCTCCAGATTCCCTACACGCTTTTTATAGGTTTCCAATTCATCATTACCGGTTTCCCCGGGAGGAACTTTGGTATGCGCGGGAAGTAAAGGCTCCAGCGCCTGCTTGAAAATATTCCAATAACCTTCGCTACCCTGGGCGACGGAGGTTGCTAATTCTTCCGCACGTAAAAATGTGTGCCGCAGCACTGCAATCCCCAGGGGGCCTGGAGCATTGGCGAGTTGGATGCTGGCAATGTCGTTATGTGGTGTTAAAGCCTTGAGGCGATCCCGGGTGGCCGCCAATTGTTCGTGCAGGTATTGCTTATAGCCTTTGGTAGATGGCATGGCTACTGGCTGGATACTCTTGACTGCCGCCAGTAATTCTTTGAGTTTGTCCTGCTGGCGTTTTATCAATTTCTTTTGTTTAAAGCAAAAGAAAAGCAAGGCAAAAGTCGCAATGAGCAGTGCCGAGTAAATTTCTATGGCTACCACGAGCATAAGGGTAGGGACTTGCATAGTATTATGGGCCGGGTAAATCGATTACATAAATGTTTAAAATGGCGCCTCTGTGCCAAAGTATGGTACAGGTTTGCCCAATATTCGACATGCGATCAAAAATAGTCATTCATTCGCATCAATTTGAGGTTTTTCACTATGGATGCATTGGCTGCATTACATCACCGGGTTTCAATTACCAAACTGGCCAGACCTGCGCCGGATAAAGTGCAATTAAACCAATTGTTTAAAGCTGCACTGCGCGCCGCAGATCATGGGCACATGCGCCCCTGGCGGTTTTTAGTAATTGAAGGAGATGGTTTGGTCAGGTTGGGTGAAGTATTCGCTCGCGTTGCGCAATCCAATAAACCTGAAATTACCGAGCCAGAGTTGGAGCGTATTAGGTCGCTGCCATTACGTGCCCCCATGATTATCACCGCTATTGCGAAATGCGGGGAAAATCCCAAGGTGCCGCGCATAGAGCAAATTATTTCTGCCGGAGCGGCGACACAAAACCTAATCACTGCTGCATTTGCGTTGGGGTTGGGTGCCGTATGGCGCACAGGTGACATTGCTTATGATTCGCAAGTAAAAAAAGCGTTGGGATTGGCATCCAATGAAGAACTGATTGGTTTTGTGTATATAGGCACGCCATCAACCGCTGTGCATTTACCCCGGGAGGAAAATCCGGAAGAATTTTTTAGCTATTGGTCACAGGAATAAGATTGCGTTTACCGGCTTGCTTGTGTACATTAGCGCGCCTTCGCTGGGGTAGGCAATAAAGCTACCTTGTGAAGATAAACGGTGAGATGTCCGAGTGGCCGAAGGAGCACGCCTGGAAAGTGTGTATACCGCAAGGTATCGAGGGTTCGACTCCCTCTCTCACCGCCAGTTTAAAGTATGTACAAGTCGCGCATGACAGCCTTGAACGCTGTTTGTACAACTTGATCGAAATTTGTAGTTCATTGATTTCTAAAGCATTAATTTGAAAATTTCACCAAAGAAAATCAAACTAATGCTTGACTCACAAAGACTCGGTCAATAGAATGCGCGCCTCAACAACGCACTCGTAGCTCAGCTGGATAGAGTACTCGGCTACGAACCGAGCGGTCAGAGGTTCGAATCCTCTCGAGTGCGCCATATAAATCAAGGGCTTAGCAGCAATGCTAGGCCCTTGGCATTTTTGTGTGGTAAATAATTGGGGTAAAATATCTGCGTTCCTTCTGGCTGATATGAGCCGATTACTCTATTCTGTCACTAAAATAAGTAACGATAAGAATGCTAAAGGAGATGGATATAAATGGCGTCGGGTGTTTTGAAATATAAAAATGAAATAGCTGTAGGAAATTGTGGTACTTGCCCTCCGTCGAACTGTACACCGCTTGGCCAGTCAAAAGTTGCAGCTAGATGGATAATGGGAATCACGCCTGAACCAAATCACTTTTTGCCTGTTCTTGTTGAAAATCCAGCCCGGAAGCTTGGTAGTTCTCATGAAAGAAGATGCAGTGGTTATGCTCTTTCTTTTTTTGAAACTGCTGACCACGCCAGAAGATGCCTTCAGTATATGGCGGCTAATACCCCTAAATTTGAAATGAAATGGACTTATATTGCTAATACGTTGATTAACCCAGGTGATGGTTTAATTTCAGGGACTGACCACAAAGGGCACTTCGATTTGCATGAGTTTGATCATGTTCGTATGGAAACGCAAATACATTCAGTGGAGAGGGTGTGATGCTTAGAGTATTACATGGTGGAAGATCTCTTACCGCTTCGGAAATTAAATACCATTGGGTTGAAGACATTATTTTTTTTGATGGCCCTGTTTTGTCCTATGTTCGGGGAAACTCGCAGCAGGACTATTTTTATCTTTGGGTTGATAACGATTGGCAATTTAATCGTTGGCTTGCAATACCAGTTACACGTGAAATGATTCGTGGTTATAAAAATCGCGAATTCTCTCTTCTTAATATCATTCAACAGACTTCCAATGTCATTTTTGTGGATATTGATAACGCATTTAAAGTTAAGCGTGCGTTTCAACTTCCTGCAAGGAATATCCCCCCGGAGATATTGCCAAAGCCAGCCTCTTTTTTTAATCCAGATTTCTGCCCCACGGGTAACAATGTTTTGTCTGACTCAACATGCTATTACTTGGGTTTGGATGGCAAATGGTTTATGGAAGATTTGGCAGTGCTCCAGAAGAGATATGATCAAATTTATGCATTTGTCTACACGCTGATGAATTTAGGAAAAACTTCGGTTATTGATAATATCAAGCGTATATTTGCTGACGGTGATTGGTATGGTGGATCGGCGAGGGTTCACTTTTTCAACGATTTAGATAGGGCTATACCGTCGATGCATGAGCCGCGTATAGAGGCGATAAGCTATGCGTCTCCCGGGTTTATAAAGCTCGAATTGTGGTCTCCAGCGGCAGAGGCATTGGGAGACATTGCGCATGGCAGTTTAGAGCGTATTGAAAGCATTAATTACGCCGTTAAAGATATAAATCAATTTTTGACTGAAAAAGATCTCAGGTCGACTGGAACTGTAAGTATTCTTTCGACAGAGGCCAAAGAGGAATTGTGGAGAATATCGGATGATTTATGTGGTGCTCTGGGTCTTATGAGTTTTCAGGATTGCCTAAAACTCTTGGTGCAAAATGATCCAATTAGATATGCAAAAGTTTTACTTTCATTTCATCGCAGGCTAAGCGATGTATTTCCATTTATGGAGCGCGGATTATTAAAGATGAAAGTTGGTTTGCATGAATATCAGTACCATAACATTCAATAATCATTGCTCTGGCGGGAGTTCTTTGTGTTGTGCTCTTGAGTGATTAGTTTGACCGAAAATTTTATCGAGTAGCATCTATCTCCCGCAATTTTCTAATATAAACCATTCTTGCCTTTTCTGATTTATGACCCGCCCATTGTTCTGTGTGGTCGGTTACCCCCTTGGCTTTTAAATCATGGAAAGTAAAGGGTTCCTCAAGTTTCAGGCGCTGGCCGTCTACCTCGATTCCGATTTCCACAGCCTTCTCCATTACCCGTTTCCAAGCACTATCAAAACGGTTCTTACTGATCTTTAGTCCTTTTGCATCGTGTAGTAGGAAGCTGCCGGTTATCGGTGCCGGTGCGTTGGGATGAATGGCTTTGGCTGCATCTATGGCAGCTTGAAGACGGGGGCTTATTCGAGTCAATTCGCCGAGAGAGCCTTTACCTCTCGTAATACGGATTGCCCCATCTCTGATGTCCGAATGCTTTAAATTCCGGACTTCTTGATTGCGCAGGCGACATAGGTAGGCAAACTCCATCATGACGGTTAAATACGGTGACCTGGTGGTCTGGTGAATAATTTCTTGCACCAGATGATATTCCCAGTCTTCGACATACCTTTTCCGGGAACTCTCTTCATTGAGGGTGACCTTCTCGCAGGGGTTTTGCTGCGGGACTTGGGCATAGCGCTGGCTAGCCCAATTCCATGCCGCCTTAAGATATTGGATGCGGCGATTGGCTCCGACCTTTTGTTCGGCGATGTCCAGATAACGCCGAATCATTAGGCGATTAATTGCATCTAGAGGCAGGTCGCCGAACTTGGTTCCATTTTTTCCGACTGCATCCACTAGTGCATTACGGTACATCTCATGCTGCTTCTGCGTACTTAAAGCATTTTTAAGGTTTGCATCACTGGCGTTGTAGGTATCCAACAGCCAACGAAGTGTATTGCTCGCCTTATTTTCCATTGCTTCAAAGGCTAACCATACTTCACTAATCGGTGCATCCAGGGAGCAAAGGCGGGTTTTTTTCCCCATTTTTCCATTTCCCAGATATTGCCAATGAAAATAGATGTTTCTCGCCCTATTGCGATAAACATACGGAGGCAAATTGGTATTACTTTTGTCGCGATATCTACCCATTAGAAAAAACCGTCCTGTGGCTGTGGGTTAGCAATTGGTGCACCGCCTAACGCATTGTTAATTGCTGCCCTGGTTACCAAGATTTTAGATCCTTTCCCGTAGGTGAAAGGGATTTTCTCTCTGCGTAGGAAGGCTTCAATTTTTGATCGTTGTTTATAGCCTGTCCACTCTTTCAGTTCATCTTCAGTGATTAATGAACTCATATCAGTGTCTCTTTTCAATAGCTCATACTGTTGGGGTTGGAGAGGGTCAAGGCAATCGCTATAGGCCTTACCCATACCGGCGTACTGCTTAGCGTGAATGTCTGGCCTGACCATGCTAATAGCAGCGTTTCCCCCATCATTGATGCGATTGCCTTTGCTGCTGGTGGCGGCACCGCGTTCCCAATCCGTTCGCGCCAGTCAGAATCAGAATTTCCGCTCAGTAGAAATATATCGTCCTCTTCCGGGCAAAAAAGCCCTTGCAGTGCGGCAAGCTCCAGCGTAGTGAAAGGACGGTGCCAGGTACCATCAATCGCCCGAATAAGGGCAACCATACGTTCGCTGCCTTTAGGAAGATATTCACCTTCTAACACCTCGCCTGCGGTAAATGGCATTCGAGGATCGGCCACGGACCAGGGGCCATTATCGTGCGAGGCCGCCGCGGAAACTGCTCCGCAAGGCGAATGCCAGGGCACAATTCCATAGTGGCCACCAGTCAGATAATTGTCCCCTTTAACACGGTTAATCGTTCGTGGATCGGCGACAGCAAAGGCGCCTTGGCCGGTTGTGCTACCCGAAATTATCGTGTTTGCCGGGCGGTCAAAGCGCGTCACCATGTACTTCCCGGCGAAGGAGTTATTACCACGTGGGTCGGCTACAGAAAATGCACCATTGGTCGGTCCATTGCGTCCCGCTATGGTTCCTGTTGGTTCGTTCCAATGATTAACACCCAAAAACCCACCGCGACTTTCGGGCACGATTAAATAATCACGCAAATGACCGTCTTCAACGGTGAGCTTATTTAGGCTTCTCCAATCGCTTCCGGCTTCTATAAATGCCAGGCGCACCCATGTCTTCCATTGGAGCGAAGGTATTCTATGCATTGGTCCAGCAGCATCGATATCGCCAGGCATAGGCATACGGCCAAGTACTTCCCCGACACCACGCAATGGTCTTTTGGTCGGTTCATATAAATTGGCCGGAACCTTTTCCGCATGTCGAGCAACTAGTAAAAAGCGTTTACGGCTTTCAGCGAGTCCCCCGATTTCTCCACAACAATGCGTAGATTCTTTGACTACATACCCATAGGCGAGGAAAAGAGCTTCAATCTGATCCAGCAAGTGACGACCACGTGCGACGATGCGCGGTACATTCTCAAAGACATATAGCTCTACAGGGTCATCCTTATAAGCTTCAAGAGCTAACCATACTCCGCGCACAGTTAATCCGTTAAGTGCCTTATATTTTTTAGTTCCCGCCAAGGACTCTGGCAGTAAACCGGAAAGTCCTTTGCAAGGGGCACTTAAAAAAATAATATGCGGGCGCTCATTACCAGCGGCATTTTTAATATCCGTAAGGGTTGCTTCTCTCCAGTCTGATGGCGGTTCAACACCATGGAAGTCCTTGTATTGATCGCGCGAAAATAAATCCAATACACTGCCGGAAGTGCCTGCTGCCTCTTCAAAATCTTTAATCGCATTGCTATCAATATCTATGCCGCCGAGGCAACGAAACTTTGCTTCAAGATTGCCAATTCTGGCCTCGCCCTGGTTAAACCCTGCTGCTCCGCCACCAAGGCCGCAAAACAGGTGAAAATGGCGAATCTCAACTTTTCTATTTAATTGCATTTTATGTAAATTCCCGGAGTACTAGGGCAATCAGTAAGTAGGCCGTAAGCTATAAAGCTCGCGACCGCAGCCATGAATAAAACGGCCAAAATTAATTTCAGCCTTTCCACTATTGGTGCCACTTGGCCGATTCTTCATTTAACGATTGGCAATGAATACAGGTGGCAACACCAGGCAAGGCAAATCGGCGCGCGTCGGGAATCGGATCGCCGCACTCCTCGCATTCAATTGCGCTAACCTGGTTTTGCTCTCGGCGGTGGTTATTTAAAATGCGGTTAATCCGCTCCTGCTCAATGTCGTTAGCAATATCTGCTGCATCAGCCATGGTTGTTCTCCTTAGTGGATATTGTTGTTATGAAGGTGTGCCCAATCGGTGGCGAGCTTTTGAAATAAAGCACCGCCATTTTCAATGAGCGTGTGGGGTTCAGTGTTCATGCGGCAACGCAGATCAATTACCACCAAAGCAGACAGGTAGTAATTAAAATCAAGGGAACACAAGCCGCCTAAATCCAATTTGTATTCATAAATGTTGTAGGTGCTTAACAAAACTGCGGCGGCGGTTTCACTGGAGCCGCATTGCTTATTTGCCAAATCCAACAGTGCTGATACTGCTTGATAGGGGCTGATATGGCGTGTGCCGCACGTAATCGGTGCTTCTCTTTGCATTTTTTCTTCCTCCGGTTTTCTAACTAATAAATATTCAATCAATTGCAATCCCTTATCGGTGACCAGGGTTTTTTGATAGTGCATCCTCCCTTTTTCCGGATGCTTCCAACTGCTGTTTGCCAGCACAAAATAACCTTGGCCGCTGTAGCGTCCCTGCGGTTTATTGGTTGAATCCAGTACGCGCAGGTCGCGCAGTTTCTTCGTCATTACATTGCGGCCTATGCCTAAGTGGTGAGCCGCATCATCAAAGGTATAAGGCATCATTCCTCCTAATCTTCGTGTAATGGACCATCGGGAACCGAAACGCTCAAACCGTAGGAGGCCAGCTTGTTCAGACTCAAGGCATACAGGTGGCCAATACGTTGCCTGCGAATATTGCGCTCCAGATTTGTCTCGGCGA
Source organism: uncultured Cellvibrio sp. (assembly GCA_946480695.1). Next base: position 212,763 of record CAMLKG010000002.1, read on the forward strand.
CTACGCCTGCGCGCTCTAATTGGCTGGCAAACACTTTTGCGGTTTTTACCGGCATAGCGTCGAACTTGGTGCGCAAGGAATTGGTTTGGGAAAGGTGCTGCATGATGTGCGTCGGGCGAACCAGCAACCACACATCACCATCATTGCGCTGTTCAAATTTGAAAGGGGATTTGAATTCGTGCCGGTCCATTTCACCCAGCACAATTTCCATGATCCACACCCAGGGTTCGCGCAATGCGCGCGACTCGATAATGTGGCTATTCATTTCCTGCACTAAATCATCAGGAAATTGGTTTTGATCGGCAGCAATTCCTGCAAACTCAGTGAGTAGAATCCATGCGGTCGCGAGTGCGGCGTAGTTGCTGATCATGCGGGCCGCGCCGTCATCGTCGACGCTGCTGGCGGCGCGTTGCGTTAACTTAGTGCGAGTGTTGCGATAAATTTCGCGTACCCGTCCCGGTTCAAGGTTGGCCAAAAAGTACAGCCACTCCCGCACCGGAAAGCGCGGTAGATTTTCCGGAAGAATTTCGCCTTTGCGCCCGGTTAACTGTGCGCGCACAATTTTTCCTTGCAAGCTATCGACCGGGACATCCTCACCGGCGAGTAGCACCGGGGCACTGAGCAAGTACTCGGTCATATCCGCCCCGCGTCGCGTTACGGAGAATTGATAGGTCTCCTGTAGGAGTGCGACAGCTTTGTCGATAATGTCTTGCCGACGTGCAGAAATTTCTTCCCAGCCCACCGGTTGCGATGTGTGGGAAACGCTGGTCACCAGCCGAAACTCTGACCCAAGGCTTTGGCCCGAGAACATGGTGAAAGCCGTTGTGCTTTCCAGCGCTTTAATCAATGTGGTTTTTCCCGAGCCTTTATCCGCTTGTAAAACCATGTGTGGCCAAAAACCGAGGAAGGTTTTCAGGTGTGAACCTAACGACCAGGCCAACGGCTGACAGGCCGCGTTGTGGTGAAAGGTGCGCTGGTAGGCGAGGATTATTGGGGCGGCGTTGCTAACCGGCCCGCTGGGGAAGCGCAGGTTGTGATAGGGGCATTGCTTCTCCGGATCGGCGAAATAACAGTCCGCCCCTTCATTCACTACCGGTTTTCCATCCCGAAAACACAAACCGACAAAGTTGGCGGCCTTGCGTGCACCAATGCTGGTGGCGCGTTCCCAAATGCTCAGCATTCGGGAGAATTGCTGAGGTTTAAAAATAGGGCCGAACTTATTCCAGTTGGTGATGTTGTGAAGGCCGTCATCGCTCATCACGCGGCGCAATAAGCTATTCCCATGGCGTGGGGTTTGAACAGCGGCCGCAAACACGGTTTGTGGCTGTGAGTCTTCCCCACCGGTCATGGTGGCCTGGGCACTGGCTATAGTGATGCGAGAGAGCGCGGCAATACGAAAGCCGCACACATCTTCATAGGTTTTATTGGTGTTGCCTTCCGCATCCTCGGTGATTTTTATCAGCGAGGTAAAATCCGGTTTAACCCGGAATTTCCAATAAATTTGAAAGTCATGGGCAGGTAAGTGCACGCGGCGGCGGCCGGTCACCATTCTGGTTTCTTCATTGTAGGGGCCGGGTAAACCTGGAATTAACCATGGCTCTACATTCTCCAATGCGTTGCGAACGGCATTGGGACCATGCGCGGTCAAGTAATCGTTCAGGTCGTTAACCTTTTCCCATTCAGTGGTTAACTGGTCCACCATCAACGCCGGTATATTTATTGCGGTTAAGGCTTCGCAAATTTTCCATGCTGCCTCCGGCCCTGGGCGGCGACCTTTGTCTGGTCCATCTTCGACTGGTGCATCGTTATCACAGCAGATAATGACACGCTTACCGTTTAAAAATCCCCAATCAATATCGGTATTTTTAGTGCCCCTGATTGCGAGTGCCGCCATACCCTTGGTCTTTGTTAAAAACCATGCGGATTCCGCGCTCAACGCGTTTATGGCGCTTTCCACAATAACCACGGTGTGAGCGCGGCGCAGGGTAGCCCAGCAGCTTGTCCACAACACGCCAGCCTTATCGCCAATGCTTTTGGTTTTCAGGTTGCCATTAATGGATGGGTCTATGTAGCGGTAATCAATTCCCCGTACGCGGCCATTGTGCATGTCCAGGCAAATAAATGCCGGTGCCGGGCCGCCGTAGCCAACTTGGCCGGGTTCATGTTTGGCACTGGTGAATTCGCTGTAGCCCAGGCTTTTGCGGGCAATTGCGGTTGCGATCACAGTGTCATTTAACCCGCGTTGTTGCGTTAGGTATTCAGCGGCTTTGGCAGGTTCTTTCAAGCATTGCAGGGCGATATATTCAATCGTGCTCAGCTTGGCCGGTTGCTGGCTTTTTTCGCGCGGCTCAGCGGGCAAGTTGTACCAGTCGCGAATAGTTTTAATGGCTTCTCCGGTTTCGCATTGATGAACATAGGCCACTAAATCGAAACAATCGCCGCGCTGGTCCGTGCTGAAATCTTCCCAGCGTTGAACGCCGTCATCACCATCAAATATTGATAATGAAGGGCTGCTGTCTTTGTGGTGTGGGCTACGGTAATTGCCCTTGGCATCTGGCCTTTCCAATCCCAAGCGTGAAGCGAGATCATGCAAATCAACTCTCTTTTTTATGTCACTCAACTTCATTATGTTTTTTCCAAAGCCATGTATTTTTCAAATGTGTCTCAACCATAGGGCGCAGGTAATCGGGTACTTTCTCCAGCGCCGTGCGCCGGTCTTCCAGCCTGGGCAGTGCCCGAATTTCTGCTGCCCATTGACGTGGTGGCCTGTGTTGCTGCCGGTTCATGCGCCTATCGCTTTAAATCCAATGGTGCTGATTGCATCCAAGGTTGCTATGTAACGCGCGGCCGCTGAAAACGTGCCGCGAGTGTCGTTGTTTTGAAAAGCCACACCCATGGATGGCACTACCAAAGCCTCTGCGGTTTGCTGTGCTGTGCGCTGGATTTTTTCGCGCACCAGCTTGTCATCACCCACGGCTAAGCCAATCGCGCCAGCGGGGATACGGTGCCCAAAATCAATAGCGCCGTTAGTCCAACAAAATGCGTAGAGTTTTTTGGGGTGTGGCATGGTGCTAGCTCAGTGCGTAATGACTTTCACTTGCTCGGTATCTGCATCGCTTTCGCCGTGTGTGTCGTGCAAGCCGAGCAAGTCACTCAAGGTGAACACCAGTTTTTTATCCGGCGTTCTCACCACCAGCAGTTGCGGTGTTGAATTTCCGATGTCAATGCAGTGGCCTTTAGGGATTTTTTTGGATTCCAGTTCGGCAAGTACACGCCAGCAGGCCAATTCAGCGGCATCGCGGGTCATATCCAATTTGGCCATGAGTTCGTCCCGCGCCTCGGTAATGCATTGGCGGCGGGTTTTCTTTTCTTGCAGGCGGCGGGTAAGGGCGATTACCGCACTGGTGTTCACTTGCGTAAGGGTTGCAGCCATTTCATTTCTCCTGGTGGTTGTTACCAAATAGATTGAGTTGGTCTCGGTGAGGGTCGAGGGGGTTGATGGTTAAAATTGGTTTAAACTTTTTCGGGATCGCAAACTCCAGCGGTGGCAATACGTATTCCGAAACAGGCAAGTTCACGTCAGGTGCGGGCGCGGCTGATTGGGTCAGCGTTGCGACAAACTCGGTGCAATAGCGACCACGCCAGCCACATGCCTCTATGTTTTGGCATTCGACGATTCCGTCCATGAATAGCGGGGAAATACGACGACTGGTTCTTACCCGAGCGTTGCTTTTGCAGTGCGGGCACTGGAATTGGTTGCGGTGACGCCCGTGCGTGATTTGCGCATTCGTGTTATCAGCCATGGCCTTTTCCCTATATTGGCGATTCACCGGTGGCCAGCATTTCCAAACGCAATACATCGCCGGGCCTTGCGTTACTACCGGCCAGGCTTTTCCAAAACAAAAACGCGCCGTAAGCCCACTCCCGATAAATTTCGGGGCTTTCGGTTTTTGATTGCCTGGAGTTGCTTAGCTGGACTAGCCGGATAATTTCGGCTTGGGCCTTGTAAGTAATGTGTGCGTAATCAACTGCGTTAGGGTTATTAACTTCTGTGTGTTCCATGGCTCACTCCTAATTCAATTGCAGTGGTAATTGTTTGGCCTCGCTCCCTAGCAAGGAGATGGCGGGCATGGGGCGGCCAATGAGGTTGTGCAGTTCGCGCAATTCGGCCAGTAAGGTCTCATGCAAAAATGCATCACGGGTTCGGGTGAGTTGGTGTGTAAGCGCTGACATTTGCCGGGCAAGGGCAAGGCGCTCGCGGGCGGAGAAGGTGCCGTAAAAACCCTGGCGGCGGATGGTGGGAAGGACCTCTTCAAATATCCAATTGGCAAACGCCTCCGCCTCGGGCTTTCTGGAGGAGAAGATGGTCTTATAAACGGCAGGCTCGGAGATAAAAATCACCTCACCATAGCCGCTTTGCCCCCGGAGATATTGGAGGCTAATCCAGTTTTCAGGATAGTTTTTCAGGCTGTAGCTTCCTCTCCAACCGATTCCAAGGGCCGTAAATACATCAACAGCGCAAAACCAAGGCTCGCCGCGCTCATCAATGGCGGTGCGTACTTCACCCTCGGCAAACAAAAAGTGGTTTTTTAATGGGGTGATGCTATGTGGGGCAGGGCTGGTATTCATCGGTAATTCCTTCTTAATGGCGAGATGGCTTCCTTACGGACTTATCTAAACGGGCGAGGCCATCTAGCACTAAACGGCGGCAAACGCTGGTCATACTGCGGTCCTCCGTTGCGGCGATGGCTTCAATGCGTGCGCGCTGCTCATCAGTGAGGGTCACCATTACGTGCGTACGTAAACGCTTCGGCCTGGTAGAGATTTTGGGAGTCATGGCTTAAAGTTCCTTAACGTTGAACACAAACATACTTTAGTTCAACGGATGTTGAACGTCAATATGATTTAAGGAGCGTTTTGTTGAACATTGGTGAGCGTATACGTGAGGAAAGGCTGCGTTTGGGGCTGAGTCAGGTTGATTTCGGGGGGATAACCCGTGTTAGTAAAACCACTCAATTCAATTACGAAAGTGGAGATCGAAGCCCCGATGCTAATTATTTAATGATGGCTGCAAATGCTGGGGTTGATGTGATGTACGTGTTGACCGGGGTTCGTACTGCTGGTGATGCTGCGAAGCTATCGCCGCGAGAAACTTTACTCTTGGATCATTTCAACAAGCTGTCCGAGGAAGATAGATGCGCAATTGAACGCTTAATATCTGTAATTCCGAAACAGAAAAGTTAATTTAGAGCGATGTAAATGTGGCGAGGGAAATGGAAATGCATTAGGTTCCGGATCAAGCCCATTTATAATAAGAGTAACTGAGTGGGCTCGGGATCTCCGTAGAGAAAAGCTGATGGATTGAATCTTTTGGCCTATTCACCTATGTAAGTGGTCGTTCTTGGCCGAAACAATAAATAAAAACTACCGCTTAGCTCGGTATTTTAGAATCAATGAGGTTGGTCATCTGGAATGAATGTGGAAAATGCAATCGAAACTCATTATAGAAAGCTCGCCGATAGTCTGAGCAATGAATATGAAAATTTATATGGTGCGATCAGTAACGGAAAGTTAAGAATTTTGTTCTCTACGCTTCATACGATACTGATTAAAACGTTTGATTCGATGAATGGAAGGTTACCCACTTCAGATCAGCCTGCCCATTTCTGGGCGCACCTGAGTCGAGAGCTGATTCAGGCTATTGAAATAACAGAAGCGTTAGAGCGGTCTCTGAAGCAATCTGAATATGCGTTTGTTATAGATGAATATTATAGAGAAAGACTCTCTTTCTGCAAAACATTTCTAAACAAAAGTGGCGGTAGCGCAATACCACCTAATACTGAAAAAATGGAACTTTACTACACCGTTCCCATATTTTCTCCGCTCAACTCAATTGTTATCGAGGGCCAAAAGAGCGCTGCTAACCTGAGTTTAATTGGGGAAGGGTCCTACGCAAAGGTTTTCAAATATTTTGATGATTTTTATGTTAGGACGTTTGCATTAAAGCGTGCTAAAAAGGATCTAACCAAAAAAGAGCTGGAGAGATTCAGGCGTGAATATGACCAAATGAGATCGCTTAGCTCCCCATACATTTTAGAGGTATTTGGTTACAATGAGGCGAACAAAGAATATGTAATGGAGTTTATGGATATATCCCTGCAAGACTACATTTCAACAAATAATGGTAACCTGTCCTTTCAAGAAAGAACAAGGTTGGGTCAGCAAATCATTAAGGCTTTCTCATACATACATTCAAAAAAAATTCTGCACAGAGATATAAGCCCAAAAAATATTCTGCTTAAAAAATACGATGATGTAATGGTTGTGAAAATTGCGGATTTCGGTTTGGTTAAGGTCGTTGAAAGCGATTTAACATCGGTAAACACCGATTTTAAGGGATACTTTAATGACCCTGAGTTAGTAGTAGAAGGATTTGATAAGTACAACGTTCTGCATGAGACTTACGCTCTTACTCGCATTCTATACTTTGTATTAACTGGAAGAACTCGTACCGACAAGGTACCCGCCAGTATGAAGGACTTCATTGATCGGGGGCTCAGCAGCGATAAAGGTCTAAGGTTTAAAAGTATTGATGAGCTGGGTCAGGCCTTTCAAAATATCAACCCTCTTTATTGACGTACAGAGGTATAAAAGTACCAAGGGACCGGCAAAATAAGCTCAATCAAATTGCAACCCGCTACGCTCGCTCCCATGAACTGGTACAATACTGCTTGGCTTTCAGATACGATAGCGTGCAGTTTGGCTGTGCTAGGAAAGCGGAATGTCATTTGAAAATGGATGTCAACAAAAACGTATTGTTTGGAGTGCAAATCAACAACCGCATCAACTTTGAAGTGACCGGCATGGAATTTTTGTCTGCTTTTACAAATTTGTTTTCCAAGACGTTGTGTTGGTTGACAGCTAATCCTGGAGTGTTTGCGGCGTTCGTAGCGTTGGGTGGGGTTATACTCTCAACATTCATCGGCTATATGGGCGTAAGTAGAACAATTAAGGCGACTGATGAGCGAGAAGCTAAAAAGCTTAATGCGGATATAGGCCACAAGGATAAAGAACGCGAGATTGCACTTAGAAAAGAAGTCTATATGGAGACTGCAAGCGGGATGATTTCCGCTCAAAAATATCTGGCGAAATTGGCAGATGAAAGTAATTTAAAGAAAAATTCCGTTGATCAACTCGATAAGTTTTTTGCGGCGGTGGCAAAAATCGAAATAGTCGGAACGAACGAGACGATTGAAAAAGTTGATTCGGTGTTGCGCCAGTTCAATGAATCGCATTTCGCACTTCTGCGCGGAGCGATCCAAATAAAAGACATGGAAAATAAGTTAAGAGTTACGAGAGAGGAAATAGGATTTGAATATGATACTTACCATCGAATTGTGGCACTTTCAACAAATGAGCAGATCAAACAGGACTCCGGTCTTGTGCAAATCCACAATAATATTGTCGCACTTGGGCAGAAGGTTAGTGATTTGGAAAAAGCGCTGCCAAATGTTAGGCTTTCATTTCAAAAGAAATGTATGGCAGAGGCGCTGAAGGTAGCACGCTTAGTCTACCCTGCGGTGATTGCAATCAGGTCAGAGCTGCATCTCACAATCGACGCCGAAAGATATGAAGCTTTAAAAGTTTCGTCACTTGAAAAAGCTCAGAGCGATTTCGATGATTTGGTGAATGATTTAAGCAGCGACTTAAGCTAATTTGTGATCCATCAGCCCGCGGCGGGGGGTACAGAACTTCGTTTTTTATCTTTTCCTTTTCTACGAGCAAATCAACAGTAGGCATCTGTGGTGCCAAGTCTGTGCTTCGCGAATGGGTATAAATCGGTTGTGAAAAACCCTTTATTCGACACTTTAAGCTACAACGTAATCGTTCAAAATGTGCTGTGGCGAAGGTTCGCTTTAGGTCAGAGCTGAGTCTGTCTGTGTTGAGCCTGGAATGGAATGCGCCACATCAGATTGAGTCCCTAAAAATCGGTTAGCAGTGTTCATTGGTTCCGCTTCAATGAATGATGTTAGCCCTTGGTCATTAAGTGTATGCACTGCCGATGTGACACTCCATAGTGTCGCTTGGAGTGGGCTTATAAATCCATATAGCCGCAAAGGTGTTTCTGCCATAAGTTCAGTCCTCCCTCTTGTTAAAGTGAAGCTTAAAGATTTATTGGCTCTTGCCAGGCGTTCAAGCTCCGCTTGTGCTCCTCGACGGGCTTCCTCTTCATTTGCATAGGTTTGTTTTAATTCCTTTGACCTTTCGGTTGTGCCAATAATCACTTTGTTCCGCTTAGCCCCCGAAATATCATTCCAGTAAACAATTATGCCGGTATAGGCATCGCGTGTTAGCTCGCGGTAATTGAATGATGAGCAATCGGTAAGATTTATTTGCTCCGTTGGTAGTCGTTTTCCGCTAGCGCTGAGTCCTTTGCCAACAATGATGAACAACAAGGTTTTATTTTTTACGCTGACCATGCCGTTGTAATTTTCTGCCATGCGTGACAGTAGTGATATGTCGCTCTCCCCGGTTTGGTCAATATGCTTGATGCGAATACCTTTTAAACCAGCGCTTACATGGGATTTCAAGCCGTGTTCCTTCGCAATTTGGTCCACTAATTCACCCAGGGCAATGTCGTCAAAGCTGCGTGACTTTGCGCTGCTAAGCCCATATTGAGTGGTCGCCCGGAGGTCAGCACTGGTGGCGGTAAGGGTTAATTTATTAGGCGCACCGGAGTATTCAAGTTCACTGACTAGATAAATGCCTTTGTCAGTTAAGGGTTCACCCTTCCAGCCCAGTGCTAGGTGTACTTCAGCGTTAAGTGGCGGTAGCTCCAAGTCGCAAGTTGAGTCTTGCAGTTCAATTTGCAGCATATCTCCATCCAATCCACGGGAATCGGTTACGGAAAGCGATATCAAGCGGTTGCTTATAATTGATGAGATATCTTTTCCGTTTACGATTAAACGAAAATCCGGGGTTTTTATTTCGGAATTAAATAGGTTATTCATAATTGCGGAATCACTGAGCTGATGGCATTGCGTGCTTTGTTGAGTGGGCCAGCCAATAAGCCGGAGGCGGCCAGTAGTGCGGCATTGGTGGCGGTGCCGAGTAAATCCAGTCGCTTTTGGTCCACGCGCACCAGGTTAATGCTGAAATCAATTTTTTGCGGTACGCCGTCACGCAACAACAGGCTACTGGTTTCACTGATGCTGGTAATTGACCAGAAGCCATACATGCGGCCACTGCCTTCAATGAGTGGCCAAGCTTTACCTTGCTCGGCCATTACCCGCACCAAATCCAAGGAAACTCGGCCGCCGGTTATCTCGGTGTAAACACTGCCACTTAGTGTGAGAGTGTCTTCATCCGGCCCGATGAACTGATACACCGGGCGGTGGTTGATAGGCGATTGGGAGGGTAACCGCCAGCCGGTTTGTCGTTGTGCCTGGTCGTAGGGTGTGGTGCGCAAGTCGAATACGAAAAACCCTAAAGTCATCATCATGGCGGTGCCCCTCAGTCGTTATCAAAAAGTTTGGCGCGGTGCTGCCGCTGTTTGTGCCGGTCGCGCTCATGCAACACACGCTCTATTTGCGCCGCTATGGCGCGTTCGTCCATGCCGGGTGCCGGATGTATCACGATGGTGATGGTGTCGCCCATAAGCGAAGCAGGAGCGTTTGCCGGCTTGAGGATACTGGAAGGACTGGTGGCCGCGACAGAGCCTGCCATCAATAGGCCGGTGCTTGCCGCTGTGACTTGTTTGGCGATGATGTTGACGCGTTGCATTGTCGGGTTTTGTTGCCTCTGCAAACCTTGCTGGTAGCCTTGTAAGGTGTTGATCCCCAGTTCCGCAAATACCCGGCTGGGTGAATGGATGCCGAGGGTGTCTTTAAACCAGGTAATCGCGTTGGTACCCAAGTTGATTACGCTGTTTTTCAATTGCTCCATCCCACCCATTAGACCGCCCAGCAAACCGTCCACAATCGCGCCTCCCAGGGTTTTGAACTTGTCGGGTACTTCGATACCCATTTGTTCCAAACCGAAGATTACGCCCTTGTAAATGAGATTCAGGGGCGACCAGTCCAGCAGCAGCTTGGTAATTCCAAAAATGCCCTGGTCGAATGCGGCTTTTACATCGGCCCATAACCCGGAAAACCAACCTTTGATCGGTTCCCAATTTTTCCAAATCAGGTAGGCACCACCGGCGATGGCGGTAATCAATAAACCAATCGGGTTCAGTAGCAATAACCGCCCCAGCCAAAGCAGCACAGTGCCGACCAATTTCAGCGGGCCGCCCAAGCCCATTGCGAGTTTTCCAAACGCTGAGATAGCCACCAGGGAATTACCCAGCGCAAAACCGAATACACCCAGCACTGTGACGGTGGCCAATAAAATCGCTCCCCATTTAGCGATGCTGGCGGTGAGTTCCGGATTCTGTTTGATCCATTGGCCAATGCTGCGAATGAATTGGATGAGCTCGGGCAATTGCTGATTGACGGTTGGCAATAAAATGCTGGCCGCTTCCAGTTTGAGTTCATCCACACTGATCTGGAATTGGTCGAGTTGCTTTTGTGTGGTTTCCATGCGCTTTAACCAATCCGCATCGATCATGCCGTTTGACGATAGGGCACCTGTGCGGATTTGTTGCATTTGTTGAGCATTTGCAATTGCCGGGCGGATAAAACTCATGGCTTGCATATCGCGGAATAAATCACCCAGGGCGAACGCTGAACTTAATTGCTCCAAGGAGGCCTGGCGCTCCACATCATTGTTAAGCTTCATAGCGGCATTAAACTGTTTTAACGCGTCGGCGCCTTTGGTCCTCATGTACTCGCTAATCAACTGCAATGAGCCTTGCAATGGGCTAACCCCATTCGCGCTTAATTCGGTCAGGCGCGCTTTTAAATCGATCCCTGCATCGTTGAAATTTTTAATGGTCTCCGGAGCCGTAATTTTGCTGAGGTAGTTTTTTAAGTTATTGGCGGCTTCATCGGCGGTACCTGCACCCAGGCGAGCGATTTGCAATGCCGATCCCAACTCGGCAACGGCGTTGCGCCCGGTGCTGCCCAGGGCGGCCATCATTGGGCTTAGTTGTGGCAACCACTTGGCCATGTCTCTAATTTCGAATGAGCCTTCCTTGCCGGCGTAGGCGAGGGTATCCAATGAGGGGGCGATATCTCCTACGGCAACATTTAAATTTTTCCGTAGGGAAATGATTAAGTTACCCAAGTCGCTCATGTCTGAATTGGTGGCCACACTGCTCTTGGCGAGGATCGCCGAGTAATAATTCAGGTCTTTGGCCTGGGTAATGCCGTTGGCAACCAATACGCTCAGGCCCGAGGAAATCTGATCGGTGAATTGACCGAACTTTTCCGCATCGATCCGGATTTGTTGGCCAAGTGCGGTTTCTTCCTCGCGCGATAAGTCGCCGATGATCGCCATATCGCGCAGGGCCGCTTCAAAGCCCACACCGGGGCCGAGGATACTGGCCCCACGGGTTAGGGCGGCTTGCCCGCCATAGGCGGCACCGGCGCCAATGAGGGCGGTTTTAACACCGGTGCTTTGCGCCTTTTGTAGGCTCACCTGAATGCGCCTGGCGCGCTCCTGTTGCCGATTCAGTGCGGCCATATTTTCTTTTTGCTTAATCAGGTTTGCCGTGGCTTTACCGATATCGCTGGCGAGCTTCTTTTGGCTGTCTGCAAACTTGGCGGTGTCAAAACCCGCTTCTTTTAGTTGCTTACGATGTGTTGCAAACACTACGCGAAGGTCTTTTGTTTTGACGGTGAGGTCGCGTACAGCCTCATTGGCCTTGGTGAATTCCTTGCGCCAGGTAGCGTTAACCTCTTGCCCGTTTTTTTGGGCGAGCGCCATGGTCCGCACCTTTTCCCGGGCCTCGGCCAGGGCTTTGGCATTGTTATCCAATGCAGTTTTTACCTTGATAAACCCGGAAACATTTTTCTGGACTGCATCCAACTGCTTTTTTTGCTGATGAGCCGCTTTCAACGCACTGGCTAATTCCTTGTTGCCGCGCGTAATGGTTTTGAGTACGCGTGTGGCTTTATCAACCGCATCCAGCACAATTTTTAATTGAAGGTCGCGTGACGACATAAGGCACCGGTTAATAATTTTGTGAGAATACCGAGCGCGTTTAGCTATCGCTATTAACACGCTCGGCGGCGAGTTGTCGCCATTGCATGAGTTCTTGCAGTGAAAGGGGGCAGAGTTCCGATAGCGGCCAGTGGAACACCGCCGCTATGTCCGCCATGGCGTCCTCTACTCGGTGTGGGATTGCTCCAACACCGCTTTCGGAGCCAAAAAACCAATCACCTCACCGCCAAGTTGTACCAGGTCAGCGGGCGACAATTTTTTTATTTCCGCTTCGGTCAGTGTTGGTAGTGTGATACGCGGTAGCAACTTGATCAGCGGATCAACTTGCATGGTGAGTAATTCCGACAGGCTCAAGCCGCGCAACTCGCCACTGGACGGCCGGCGCAATTGTATCGAGGTAATATCGCCGCCTTCGCGTTTGACGGGTTCTTCCAGGGTAACCGTGGTAGTTGTAGACATAATTTTCTCCGGGAAAGGTTTAGCCCCGCAGTAGCGGGGCAGGTTGATAAATTACAGGCCGATTGCCTTGCGTTTTTGGGCGAGGCGATCCACACCCCTCACCTTGAATACATAGCCGGGCACATCAATTTCGATAATCTCCACGCCGTTGATAATCAATTTGTAATAGGCGCAAGAAGTGATGACTTTGATGGTGTTGTCGGTGGCGGGCTTGGCGGTTCCCATATCGATCTCTTTGTGGCGCCCGCGCACGATGACTTCCACCGAGACTGTTTCTTCGGTGTCATCGCGAATGTAGGCACCGGCAAAACGCAATTGGTTTTGATCCAAACGGCTGGTGCCGAAGCCGTCAAAAATTTCTTCAATCAAACCGGCTGGCGTCCATTCAAATTCGATTTTTTCGCCGCCGACATCGATATCGAGCGTGCCATCCATGCCGCCGCCGGAATATTCCTCCATCTTGCGGGCCAGCTTGGGAATGTTCAGTTCCGCAATTTGACCTTGCCAGTTTTCGCCATCGCCAAACAAATTAAAGTCTTTCAGTTTTTTAGGCAGTGCCATGGTGTTGCTCCTGTGGAGTTTTCAGTGCGGCACCTACGCCGCAATACGGGATGCAAAATCGACCAGGTAGCGGTCGGTAATGCGTTGGCGGAAATTCAGGTTTTCCAGCGGAGGAACCGGTGTGTAGTCGTAGTCGATATACAGCTTGCCGGCTTTCAACACATCGGGGCCGTTCATCTGCGGGTCCAGCCAGGCATCACCATCAATGATCAAACCGAGGCGTTTTAGCTCGCGGAACTTTGCTTTGATACCTTCGAGGATATCGCGGGCGATGGAGGGATAAAGCTCTTTATCAATTGCCCAAAAATGCGCATCGGCAATGGCGTCGGCAAGGATTTGCGCAGTGCGGGTGTAATTCTCAAATGCAAAGAGTTTATCGGCGGAACAGGTGCGACTACCCCAAAAGCGGAAACCGGTGCGATTAATCAAGGTGGTTACATCAGCTTCGTTTAAATAACCTGCATCGGTGGCGGGGTCTTGCAGATCAAAAAATACATCTTTGCTGATGCCATTGACACCGTTAACCGGCAAATTGGAAAGGGTTTTGTGCCATCCATTTTCAGCATCGATTTTTGCACGCAGTCCGAGCGCGTAGGCTACGGCAGGAACCTCATTGGTCGAGGATGTGGTTGTGTCCAGAGCGGTGAAGCTTGGCCAGATCAACATCAATTCACGCGCCCCAAACGTATCGCGATATGTCGTTGCATCTTCCTTTGTGTCGCAGCCATAACAACTTGCGTAGGCGAACGCACGAAGCTTCTGCGCAATAGCTACCAACTCAGTGGTCACGTTTAGTGAGTCCAGGCCGGGTACGCCCAGGATGCGAGGTTTAACCCCAAATTTTTGACCGGCGGTGAGTAGGGCTTGAAGCCCGGTTTTTTCACCGGTTTCAGTAACATCGCCAATAACATTGGTTTCGGTTTCCGCCGCGTTAAGACCTTCGGCAACGCGTACAATGACCATGACAGGTTTTGTTTGCGCCTCGATGGCTTTCAGGCTTTTGCTAAGCGTGCCCAGGGTCCCGGCTTTCGCTATGGCAGCATAAATATCGGTGACCAGCACTGCTTTATTCAGCGGGAAAAAAGTTGCATCCGCATCGCTTGCAGTTGCAACCATACCGATAACGGCAGTGGAAGGTGTACGGATTTCACGAGTGCCTTCGTTGATTTCGGTTACTCGCACACCGTGGTGGTAAGTATCTGTCATGACTGACTCCTGTTGATAATTCGCGAATGCGAAAAATTGAAAAAACAGGAGTAGCTTAGGGTAGGACGTTAGAAAATTAACGCACTAGCGACTGTAATAGGCCTTATTACAGTCGCTAGCTGTTTTAATATTGCCTAACATTTGTTAGGCAAAGGATGGAACGAGATCGGTGGAAAAAGACAATCCTTTCAATTCATGCTTTTCTACAGCGTTCTTAAATGATCCATCACAGTATAAATCAACACACGCATTGTATTTAGATTTGAATATTGCCTTTCCCATTACTTCTTTTTCGTCAAATGCAATTTTCTCAATACCAACAACTTGGCCATCAAAACTAGTTTGTTTGCTTTTAGACTCGTCGGCATCCGCTAACGTCCTGCAATTAAAAATATGGAACGTATCGCCATTACAAGCAATTGGTAGAAGTTCGCCAAAATTTTTCAGCATGTCGCCAATCGAATCGTAAGCTCGTTCATTCAGTACAAGGGATGCATAACCTAACCATAGCGAAATATCCGGAATTGGATCGTCGAGCCTGTCGAAGTTTGGCCTAAAGGTGGAGCTAACGTTCTTCCACCCAATAGCAAGGCTTAAATTGAAATAATTAAATCGGTGGATTTCCTTCAAGCTATATTCTTCCGGCATTAGATCAACAATATCATGGACTTCCAGACCTAACCATTTGAACTGATGTCCATCATTCTCAATTCTGTAAATTTTATTCATTTCCGTTCCAATCGTTATCTGGCGGCATAGTGACTTTAGCGGGTTGTTTTCCGGATTCTAACAACAACCTGATCCTTAACAAGCTTGCGCGTAGCATTTGTTCATTGTGGGATGAAATTGTATTGAAAAATATCCAGCGTTCATAGTTGTGGGTGTGGATTTCGGAGTGAGATTTGGCGTCTGGCATACTCCAGTGACCCTTTTCCCGGCGCCGTCGGACGATCCACATCCCGTTAACGGGATCGTTAATTCTTATGTCAAACGTATGAAGGTTTATCCGTGCCCTTGCCGCAAAATCTGTTTTGCCTTTACCGGGAATGATGTGGTGGGCCGTATGATTTGGAGATGGCTGGGGTCTGCCATCGGCGCGAAGGAATTTGGCGAGTGCGTAAGAGGGGTGGTGACGTTCATCCTTCATGGCTTGGAGGAACCGTTTTTCATCTGTACGATTCCGGGCGTTTTTGCTGTGGTATTCCTCACGATACAGGTTCAATTTGCTTTGAACCTCTACCATCACGGATGCCAAGCGACGTTCTTGTTCCAAGTGGTGTAATGCTTTTTTAAGGTCTTCTTCCCGGCGATTGCGCTCTTCGGGTGTTTCGTTTTGACCGGCTTTAATTTTTCGCTTCTGATGATACTGCCTGGCTTGGCGTTCGTAGTTATGAATGGCAGCATCCAATGGGGAAAGTTCGTGCAAGTGTGGGGTCAGTCTGACACCGTTTAAATAGTCCATAAGTTCCTCCGTGACTAAAAGTTCGCCTATATATCATGCAGAGGAACTGGTGAGCTAATAACAGATTATGCTAATGCGAATCCTTTCGCAAAATGAAAATGACCGCATTACCACGTGAGGGCTTCTATATCCTCCAGAGTGTCGGCCAGTGAAAGGGCGTCTTTAAGGTTCCATCCTTTGGTGTAGATTTCCTCGCTGTGCAACGCTACCGCCTGGCCTAATAGAATTGCTTCGTCAGGAGTTAGAAGGTAGGTGGTATTACTTTGCGCCCGGAATTGAATCACCGGATCGTTAATGCCTTGGGATTGCAACAACATTGCCCGCGTGGTAACGCCCGAGATATTAATTAAATCACGCTCGTGTCGAGTTTGAATTACGTCGTCTACCTCGCCAAAGCGATAAGGTACACCACCGGTTAACGCTTCAAATTGCATTTGTTCAATTTCCGTGAGCTTCTGTAGCTTTGATTGGACAAAAATTTCTTCATCGGTGATTGGGTTGGCTTCAATCCATCCTCCATTAACAAAGCGGGGCTTGCGGAATTTCCCGCTGTCCAGTGGCACGGTGGTGTAATTATCCTCGATAGCGCGTGGGTCAAAATTATGCAGGTCATGGATGAAATATCCTTCCGCATCCAACTTCCAGGCATGGCGTATGCCTGCTTCTGTCCATTGACCATCCACCAGGCGAGGCACTAAAAAATTGCCTTCCGGCAAAACGGTGGTGAAGGGTTTATCGAAATATCGTGGGTCGATGTTTTCTGCAAATCCCATCAAGTATCCGTCAGCGTCGATTACGGCCACCGCTTTTAACCCTATATCTATCCAGGCACCATCGACAAAACGCGGGACGATAAATTCTACGGGCGGAAAGGCTAGCACATGGAATTCATCCAGATTGCGCGGATCAAAATTTTTCAAAGTCGTAACAAAGAAACCTTGCGTGTCGATTTTGGCAACATAATTCAAGCTGCCTTCTACCCAGTGGCCATTGTGGAATTGTGGCAACACAAGGGATTCGGGAATAAATACGGTAGTAAATAAATTCGTTGTCCGTGGGTCCAGTTCTGGTTCAGTCCTGAGGTAGAAACCAAATTCATCCATTACATGGGCGCGACGCACGATGCCTTCGGTCCATACTCCATTGACCCAACGAGGAAGCGTATAGTTTTCCGGTGGGGCAATTGTTATAAGTTCTGCGGCGTATTCAATGGTTGTTAAAAATCCATCGGAATCAATTGCAAAAGACATTATATGGCTCTCCAGATTGCGTGACCGGTAGCAGTCACAGATGATATTGCGTTCATATGGATAAACAGTTCGCCGGTGGCGCGGGCTTCGAGCATCGCGGATGCCGAGCCATTTTGATAAAAGGGGGTGAAACTACTGGACCATGGAGTGGCGTTTGAGGGAATGTTGGCAATTTTTACGACGCTATTACCGGATTGGTTCATGCCAATTTCAAACGATGCAAATACCAGTACACCAACTCGCCAATAAGAAAACGTTCCGGCATAAATTCCATTGCCCAGGGTAAGCGTGATGGATTGCCTTGAGGTGCCATCAAATTTGCTGCCGACCTGGGCATCAATAGCGGATTTAACTAACGCGGGTGAAAGTTGTCGGAGTGCGGTTGAGGTGCCCTGTTGCATCTCCGTTGTCGTTGCTGTGGGATGATTATCCGCGAAATTCGCGTTGACCCAAGACTTGAAAGCAAGCGCGCCTAGATCCGTGGAATCGACGGTGCATTTTAATTCAGCACTACTTGACCAGCCGATATGGACTTTATTGGTGGATTGCCCAATGCCGCCGCCTTGCTGAACCGGCATAAACGGCAATCGATCCTGGTGAACGATTCCAGATCCAAGATTTGAAGCATTCAAACTCGTTAGTCCAGAACCATTCCCTGCCAAGTTACCGCCACTGAATGAGAAACTATTAGCGACAAAGGTCAGCGCACCACCACCAGCGGCACCGTTACCACCAGTGGAGATTATCCTTGCGTCGTAGTCGGTCGTTATGGCGCCCGAGTGGAAGTCAATATAGCTTTGTTGTGCAACGCCATTTGTTTGTCCGAGTTCAAGGCTACCAGCATGGAATATCGCACGGTTGCCATATGTTGTGTTGTAAAGATCCAATGAATTATTTGCTGTGTGCACAAGCTGCACTGCAGTGAAACCATCTCTCCAAAAACCAATTGCCGCAGGGTTTTCCCCCTCACTCCTAACCACTAATTGAGAATTGGCATAATTTGGTGTAGTTCCGTTATCGGACCTAATAATGATACTTTGGCTGGTAAAGTTCACCGTGGATTCCGGCGCTGAGGCCGTCCCAAAATGAATTCCTATCGAGTGGTTTCCTCCGTATCCAGCCGATCCTTGGAAGTAGCTCAGTCCAACACCGTCAGCGTTTCCAAACCTCCAGATGGGGTTGCGGGCGTTCGGGACATATGATTGGCTGATGAATCCCTGAGCACCTGATGAGATTACATGAGACCCCGAAACAGCAGCAGTAGCGTTTACATCACCATTAACGGTTACTCCAGTTGTTGAGGTTTGTAATTTTTGTGAACCGTTATGACTAAGGTAGGACCCGGATACACCGTTCAATCCGACGAAGCGTCCAGCTTCGACCAGAACATCAGTTCCCGGACCACCTTGTGCGTAGATACGCCCATTAGTAACTCCCGCCTGTTGAAAATAAATGCTGGCTTGGCCAACCGGAGCATTCCGATACATGTCGGCGGTGAAAGTTTTTTGACCGGCAATAGTTTGATTGTTGGTTGTCTGAACTATATCGACCAAATTTGCAGTGGCAGCGGAACCCAACTCCAGCGCCGCTCTTGCACTACCTGGCGTGGTTCCAATATTCAATGTGTTTTTTGAATTGCGCTCTTCGATCCATTCTGCGGCCGCCAAGCCTTCAAAGGTTGTGGCGGTGCGGTGAAATCGACGACCATCACCGTTGCGGGAGGTAACCTGCTGTGTGATTCCGATACTGTTTCCTGATACCACCATAATTGCACGCGTATTCGACGCAATAACAGGCGCAGGGAAGTTCACCAATCCAGCCGCAGGCGTTACCCAATGTCCCGCACGCGTATAAAGATTCGCATCCACAATATCGCTGGTGGGGGCAGCTTCAAGCATTAGCGGGCGACGGCTGATCCAATTCGTCACATACCATGAGCCTGATGCATCGCACGCAATTTCAATGCGTTCCGCTGCATATAAATTTAAAGCGGTCGCGGGATCAGTCAGCGGGTTTACATCGCGGATCACATCGCTGCCCTTACAGACCAGACGGGCAATTAGAGAATCAGGAGCGTAACCCACACTAAAGGTTAGTGTTTTGCCATTGTTAGCGATGCTGGCAACGGATGGCAGTTCGATATCGTATCCGCCATTGATAATAAAGCACTTGCCCATATCGTCCGCAGTTAGGGATATATTGCCATTAACGCCGACTAACATTGCGTATTGCTTGCCTTCGCCTTTTACGTAATCTGTCGTTGCGATACGGGCAGAGACATTTCCTTTCGGTGGTGTCTGTGCTGTTTCGTGGGTGTGAGCAGCGGGCGGAAACGATGCGGGTTTATTGGAAATCTGATTCCAGCTATGCGCCTCCGCTGCATTTTTATGCGCATCCAAAACTTCCTTTGTCGTTTTCGGGGTCATTGCTTTGGAATTATCGATGCCTGCTGCCGCCTCATCGGAATCGGCCAGCTTTAAAACACCCGCGATTGTTGTTGTCCCCGGAGGTAATACAAAATTGGTTCCGGAAAATTGAATATCGGTGATATCCAGTGTGGTGATTTTGGTATCGGCAGATAACAATAAAATTCCGTTAGCGTTTTTTTCCAATATGTATTCATTTGGATTGGAATACACCGCGAACAACACACCGGTATTCGTGATTAATCCAAACTCACCCAATGGATATGTATCGGTACTTTCATCATGCACAGTGATGTGAATAACATCATCCGCAACAGGAGCACCACCGAAGCTGGCAACACGTTTTATTTCATTTTGTAATGTGGTTTGGGTTTTGGTCGTATTGTAGCGGCCGCTCCCTAACGCTATCTGTGAAATAACAATGGGCAAGGTGCCGGTGTTTTGCGCGTTAACCAGGGCTTGGCGCCCGGCATCGGTAATGGTAAGAATCAAGCTCATGCGTCGGTTAACTCCAATCGAGTGTAAATAGCGGCGCGCGCAGCACCGGCCAGTGCCAGTTGCGCACTGGCGGACACGCCAGCGGTTACGGTAAAGCGGCTGCGCGCAGGTTTCGTGCGAGTAATTTCATCAATGATGTCTTGCTGGAACTCAGCGGTAACGGGTTCGCCGCCCATGGAAGTTGTGTTGATAACGACCGAGAATCCATGCGGTACGCCGGGAGGATTGGTTTGCCAGTTTTCCTGTAGCACGATGGACGCACCAAATGCGGCCACAATATCGCGCACACTTTTTACGGTGCCTTTTTTGCGCTTGACGTTAATGGCATCTTTAATCAGCGCGCGTTTAATGCTGAGCGGCCAGTAGGGTTTCCATGCGTCAATGCCCAATGACCAGGCAAGCCAGGGTAATAGCGATTCGGGGCAGGTCTCGGGATTCCATAAATCGCGTAACGGGACAGGAATATCTGTGGTGCGTGCGGTTACCGCTTCAAGCTTACGTTCCAGCGGCGTGCTACAGGGCGGCAGCAGCGTCATGTTGCAACGCCCCCGTGATGCAAAGTGATGGACTCACAGTGGGCGGCTTGGGCACTGTTGCAAATAATATCGGCAACCGGTGAATTCAAAATGACGCGTTGAACCCCGGCAACATGAAGCGCTGCATAAATTCCGGAGAGCGTAATGTCACGTCCAAGCCTACGCATGGAGTCTTTATAGGCGTTTGCATTTTGTTGTGCCTGGGCAATCACAACACTGCTGTCTGGACCGGCGTAGGTATAGAGCGTGGCGTCAATGCTGTAGGGAATAATCTGCGCGGCGCGGGTGTGGACGTGATCGGTCATCGGGCGAATATCATCTGCGCTCAATGCCGCGTTCACAGTGTTAACGAGGGTAGGGCTGGGTGTGCCATCGCCGTCCCGTGCCAACACCGTAACCACCACATCACCGGGCATAGGGTTTGCGAGGCCTGCGGAGTAATCCACTTTCAACACAATGACATCGGGCGGTAGTTGCGATTGCAATGAAGGCGACAACACCGCAGGGCTAAACAGCGGTGCTTCGGCAGAAGCGTCCAATACCTGGCCGCTCGCACTGAGCGCGTGGAAAATATATGCGCGCTCCGGCCCGGCAGTAGAAAATCCATCCAGCGCTAATTGAATCCGTGAACGAAAATCTTCGTTACTTTCGTAGGTCGGTTCAATGGGCGGAATTGCATCCGGATCGCCCGGATCGGTCACTAATCTTTCCACGCGGTAGAACGCACCCAGGTTGTCCAGGTCTTCATCCAATGCATAGGCCAACATGACCCCTTGGGCGGATTCGTTGATGCGTTGGCGCAGCAGCAATTCGCGATAAGCGCATAATTGCAATTGTTTTACCAAGGGTTCGGATTCCAATGACAACACATCGGCCAGCGTTGGATCGAGCGCAAGTAATTGATCACGCATCTGCGTGAAAATTGTTTCGTAATCCAGCTTCTCCACCACTTTCGGTGGGGGAATGCGAGTTAAGTCGATGGGACCTTTACTGCTCATGTGGTGGTTCCTGTTGGTAATGAAATATCGAGCCGGGCGGCTTCCGGAGCGCTGGTGTCGTAGCGAATTATGTCGAGCGTTATTGATAGTTGCCCGGCATTACCGGCGTTAATCGCGTGGCTGATGTTGGAAAGTTCAATGCGTGGTTCCCATTGCGCCAAGGCCATGGCAACGCTGGAATAGAGTTGCAATACGGTAATGCCGTTGAGTGGATGATCGATCAAATCGGGAACCATGGACCCGTAGTTACGACGCATGACACGAGTGCCAACCGGCGTTAATAAAATGTCACGCACGCTTTGTTCAATATGCGCAATGCCTTGCAGGGCTTTTCCCGTTTTCGCATTCATTCCTGGCATGGCTACCTCACTGGATTGGATGCTGACCCGCGCTGCTACCGCTCGCGACTATGGCTTTTGCACTGCTTTGGATGTGTTCTACAACCGCCTCGGCAATCGCGGTGCAAAACTCTTCGGTTTTTGAGTGTTCGTTACCTGTGTCAAACCCCGCCGCTTGCAATTTGGAAATCATTAATCCCTTTAATGCAGCTACGTTCATGGCCATGTTATTTCCCCGCAAATACTTTTTTGGAGCAATCGGAATGCGGTGTGCCGGTGTACATACACATATGTTCACCGGTCACGACACCCGCACCACCGTTTAAGCGAATTGCCGAGGCGTCCACCGTGGCTTCACCACCGCAGGTGACAGCGGCTTTACCATCCACGTTGATGTCTGCATCGCCTTCGATGGTGATTTGTGTTGCGCCGGTGATGCGTAATTGCGTGGTGCCCAGTACTTCAATTTGCAGCGCTTGCTCGACGTGGTTGTACGTCAGGAAAGTGCCATCAGGCATGGTGACGTGATACAAGTCGGCGCTGGTTTGGGGGGCGGGGTTTGCATCGCTGTTAATGCTCCCCAATACAATGGCTTGCGTAAGATCACCGCACGGGGACAGCAATACAATTTGCTCGCCGAGGGTTGGCGGACACCAATCTTTCGTGGTGCCGGCTCGCCGCGTAATCCACGGGAGCCAGCCAGTTAGGTTATCACCGGATCTAATACGTACCCGGGCAGTCTCAAGGTCAATTTCCTCAATCGTGCCCAGGCGAATTACATTGGTGATGAGTCTTTTGAGTTCGGCAAATGTATTCATGCCGATATGATGAGGGGAGCCAAAAAATGTGGCTACCAGTAGCGACTGTAATAGGCGCTATTACAGTCGCTACTTAATGTGTGAGAAATTTTGCCTCATCAAGTGCGCGTTGCAATTCACTTTCGATCAGTGCAAGTGTTTCTTCCAGTGCGCGTGCGGTAATCGGTATTGCCGATTCATCGGGGCGTTGTGCCAATTCACACATTAAACGCAATTGGGAATTTAAAGCCCTGATTTTATAAAAGGCTGGTTCGGGAATGAGGTACCCCGCAGTCAATGTCTTAAAGTGTTGGTGGCTTGTGGCCAACTTTTCTTTCTGATCTTCCATTGTACACCCTTAAAAATACCAATGTTATGCCCTGATTGGGCCAACATAACCTAGTGCAAAAAGTGCCAAGTTCAAGGTAACGACAAGCCATTAAAAATAATTTCCAGAATATTTTTTTCGTCTTCCGCTGTTATGCCGAGTAATTGCCTTTTTGTGGTGGGTATGCGTTGGTAATTGCTGGTATCCGCTAAACCTTCATGGTGTTGTCGAGCAATAAATGCAGTGCGCCCGGAAAATCCAATGGAGGCTTCATTGTCGCTAACGCGCAATTGCAAGTGTTTATTTAATCGCAGCTTTGAAAACATAGGGCCGCGCTTGCTTTTTAAATTCTTGTATTGTGTGGATACCTTGCGGGGGGCAAACGGAGTCCCGTCCGGTTCTTGTTGTGTCTTAATACGTTGCTGGTTGCTATTGCGTAAATACGCGGCAATTTCTCGCAAAAGCAATTTCCTGCGGCCCGGATTTAATTTATTTAGCATTGGGCCTAACACATCGCTGATTGAATTATCCATGGGTGTCATCCGGTAATACAAAGGTACCCAAGGGGCCATCAACGATGATTTGCAGTGTT
This sequence comes from uncultured Cellvibrio sp., assembly GCA_946480695.1. The sequence goes on from CAMLKG010000002.1 coordinate 236,319, forward strand.
GCACCCGGATCAAATGTCAGGGGCGCTTTTGGAATTACATGCGTAACGGTGCGCCCCGTTTCATCGTCCGTCACAATAACGCGCTCGGTCAGGTTTAACTTGATAATGATATCAATGGCTTCAAGGCTAAGGATGTCGGCTTCAAATGTCAGGGCTTGCTCGGGGTTAAACCCCGGTTCCCTGATCGCTAGCCATTCCAGTACCGGAATAAAAATACAGTCGGCGTCATGGCGCCAATCCGTCACGACAATGACCGCCTCGAATGAATACCGGTGCGAGGCGTTATTGCCTGGGCTGAATGCAATTTTTCCGCTTTCAATATAAGTCAACAATTGGTCGGGGTTTGCTGCAAGTTGCGGGAGGTTCGTTAATAAATACTCGCGCAGGTTAATCAGTTTTTTCATGGCTGTTCATCGTCGCTCGCTGATTACAGGATATGTGTTGATCCACCTTGGCTGCGCAGTCAGCCCAGTCGGCGCTGGCTTGTTCCAGCGCCTCCTGAAATTCACCGTTAGTCTTGGGGTTCATCGCGCGCAGGGTGCAGGGTGTTGGTGCGTCGCAGGTATTCCAGATAATCGGCGCTGGAGTGGAAGCCGGGGCGCTCGTACAGGCGCACAAGAGCACCAGGCAAAGGCTGGCTAGACCAGCGGCGAATTTCCTCAAGGTCATGATTTAAATTCCGGATGGTTTGTAAACGTGAATCGGCGAGCTGCTGTAGCTCCTGTTGTTTTTTGTGGAGCTGGGCGCGATCTTCCAGGCGGTCGCGTTCGGCCTTGCGTAACCGCTCCAGATCGCTTGTGGCGCGTTCCAGTTTTTCGCCCAGGGTTTGGTTGTGCTCACTGGTTAACGCAAGTTCCTGCGAAAGCCGGGCGCTTTCAAACCACTTCACACCCAGTGCCGCGACCAATGCCACTACCAGGGCAAGAATGAATTGCATACGCATCAATAACTCCAGATCGCACGGCGGGGTGCGGTGTCCAAATGGATGTAGCGAGCACCACCGGCCTTTTGCGAAACACCGATTCCGGTAAATCCAAATCGCACGGCGAGATTTACCAATTCGTAGGCATCTTCACCCATGAGCGCTATATCAACCGCTTTACCTTGTGCGTGCGCACCGGGTTTTGCTTTGCGGCGTTCAGCGCTGTGTTTTGCCGAGCGGAAACCGCTGGTAATGGTCATAGGCTTGCCAAACTCGGTGCGCAAGGCCTGGAGGCGATCCATGAAATCTTCATCCATTGCCAGCTCGCCGGTTTCCTTGCAGCGCAGTTCATCGGGAGAAAAATTGGGGTAGTTTTTCCAGTTCATTGCGTGTGTACCTGTGTGAGTTTGCGTTGAAAAATGGCGTGGGCAAGATTGCCTCGGGTTTTGATCAGTTTTGCCATAAAGCCTATGGTCAATAACATGTTCACGATGGCGAATGGGTGCTGGATGCCGGACAACAATAAAAACAGAAAGCCGCCGATATTCAGATTGATCAAACACCAGGAGAGCAGGGCCATCCCATAGCTGTGCTGGCGTTCGCCGCGTTTGAATGTGAGCAGGCGAATTGCAATAACCAGACTGCAAATCCCGGCGATTACATTGGATACATCAATGAGCATTTGCATAGTGCCTCCGTTATTTTTTGATGAGCTTGATTAAGTCGAGTTGTTCCACGCTGTTAATCAATTTGAGCGCGACCCCGATACAACAGGCGGACGCAATGAATGCGCAAATAGCAGGCTCTTTTAAATAATCGGCCAGCAGCGATGGGCCAGCCTGATAGCCCATGTATAAACTGATAAACAAATACAGGATGCGTGCCGGCAGTTTGATATCTTTGGCGCTGGTGACAAATAAACTTGCACCGGCAGTGGCGCCCATGAGGGTGGGCACATCAACATCGGCAAAAATGCCCAGGGCGGCAATGCCAATGGTGGCACTGGTGGCGGTGAGGGTGCTTGGTTCGGCCATTCGATTTAGTCCCAAAGTTTTATGGTGGATTTGGTTTGTTGTGGTTGGTAACGAGGCAGCAAAATTTTTTGCCCGACAGGTAGCACGGGGCCAAGGTCTGCAAGGCCCGGATTCGCTGTTAAAACGTCTTCAGTAATGCCGCTGGTGAATCCATAGTGACGCTGGCAAATCGCGTCCAGAGTGTCGCCTTGCAGTGAATAAACGGCTTCCATTAAATTAACTCCACCGTGGAGCGTGGGATACCTATCAGGTCATTGATAGCCCAGGCGGCGTCCCGCCGATAATCATCCGCACTCTCCATTAAACCTTCTGATTTTTCCTGCGCGGATTTGGTGGTGTCGTAATCGCGATAACGTTCAATCAAATTGGCTTTTGCAAGTGACCAAACCGCACGCAAATATAAATATTTATGCTGGTGCTCGATGTCACCCGGCTTTGCGGGAACCTCATCAATAAAGCCGTAGCCCTGGTTAATTTGGTCGGTAAGCCATTTGGACAGGCGGTTATTCACTTCAATGACGGCGGCTCTCAGCGCGTGCAATGCGCGCTCCGAAGTCGCCACGGCTTCCACTTTCATTGCCGCTCTGAATTCGTCCAGTTTTATTTCCGGAAAAAAAGCGGCATTCGCAATAGTGGTGTTGGTGTTCGATGCTGGGCTGTTGCTGGCGATAAAGGACATATACACCTCTGGTGGCACGGGCCTTGTGGATAAAAGAGGCGGTGGGAACTAAACCGGTTTGGACATGAATTTTTCCTCACCGATTTAGTTCGCCGCCTGACGTCGAGGGTCGACCCGGTTAGGACGCATTTACCTTAGGTTGTATGCGCTCGATATCTTTTTTCACTCCACAGTTGCTATCCAACTGTACGGCGCGTTCCAGTGATGCCAGCGCTTGCCCATAGTTGCGCGTGAGCGCGTGCAGGTAACCAATGGTTTTATGGAGCTTCGCGCGCACCTGGTCGTGCATGTCATGGTGGCAAGTTAATTCTTCTATCACTTGCATTTGTTGCAGTTGCGCAGTATGTGAATCGCTCGCCGGGTTTTGTATTTCGCCTTTGTCCCATACGGGCTTCAATCCGGTGCGTAACAAGGTGTCGGAAGATTCCTCGACCAAAATTGCTGCGGTACTGCGTTGATATTGCTCGGCGGGATTTAAATTGTGTTTGAGCGCGTATTCCGCGATAGGAATTGCGCTGGCGATATCGCCTACATCCAGATACCAAACCATCAATGTCATCAAGACATCGTCCTGCGCGCCGTTACCGCTTTGCAACACCCCTTCAATGTAGGGCTGGTAAGCGGGCAGCATAGAGCGCTTGGCATCGATCTTGCGCTCGATGCTTTGGATATCGTGCAAACGGCGGCGATCCTCAATCAACGCTGCTTTGATGAGTAGGTAGGCATCACTGGTTTGAGGTTCGTTGGTATTGGCCGCCGCCGCAGAAGCGGCGGCCTTGGCTTGCTGAAAATGTCTACGTGCCGGACTGGTCATAAGTCACCTTAGAAGCTGCCCATTTGAATGTTTTCGATCAAGCAACCAAAACCGTAATCCTCCACCACATAATCATCGTTGGACGATTCGTAGTTCTCGATACGGTTGTAATCCGGTGCTTCTCTGATGTGGCGGCGACGGGCGCCTTCCTGCCAGTAGATGCTCAGGTTTTCCAGTGAGGTGATAAAAATCTTGCCGTCCGGGAAGAACGGGACGCGCACCGCTTGCTGGCCGCCCAAACGCTTCTGGCTGATGAGCATATCCAGCGCAATGGTTTCAGTTGGCGCGTTGTCCTTGTTAATCAGTGGGAAATATTTATCGCTCATGAGTTTGCGGCCACAGATGGCAACGAGCGAGGTATTGTCGCGGTGCCAGGGGTCAACCAATTCATTCACCGCGTCGTAGACCAGTGCGTCGAGATTTGCGTAGTCACCGCCTGGGCCTACGCGAATAGTGCCGGCCACGCTCCCTTCGGTGAGTACGCGCTCTGAGGCTTTTTCGCGGTATTTCTGCAACCAGCCTTTGTTGACATCTTGCAGCAATGGATTGGCTACACGATCTGTTTGCGCGGCTATGGACACACCGTTAAAGCCGATCATGATGCGATCCAGCGCTTGCTGACGAATGATGGCATCGCGGATCTTTGCCTGGAAATCGGGGAATTTAGCCCAGGCATCGATTTTGGCGTAAGTGAGATGGGTATCAAATTCGGTAAAGCGGCATTCATAACCTTCGCCGGTTATATCAGTTACGTCGCGCGTTTTACGCGGGCCGTTGGCGACATTGGTACGGGCCGCAATGGGGCCGGTAACGGAAAGGCCCAGCTTTTCGCCTTTCAACTCGCGCACGCCGTGAATATTAATCATGCCCAGGAATTCACTGGACTCCTGGATTTTGGATTCCAGGGTTTGTTGTACGCTGGGTTCGACGCTAAAGGTTTTGGTTGCATCGCTGACGCCGTTCAGCTGGGCAACGCGATTTATGTATTTTTCAAAAACTATTCGTGATTCATTACGCATAACATCAACCTTTTAAAAGTGTTTGGATTCGATGAGCACACCGAAAAATTAGCAATCGGTTTCGACGATGTTGCCGTTGTTACCGGTTGCGGTGCTGCGATGGGATTGACGGCTGCTGGTGTTGTCCAGCTTTTGTTGCAATGCCTTGAATTCGCCCTGCAAGGTTTGATGAGCCTGCTTTAACGAGGCGAATTCGCTCGCCGATACCCCATCACCCGCGCTGAGCTTTTCCACCAGCATTTCCAGGGTTTTTTCCAGATCAGTGCGGAAGGCCTCGAATTCGGCATCGGCAAACTTTTTGTGTTTGCTAAAGAAGGCTTTTACGGTATCCAGCAAGGTTTTTTTGGTGTCGTCGTCCACTTCGGTGAATTCCAAAATGGTTTCTTCGGCGGCGGTAAATAAGTTGTGGGGATCGGACTTGCGCGCGGCCAGTGGATTTACTTTGGCTTTGGCAGAGAACTCCAGCATTTCGGTACCGAGGCTGGCGGGATCGTCGGTCACTGCAAGGCCGACCAGATAAGCTTCCCCGGTATCGGCAAAGCTCGGGTTAACCTCAATACTGGTGTACACCTTCTGGCGCTTTTTATTCATGGCTATCAGATCATCGGTTGGGCTGATTTCAGCCACCAAATGCAGCTTGCCGTTTTCTTCCTCGGTTGATAGCGACAGTACATCACCGTAAGCCCGGAAAGGGCCATCAGGTAACAAACCTTTCAAGTGTTCCAGGTTTACGCGCGCACCAAATACTTTGGGGTCGTAGTTGGCGGCCATTTGCGTGATCCATTCGCGGCTGATTTTACGGCCATCGGTAGTTGCGCCTTCGCGCGCAACGCGAAACTTTTTGCTTTTTTTTGCCATGGGAATTCCTCAACATGCATCGGTTTTTGGTCTGCATAGAATTGCGCGATTTTTAATGCGTTCCAATTACTCCGTGCTGTAATGAGCGCTATTACAGTCGCCCCTCAATTACGAAACTGGAAAACCATTTCAAAATATGCGCATGGAAAATAGCGCGCCGAAATTAATTCTTACTGCCGATATGTCACCCCGCCAACAAGCCCGTGCGCTCTATTGGCAAGGGTGGCGTGTGGCCCGCATTGCGGAAGTTATTAACGAAAAACCGGCGACGGTCCACACATGGAAAAACCGTGATAAGTGGGAAAGTGCATTACCGATTGAGCGCGTTGAGGGCACACTCGAAGCGCGCATGATTCAGTTGATTAACAAGGAGCACAAAGAGGGTAAGGATTTTAAGGAGATTGATTTACTCGGTCGGCAAATGGAGCGTCTTGCCCGCGTCCATAAATACAATGAGACCGGTAAGGAAAGTGATTTAAATCCCAATATCCAAAACCGCAATGCCGCACCGCGTACACGTCGCGCGGTAAAAAATGATTTGGGTGAGGATGGTATTCAGAAAGTGTTGGATGCTTTCCACAATTCCCTATTTGAGTACCAACGCGGTTGGTATCGCGCGGGTATTGAAAATCGCATCCGCAATATTTTGAAGTCTCGCCAGATCGGTGCGACCTGGTATTTCGCGCGCGAGGCGGTTTGTGATGCGTTGGAGACCGGCCGCAATAAAATCTTTATGAGCGCGTCCAAGGCGCAGGCATATCACTTCCGCCGCTATATTGTGAGTTTCGTCTTTGAGCATACCGGTGTGGAGTTAAAGGGCGATCCTATCATCCTGCCAAACGGTGCCGAGCTTTATTTTCTCGGTACCAATGCCAACACCGCGCAGGGTTATCACGGTGACACCTACCTGGATGAATATTTCTGGATTCATAAATTTTTGGAATTCCGGAAAGTCACCAGCGGTATGGCGATGCACAAGAAGTGGAAACAAACCTATTTTTCCACACCTTCCAGTATTACCCATGAGGCTTACGATTTTTGGACCGGCGAGCTATTTAATAAAAAGCGTCCAAAGAACCAGCGTGTACAGATTGATGTGTCCCATGAGTCACTGGTGCGCGGGCGGCTGTGTGAGGATCGCCAATGGCGCCAGATTGTGACGGTGGAGGACGCGCTCCGGGGCGGGTGCGATTTATTCGACCTCGATGAATTACGCCTCGAATACAGCGATGATGAGTTCGATAACCTGCTGATGTGTCAGTTTGTGGATGACACCCAATCGGTATTCCCCTTATCCAAAATGCAAAGCTGCATGGTGGATAGCTGGTTGGTGTGGCGGGATCTTAAACCTTTTGCGGCGCGTCCTATTGGCGATCACGAAGTCTGGCTGGGATATGACCCGGCAGGGGAAGGCGAGGATGGAGATGGGGCTGGCATTGTCGCCATCGCGGCTGCAAAAAATAAAGACCATAAACACCGCATCATTGAAAAGAAGCGGCTTTTTGGTATGGACTTCGAGGAACAGGCCGAGGCAATTTTTAAATTCTGCGAGCGCTATAACGTGACCTATATCGGCATGGACACCACCGGCCTGGGCGATTCAGTGGCGCAGTTAGTAGAGAAGAGAAAGCCCGGCCTGGTACGTCGATTCGTTTATTCTCCCGATGTGAAATATCAAATGGTGTTGAAAGCCCAGCATGTCATTGATCGCGGGCGGCTGGAATTCGATTCAGGCGATACGGATATCGCGCATAGCTTTATGGCGATCCGTAAAACCATGACCGATAGCGGATCGCATATGACGTTCAAAGCGGGGCGAAACAAACGCACCGGTCACGCGGAACTGGCATGGGCAACCATGCACGCACTTTCCAATGAGCCTATCGATGTTTCGTTGGATACCCACAACCAATCCATTTTAGAGATTTATTCATGAGCCGGAAACGCCGCAAACCTACTACCGATAACGCCGCACCACAGGTGTTTACATTTGGTGATCCAGTACCCGTGCTGAACGCTTATGATTTTTTGTATTCCGGGTGTTGGGCCTACGGTAGTCGCTACTACGAGCCGCCAGTGGATTTGAATGCGCTGGCCAAGCTTTACCGCGCTACGGCACACCATGGCTCGGCATTGCAGGTGAAGCGTAATATTTTATTGCGCACCTTTGAACCAACACCCTTTTTAAACCGCAGTAATTTCACGCGGCTGGCGTTGGATTTACTGGTGTTTGGCAATCTGTATGCGGAGCAGGTGCGTAGTCAGCTCGGGCGCCTGATGTCCATTGAACCGGCGCTTGCGCGTTATGTTCGTGTGGGTATTAAACCTGATACCTATTGGTGGGTTCACACCACTGGCGAGGAAAAGGAGTTCGACCAGGGCGCGATTGCGCACATTATGGAGCCTGACATTAACCAGGAAGTTTACGGTGTGCCTGATTACATTGGGGCATTGCAAAGCGTACAGCTTAACGAGGGTGCCACCTTATTCCGCCGCAAGTATTACCAAAACGGCAGCCACGCCGGTTTTATTTTGTATATGACTGACACCGCGCATAAACAAGAGGACGTCGATAATCTACGGCAAGCGCTGAAGGATGCGAAAGGCCCTGGTAATTTCCGTAATTTATTCATGTACGCTCCCAACGGCAAAAAAGACGGTATACAGATCTTACCGGTCAGCGAAGTGGCTGCAAAAGATGACTTCTGGAACATCAAACGCACCAGTCGCGATGATCAATTGGCTGGCCATCGAGTGCCTCCGCAATTGATGGGCATTATTCCCGACAATACGGGCGGTTTTGGCGATGTTGAGAAAGCGGCTAATGTATTTGTGGCCAATGAATTAGAACCGCTGCAATCGCGCATGACGGAGCTAAACGAATTGGTTGGGGAGGAAGTGATTAAATTCCAGCCATACAGTTTGGCTAAATTATCGCAAGCGGCGGTGATGTAAATTGCCCCGGTATGGTGTGGATACCGAGGCATCAATGTACGACTGCGATTTAAAAAATCCTGCACATTGAAATTCTAGTGTACTGAAAATTTCAAATGAATGCAGGTAAAAAATGAGTAAACCGATCCTCCCTTGGATGGGTGGCAAGCGCCGCCTGGCAAAACAAATTCTCCCCTTGTTTAAACCGCATACAACCTACGTGGAACCCTTCTGCGGCGGTGCGGCTTTGTTCTTTATGAAAGAACCGGCAAAGGTGGAAGTAATCAATGACGTGAATGGCGAATTGGTAAATTTGTATCGAGTGGTAAAACATCACTTGGATGAATTTTTAAGGCAATTTCGCTGGGCTTTAGTGAGCCGCCAGGAATATCTCTGGCAACAAAAATCTAATCCCGAAACATTAACCGATATTCAACGTGCGGCCCGATTTTTCTATCTGCAAAAATTATCTTTTGGCGGAAAGGTAGTAGGGCAGACCTTTGGCACTGCGGCAACGACGCCCCCACGGCTTAATCTATTGCGTCTGGAGGAAGATCTGAGTGATGCGCATCTAAGGTTATCCCAGACAACCATCGAAAGGCTGGATTGGCAGGAGTGCATTCGGCGTTATGATCGACCGGGTACCTTGTTTTACCTTGATCCGCCTTATTGGGGTACTGCCGGGTATGGTGTTGATTTTGGGTTGGAGCAGTATGAGCAAATGGCTCAAATTGCACGGGAAGCGAAAGGGCAGGTGGTGATTAGTGTCAATGATGTTCCGGAGATGCGGAAAGCGTTTAAAGGCCTAACTACGCAAACCATAAAAATTAATTATCTAGTCGGTGGCATGAGCAACCAAAATGTTGCTTTCGAGCTTATCGTTAGTAAATGATACGGAGAACACCGCGAGATTAGGAAAAACTCGCGGTCTTGTTATCGGTCATGAAACATTTTTTAGGTATGCCCATCAGATGCTGTTGGACCAGTGATTTTTTCAACCAAGAAACTTATAGGCTTTGATAACAACTTTTGTACCTTAAGAGCCCGTGCAGTAAATGAATCTAATTTGTCGATGAGTGCCCCAAGTCGTAATAGTACATCTCCGTTTCCTCTTGAGGCAGCTTTTAATTCTTCATGGCTAGTGACTACGGTTCCGATGGTAGCTTGTAGCGCCTGTTTGAGTCCTTTCGCTCCTTTAATTGTATACATCCTGACTGAATGCCTTAACCGCTCAACTTCTTCTAAAAGCGAAAGCTTCAACGCGTCAGGAAAAGTTGAATCTGATACGGCTTCAAACAAATCTTCAATTTTCTGAATTATTTCTTCGAGATCCTCTTTCGATAACGACTCTTCAGAATAATATTTTGATAACTCTTCGGCGCAGAATTGCAATCTGGTCATGGCTTCGTCAGTTAAATAGTGACTAACTGATCCCCAATGTGAAGATAAATTGAGAGGAAAAAAAATATTCCTAATTGAGCGAAACGATTTTAAATATAAGTCATGATTTAAATCTCCGTTCATCATGATTAGCCTTTGAATTTCTTCTGACAATGAATATAGCTCTATCACAGCTTTGGTAACGAGCACATTATCTTCTTCAATTCCCAACACACTTGCCCATACATGGATTATTTTATCGCTGTCTGGCCATCCTTTGGTCAGTGTCAAAATATTGTGTAATCTTCCTGCAGGGTTATTTCCGTCAATCAAGATTTGTTCCCCCTTCTTAGCTAAATGCCTATTTTTTTCATTTTATGTAGATATGGATATTGAATTTTGGGTCTTACTTCCTAAATGCATTTGTTTATATTGCTTCCTAATTAATAGGGCTCAGCGATTTCAATTGAAGAGCGTGTGAGTCAAATGTTTGAAGCAGCTCTTTTGACATAGGACATGCAAAAGCCTCGGTAGTTGTATTGATATAAACTTTTAAGTTTTTACTGATACCTGAACATTCATCAACAATATATTCAGCGATATATTTTTCAACTTCGTTTGGGAAAATAAATGTCGCCTGTTCTCCGTAGCTTAGTTTGCAGGGCAAGGGTGAGCTAAATGCGGCTAATTTAGTTACAGAAAACGCGATGTTAGTGTCAGAACTCCTAATATTTATCGAATTAATCGTTGAGGGACGCTGACCTGTTGAGGTAGCTGTAATCGTTAATTTCGCCTCGGTATCGGGATACATTAGAGCAAAACCAAAAGATAACTTAAATGATTCCTTGTCACGCTTACGTTGCTCATCTGCAATCCACAACGCTGCAAAAACTGCACAGAGTGAGCCGACCCCAGAAATCCATGCCCCGATTGTTTCGAATATAGGTAGAAAAGTGCCAATGAACTGGTTTCTATCCGTCGTTACACCGTACGAGGCTCCTAGGAGAAAAGACAGGATGATAGCTAGAACAAACACAATAATGATCAATAAAAATTTTTGTTGTTCCCAATTCATTTCGTTTTTACCTAATTGGAGGAAGTATCAATGCGCCTGCTATCGGAATGGCCTTGATCCAATTTTTTCCTGCTTTTGTCGAAAGTAAACCTGACCCGAAGTTAGTGAGGATAATAAATCAATTTCACTGAACCGCGCGCGGTCAGACCCCCGCCCCGCCCGCGCTCTTTCCGTGTGGATTTTTATTCACTTCACTCATCGCTGTCAAAGCTGCGCGGTATTTAGGCTGCACGTGAACTATAGAGCTGTAACCAGCTATTCGGATTTATTCAGAAAACCGACAAATAGTGTCGACACGCAAAAATGATAATTAATGCGCCAAATTTTAGAAAAAGGGGGGTATAGGGAGAGCGCAGCCGTGGATGCGTGGATGCCGGGTTATTTTTTTCCTAACACATTGATTTCATTGGATTTACTGCCCACAAAATGATCCACAAAAAAGCGTGGATTCGGAAAATTTTTTGTGGATCATTTTTTGATCAGTGGAAAAATCCGTGGATGGCACACTTTTTGATTTTCCGGTCTATTATTTTTATTTTTCTTTAAAATCAATAAGATAGAGATAGATAAGGCGGAATTGATCAAAAAAGCATCCACAGAGAAAAATGAAAATTCGTGGATAAATCGGGCATTTTCGTGGATAGTAAAAACAGCAAAACCTATATAAATCAATAAGATAAAAAATCCATCCACAAATCCACGGCTTTTTGCGCGCACCTCCGACCTTGGAGAAAATTATGGGAGGCACCTGGTCCTTCCCGGATGTTTTTTAAAGGGCTTTGTTTTACCTGGGGAATTGGCCTTATCCCTAGCCGTAACAGTAAGCATAGGGGGGCCGAAATACGTGGTAAAAACAGCGTTTGTACCGTATGTAAATCAATGAGTTAGCAGAATGTGTGGGGTAAAATTTAGGGGATTAAGTATTTGATTTTCAAATATTTAATGATCGGCTACGAACCGAGCGGTCAGAGGTTCGAATCCTCTCGAGTGCGCCATATACAAAAGCCTGCTGGAAATAGCAGGCTTTTTTATTTTTCCGCTTCGGCTTTTTAGGGGCTTGGGCTTTCCTGGCAACCGCAAGCCATCAGGGCTTCCCGGAAGCAGGCATCCAATTCCGGTGGAGTGGTTTTGCGTTTGATGGCTTCAAAAAATATCCCCGCTTGCGGATATTGGCGCGCCAAATACATCAACCATTGTTTTACCCGGTTGCCGCAATTGCGTTCGCAATAAAGCGGAGTGGTCAATTTGTAATAATCGTAAAGCATGGTACAGATTTCCGCCCAGGTTAAGGGCGTGTAGGCTTCATTATTAATATGGGCCTTGATTTGCCGGGCCAGGTCGGGGCAGGAAAGCAGGCCGCGACCGAGCATTACATCCGTGCCTCCCGATTGTTCACAACAGCGCAGATAATCTTCCACTGACCAAATCTCTCCATTAGCTATTACTGGAATTGATAATTCTGCGCGAATGTCGGCAATGTAATGCCAGTAGGCAGGTGGCTTGTATCCATCAGCTTTGGAGCGGGCGTGCACTGTAAGTTCATTGGCGCCGGCCGCTTGAACTGCGCGCGCATTGTCCATGTAACTACTGCGATCCTCATAGCCTAGGCGGATTTTGGCGGTCACCGGGATATCTGGCGGGACCGCGTCGCGCACAGCTTTGATAATGGAATAGACCCGGTCCGGGGTGCGTAGCAGGCAGGCACCGCCTTCATGGGAGTTAACGGTTTTTGCCGGGCAGCCAAAATTCAAATCAATTGCTTTTGCGCCGTAGCTAACCAATTCCGCTGCGTTAATCGCCATGGGTTCAGGTTTACTACCCAATAGTTGTATGCGCACCGGCGTACCCTTGGGAGTTTTGCAATCGCTTTCCAGTTCAGGGGCAAACTTGTGAAAGACTTTGTACGGAAGCTTTTGGTCGGTAACGCGGATAAACTCGGTTACGCAACCGTCCAGCCCGCCAATACCGGTGAGGATATCGCGTACGTGATGTTCAACAACGCCCTCCATCGGGGCCAGCATAATTCGCATAAACTTGCTCAGAGATACAAAGGGGCGCATTTTAGCGGCATGCGGGCGGTTTTGGTTGAAATATTGTTCAACCCTGCGTAGATTGCGCGGCCCTTTTGGACTTTCCCGTTTATTTATCGAGGTTCACCATGACTCTACCTGGCTTCCATGACCTGATTAGCGATAACCAGTTACTCAAGGCCATTGATTTGCTGGGGTACGAGCAGGCAACACCGGTACAGGCGAAGGCGATTCCGGCGGCAATCGCTGGCAAGAACCTGATTGTCAGTTCCAAGACCGGCAGTGGTAAAACCCACGCCTTTTTATTACCCGCGTTGCAGATTATGTTAGGGCGCGCTCCGGTGAATCCCCGTTCCACACGTATGCTGATATTGACCCCCACTCGCGAGCTGGCCCGGCAAATCGTGAAAAATGCAGAGCAATTATTGAAATTCACCGGTATGAAAGTGGGAATGATCTGCGGCGGTGAGGAATTCAAATACCAAAAAGCGATGTTGCGCAAGAATCCCGAAATTGTAGTAGGCACTCCCGGGCGTTTGGCTGAGCATGTGCTCCATAAATCCACCGAATTTTCCGGTTTGGAATTTTTGGTGCTGGATGAGGCGGATCGCATGCTCGATATGGGATTGAGCGAGGACGTCCTGAAAATCACCGCTAGCTGTCGTACGGAACGGCAAACTTTTTTATTCTCCGCAACGATGGAACAGAAAGGTCTGCGCCATTTAATTAAACAAGTGATTTTGGATGGGGCGGAGGAAATTTACCTTGATGAAAAACCCAACGCGATTGTCCAGCAAATAATGCTGGCTGATGATTACAAACACAAAGAAAAACTCCTCATCGCATTGCTGCAAAAAGCGAGCTTTGAAAAAGCGATTATCTTTACCAACACCAAGGCTCGCGCAACGCAATTGGATAACTTTTTACGTTACAACAAATATAAAGTTAGCTGCCTGCATGGTGATATCACCCAGGATCAACGCAAAATAGCGTTGGAACATTTTCGCCAGGGGCGTACCCAATTGCTGGTGGCAACAGATGTCGCGGCTCGCGGTTTGGATATTCCCGGTGTTGAATTGGTAGTGAATCTGGATGTTGCCCATTCCGGTGACGAGTATTTGCATCGGATCGGGCGTACCGGTCGCGCTGACGCTGAGGGCAGGGCCGTTACGATGGTAGACGCCAAGGAGTGGAATCTTTGTAAAAGTATCGAGCGCTATCTGAATGTTTCGTTTGAACCTATCGGAATGCCGGGCTTGAAAGGAAAATACCAGGGGCCGGACAAAGTGAAGGCTTCGGGCAAAGCCGCGGGTAACAAAAAGAAACCGGTTAAAGACGATAAGGCTGAAACCAAAAAGCCAAAGGTAAAAATACGCGAACGCGACAAGAAAAACATAGGTAACCGGCGTATTCCCTCTGTATTAAAAAATGCACTAAATGATGGTTTTGCTCCGCCCAAAAAGAAAATTAACAAAAATCCGGATGAGGTGGGGGATGAATAAAACCGGCGGCATTGGTGTTAGTGGGTAATGCTTTCCAGCTATGTCATTTTTATTGCAAGGAAGTAATTGACCGAAATCAAAAATGAGCCTAGTATCAGATCAAAGGCAATGAACACAACCAGTAGTTGCCTGCAACAAGTCGAACCACTACCGGTTGCTGTTCAAGGGCAATTAACGGTTTAAATTACGACAACTTTTACACTTGCGATAAGGTTGTAATTGGGTTCGATGCAGTTGTGCGTCATATTCCTGTCATAGCGTTTTGCTTTACTTGAAATGTTTTGTTTGTTTGAACTGAAATTTAAATCGAACATCCAAGAACTGAACATATTAAAAGGAGGGTAAACGACACAATGTAATCCACATAAACTTGCGTAAATCGGGACTCATACTAACGGGTATTGTTAAATGCTCGTGTTATCTACCGACCTGAAGGGGATTATGATTTATGGCAAAAAAATCGCATGCCAGACGCAGTGCAAATCACCAACACTATGACGATAACAACTACCCAACGTCACGGCATAAGTCGCGAAAGAACCCAAGGAATGATGACAATATTGTTGACCTTAAATCCCGCTCGCAACAACTCGAAACTGCTTATTCTCCCCCTCGCTCTCCCCAACCGCTCCGCGCTAAAACAAAATCCCAGCAAGAATACATCCACGCGATCAATACTCACATGCTCACTTTCGGCATTGGCCCGGCTGGCACTGGCAAGAGTTATTGCGCGGGTGCGTTAGCTGCGGAAGCGTTGGAATCCGGCCGTATAGAGCGAATTATCCTGACTCGACCGGCCGTGGAATCCGGGGAAAACCTGGGTTTCCTGCCGGGCGACCTGGATGAAAAATTCTCGGTCTATATTGATGCTTTCCGCGATATTTTGAATGAGCGCCTGGGTGCCGGGACGGTAGATTATTGCTTGCGCCATGGGCGCATTGTGGCGGCACCGCTGGCGTTTATGCGCGGTAAAACCTTTAACAGCAAAACCTTTGTAATTCTCGATGAGGCGCAAAACACCAGCCCGGCGCAAATGAAAATGTTTTTGACGCGTATCGGAGAGGATTGCAAGGTAGTCATCAATGGTGATATCAAACAAAGCGATATTCGTGGCCCCAATGGTCTGGCGGATGCGGTTGAACGCTTGCAAGGTTTACCGAATGTGTATGTCCATGAATTTGAGCGCGAAGACATAGTCCGCAGTGGTTTGGTGCGCGACATTATCGACCGCTACGAAGTTCCCGAGGAATGTAACTGATCCGCGTGTAAGCCGGAGGCTGGTTGGCCTCCGGTTTTTCCATATTTATGACTTGCTTATTTACGGGTGAGTCGCCATCCTGCTCGCCATTTTTTGTACTACCTTTTCCTATGAATGATTTGCGTTGTCCGTTATGCAAGCAAGCTTTGCAATTAAATTTACAAGGCTTGGCCTGTGAAAATCGCCATCAATTTGATCGCGCCAGGGAAGGGTATTTCAATTTGTTGCCCGTGCAGAATAAGCATTCGCGTGAACCAGGCGATGCCAAGGAGCAATTGCTCGCGCGACGCCAATTTTTGCATGCGGGTTTCTTCGCTCTGTTAAAAGCCAGGTTGCAGGAGCTAATGCCAACTGACACGCGCAGGCTCCTGGATATCGGGTGCGGCGAAGGTTATTTCGCCCATGGATTTGCCGCATCATTACCCCATGCGCAAATTTACGGGATTGATATCGCCAAGGCGGGTGTACAGCTCGCGGCAAAAACGGCAATTGATAAAAATCGTAACCTGTTTGCCGTTGCGTCCAGTTTTGATTTGCCTTTCAAGGATCAATCCATGGACGTTATCACTCGCATTTACGCCCCGAGTAAAGACACGGAGTTATGGCGTGTAATAAACCCGGACGGGCTTTTGGTTATAGTTGCGCCCGCTGAACACCATCTCCTTGGGCTGAGGCAGCGTATTTATACCCAGGTGCGTCCCCACAAACCGCCCCCGGTACCTGCGGGATTTTCGCTGGTTGCGCAGGAACGCCTTGTTATAGAGCTGGCGATAACAGACAAAGTGCTTGTAAATGCGCTTTTGTCGATGACTCCGTTTGCCTGGCGTTTATCCACGGAATTGTGCCTGCAACTCGAGAATGAAGGACTGAAGGATCAGTTGGACTTCGGTATTTATTTGTACAAACCGCTGGGGCGCCCACTGGATTTCTGATGTTCAATTATGTGTTTTTCGTCACACTGATTGTGGAATAAATAAGCGTTGGGTATGATGAAATCCGATTTTTTGGACGCTTTTTGTACGGGTCGAGGCTCAGGTTTGAAACTTGCCTTGCCTGGTACTTATCCCGATTGATAATTGAATCCCGGTCTTGCGGATAATTCCATGTATTGACTGGACCTCAGGGGAACTCCGGTGTTTAAGCTGGTTGAGTTCGAAAGCCTCGGTGTTAGGGACGCAAATAATTTCTAACATTATAAAAAACCGGAACCCATTAATGATCCGCTCATCTGTTCGACCTGTCCGTTTTTTCAAACCATTCCTGCTGTTTCTCGCCCTGGATGTATTGTTGCCTTCCAGTGCATTTGCCCAGGCGAATACTGCCAAAGATGCTGCGCTAAAGGCGATTGAATCCAATCCGGAGGTGCAAGCCAGCTGGCATGAGTTCAACGCTTCGGCCCAGGATGTGCGAGTTGCACGGGCGGGTTACCTGCCTTCGGTAGATCTCGCGGCGACTGCGGGTGAAGCCGCGCGTGATTACGATGGCCGGGGTACTTATGCAACCGGCCAGGGGCAGGTAACCCTCACCCAGATGTTGTTCGATGGTTTCCGTACCCCAGGTGAAGTAAAGCGTATGGATGGCATTCGCCTGGTGCGTTATTACGAGTTGTTGGATAGGGTCGAAAACACCGCGCTGGAAGCAGTACGCGCTTACGAAGATGTAAAACGCAATCGCGACCTTGTCGATCTGGCCCGCAGCAATTACAGCAAGCATCGCGAAGTTTATTCGCAAATTGAAAAGCGGGTGTCCACAGGTGTTGGCCGGCGCGTGGACCTCGAACAGGTTGCGGGCCGCCTGGCGTTGGCGGAATCCAATTTATTAACGGAAGCATCCAACCTCCATGACGTTACCGCCCGTTATTTGCGTGTGGTGGGCCAGTTACCAGGCGATAATCTGGCACCGGGCGATTTGGCTGCGAAACCCTTGCCATCCTCCGTGCGTGAAGCCTTAACCCTGGCCTATCAGGGCAATCCCGGTTTCCATGCGGCAATAAAAAATATCAGTGCAGCACAGGCGGCCGTCAAAGTGGAGCGCTCGGGTTATTACCCTAAAGCGGAATTGCGCGCACGCGGGGTAACCAATCGCAACCAGAATGGTTTTGACAATCGCGTTGACCCGGATTCCTGGGGGGATGAAAACGCGGTTGAACTCGCTATCACATATAACCTCTACAGCGGGGGCGCTGATCGCGCGGCGGTGCGGCGCTCACTGGAGCAAGTGAACCAGGCCAAAGACCTGCGCGACCAGGCCTGTGTGGATTTACGCCAGACTACCCAAATTGCCTACAACGATTCGCAGCGCCTGCGCGAGCAATTGATTTCGTTGCAACAACATCGATTATCCAGCGATAAGGTACGCACTGCCTATGCCGAGCAATTTAATATTGGCCAACGCACCTTGCTGGATTTGCTCGACGCGGAAAATGAATATTTCCAGGCGAGCCGCGCGTTAACAATTGCGCAAGGGGATTTGGAAATTGCCTATGCCCGTTCGCTAGCTGCCATGGGCAGTTTATTGCCTGCATTGGGGATTGTGCGCGATGGCCTGGGTATCTTGCATGACGTGAAAATTAAAGATTCGTTAAACATATCGGAATCGGCATGTCCCGCCGATGCGCCTATTGCGATGAGCCGCGCGGATTTAATCAGCGAATTGACACCGGTAAGCGGCGACGCATTATTTGATGTGGGCAGCTCGGAATTAAAACCCGGCGCCGCACAACAATTGGATGCGTTGGTGGCGGATATAAAAGCTACTGCCAATGTAGTCCAGGTAAGCATTGAGGGGCACACTGACAATACTGGCCCCGATGCACTCAATGTCCTGTTATCCAGGGCGCGTGCCCAACGTGTGCGCGACTATTTTGTACTTAATGGATTGGAAACCATTCCGATGAGTGTAGATGGCTTTGGTGCGACCCGTCCGACGGCAGACAACAATACCGCTGCCGGCAAGGCAGCGAACCGCCGTGTGGATATTACCGTAACACGCAGCCGCAATTGATATGTCCCTGGAGGCTCAATCCGCGTTAGATAAGGGAGCCCCTGGCAAGGGTGGGCCTTTATGCGAGTGTTTATTGGTTATTGCCCGCGCGCATCAATTAATAGCAACCCGTGAACAATTGCTGGCGGGGCTGCCATTGGAGTCCCATGACCTAACCCCTTCACTATTCGCGCGTGCGTCAGCTCGTGCGGGCCTTGCGAGTAAAATTGCGCAACGTTCATTGGAACAATTGAATCCGGCATTGTTTCCCGTGGTGTTGTTGCTAAATAACAACAATGCCTGTGTTTTACTGTCGCTGGAGGCGGGCGACGCGCGCGTCATTTTTCCCGAGCTGGGTGATGCCAGCGTCACGCTTCCGCTGGAGGGCTTAGCGGCACAATATACCGGCCGCGTTATTTATGTGCGCCCAGCGGAGCGTTATGAAGCGCGCAATGCCGATATTGGCAAAGCCGCTAATTTCCAGCATCGCGACGGCCATTGGTTCTGGGGTGTGATCGCGCAGCATAAATATTTGTATCGCGATGTATTGTTAACCGCCTTGTTAATCAACTTTTTTGCGTTGGTTTCGCCGTTATTTGTCATGAACGTGTACGACCGGGTAGTGCCCAACCATGCGACTGATACGCTGTGGGTGTTATCTATCGGGATGCTCATCGCCATCAGCGCTGATTTTGTATTGCGCATGATGCGCGCCTGGTTCGTGGACCTTGCCGCCAGCCGCGTTGATGTCACGCTCTCCGCAAGTATTATGGAGCGGGTCCTGGGCATGAAGTTGTCGGAACGGCCTGCATCCGTGGGTTCGTTTGCATCGGGATTGCAATCATTTGAAGCGGTGCGCAGTTTTATTTCCTCGGCCACAATCCTGGCCCTGGTCGATTTACCTTTCGTATTGTTATTTATGGTTGTCGTGCTGCTGATTTCCTGGCCGCTGATTTTCCCCATAATAATAGGCGTTATATTGGTAATGATTTACACCGCTGCGGTACAGCACAAAATGCATCTGCTCTCCGAGAACTCAATGCAGGCATCCGCACAGCGCAACGCGACCCTGGTGGAAAGCCTTGCGAATTTGGAAACCTTAAAAATCGTCGGCGCAGAAGGACGGATGCAGGCCATTTGGGAAAAAACCACATTGTTGGTATCGCGCGTGGGCGTAAAAATGCGTTGGCTGTCCGGTTCTGTTGGCAGCGGCACGGCGTGGGTCCAGCAAGCGGTATCGGTAGCGGTTATTCTTATCGGTGTTTACCAAATTATCGATGGCAACTTGAGCCAGGGCGGTTTAATTGCCGCTTATATGCTTGCCTCGCGCATTATGGCGCCGGTGGGGCAAACTGCCGGTTTATTGATGCAATATCACCATGCCGCAACAGCCTTGGCCGCACTTGAACAAATCATGGAAAAGCCTGTTGAGCGACCGCTGGATAAACAGTGGATCAGCCGTCCGCGTTTGCAAGGGGGGATAGAGTTTAAAAAGGTTGCGTTCAAATATCCGCAGGATGAGCGTGAAGTTTTACGCGATGTTTCTTTCAATATTCATCCGGGTGAACGCGTTGCGATCCTTGGGCGAAACGGTTCCGGTAAAACCACACTGGAAAAATTAATCGCCGGCTTATACGAGCCGGGCTCCGGTACTGTGTTGCTGGATGGTATTGATATCCGCCAACTGGACCCCGCCGAATTGCGCCGCAACATGGGTTATGTGGCACAGGATGTGAATTTATTTTTTGGCTCGCTGCGCGACAATATCGCGCTGGGTGCAAACCATGCGACTGATGAAATGATCCTGGAGGCAGTGCGGTTAAGCGGCCTTACGGAATTTGTAAACCAGCACCCGATGGGCCTTGCCATGCCGGTGGGTGAGCATGGTCAGTTGCTGTCCGGCGGACAACGGCAATCGGTGAGTATTGCGCGCGCATTATTGAATGATCCCCCCATATTATTAATGGACGAGCCGACGGGCGCGATGGATCACACCAGCGAAGAGGAATTCAAGCGCAATTTACTCCAGTACGCTGCGCACAAAACTTTGCTGGTTATTACGCATCGCACTTCATTATTGGAATTAGTGAATCGCATTATTGTGATTGACGCTGGAAAAATTGTGGCCGATGGTCCCAAAGACCAGGTTGTGGAAGCCTTGCGCCAGGGGCGTATCGGGAGGGCTTCCTGATGGGCGGACGAGATCCCGCTGTTAACCATCCGGCGCGCGATAAAATCTGGTTTGAAAAGCTGGGGCGTGGGTTAAATAAATTAGGAATTCCCGCCAGTAAATTTATTGATAAAACCTATGCCCGCTGGCTCGATCCGTTGCATGGGCAACCCGGGGATTGGGTGACAGATTCAGACTGGGCGCGCTTGCAGCAGGAACCGGTCAAAGCGCGATTATTATTGCGCGTCATTGCATTGATTGTTGTCATGTTATTCGTGTGGGCCGCGCTGGCACCGCTTGATGAAGTGGCCCGGGGCGAGGGCAAGGTAATCCCCTCCTCGCAATTGCAGGTGATCCAGTCCTTTGATGGCGGCGTTGTCCAGGAAGTATTGGTACGCGAAGGCCAGATCGTTAACAAAGGTGATTTGTTATTGCGTATTGATCCCACTCGTTTTATTTCGACCTTTCGTGAAAATCGTGCGGAATACTTGTCATTGCAGGCGCGTGCTGCGCGGTTACAGGCATTAACAACCAATAGCGAATTTACATTGCCGCAGGGCTTATCCAGCGAAGCACCGGAAATAGCGACGCACGAACGTAATCTGTATGAATCCAACCGCAAGGAAATGCAAGAACAACTCAGTATTGCGCACAGCCAGTTGGATCAGCGCACGGAAGAATTAAATGAAGTGCGCGCGAAGCTGGTGCAGGCAACACGTGCGTTGGAGTTGGCAATCCAGGAATTAAATGTCACTAAACCATTGCTGGCGAGCGGTGCGATTTCCGAAGTCGAAATTTTACGCCTGGAAGGCGAAGTCGCGAATGCAAAGGGTGCGCGCGAGCAGGCATTGGCCCAGGAATCACGCCTGTTGCTCGCGATTGAAGAAGCGCAAGGAAAATTACGCGAAACCGAATTGCAGGCAAATAATAAATGGCGCGCGGAATTATCAGATGTGCTGGGCAAAATCGCCGCACTCGGTGAAAGCAGTACGGGGCTTGCTGACAAGATTAAATACGCGGAAATTCGCTCGCCCGTGCGCGGAACAGTACAACGCGTTTTCACCAATACAGTCGGCGGTGTGGTGCAACCGGGCCGCGAGGTGATAGAGATGGTGCCCCTGGATGATGATCTGCTGGTAGAGGCGAAAATCTCACCCAAAGATATTGCATTTTTGCATCCGGGGCAGGAAGCGATTGTGAAATTCACCGCGTATGATTTTGTCGTATACGGCGGGTTACGCGGTAAGGTGGAACACATAAGCCCGGATACGGTGACTGATGAAAAAGAGCGAACCTTTTACATTGTACGTGTGCGCACCGAGCGTGCGGGTTTTGATCCAAGCCTGCCGATTATGCCGGGTATGATGACGCAAGTAGATATCCTTACCGGCAAGAAAACGGTACTGGCTTATTTGTTAAAACCGGTGTTGCGCGCGCAACAAAACGCCATGACTGAACGATGAGCCGGCACTTGTTTATTGCGCCGGCGGACATCCGATCCCCGCGTTGGCAACAAGCATTTCCTGACGCGTTAATAGCAGGGGATGCCGCCTGCTTGCCGCAGGCAGATGTGGTGTGGTTGTTAGTGCATGGAGAAAATGATGTTGGGCAACTTGCCACACTTGCGGCGGACGGCAAAAAAATTATTGTTATGACCCTCATTGAATCTGTCTGGCAAGCGCGGGCTGTGTTCGAAGCGGGAGCCTGCGGTTATGTGCATTACCTGGCCGCACCTATGGTCCTGCAACAGGTTGCGCAAGTAGTTGATGCAGGTGGTATGTGGTTGGGGGCCGATTTAATGCGGCAATTGGTATTAGCGACCAGCCGCAGCGTGCCGGGCTTGGCAAAGCCGGTTGCTGTTGTGCCATCCGGTAATAAAAATAAAGTCGATTTGTCGCCACTTACCAGCCGCGAATTGGCTGTTGCGCGCTTGGTAGCAGCGGGTAAAACCAACAAGGAAATTGCGCGTGAACTGGCGATTACCGAGCGTACCGTGAAAGCCCACCTGGGCGCTGCATTTGAAAAACTGAAAGTGCGGGATCGCCTGCACCTGGCATTGGTGCTTGCTGCCGATAACGGCTTTTGATAGGGCACCCGGGTGCATTCGTTATTATAAAAGGCGATAAAAATAACCAGCTTATTGTCCTTTAGTCCAATGGCACATTTATCATCATTAATTAGACTGCCTGTCATCTAATGTGATGCTTTTTCACATTCAAATGACGTGGAGTCAATTTATGGGTAACGCCGTTGCAACCGTTGTATTCCTTCAAGGCCAAGCCTGGGCCAAAGCGGCCGATGGCAGTTTGCGTCCTCTATCCGTCGGCAGCCTGCTGGATGCGGATGAAGTCCTGGTCACAGCCCGGGGCGCCCATGTGCAACTGGACTTTGGCAATGGCGAGCCAGTGCCGATAAATGGTGGGCTGCAAGTGGCGATGAGCCGCGACTTCAGTGCTGGCGCCGCGACAAGCCCTGATGAAGCCGCCCTGGATGATGCCAGTATTCAGGAAGCCCTGACGGTGCTGGAGCAGGGGGGTGACTTGCTGGATGTATTGGAAGAAACGGCGGCTGGGGATACCGGTAGTAGCGGGTCAGACGGCAATAACAGTTTCGTACAACTCACCCGTATCCTGGAAACAATTGATTCCCAATCATTCAACTACCCATCCACTGCATTTAGCAGAGAAGTTCCCTTAATCGAAACTGACGGTGCCTATAGCAATCGCGCGCCCTCGGTTACAAACCAAGCGCTCAGTGGTAATGAAGATGAGGTTATTTCGGGGCGAATTATCGCTTCGGATGTTGAAGGTGATCCCATCTCCTACGCCGTAGCCACAATGCCTGTTAACGGTGTGGTTAGGGTAGATGCGATTACCGGTCACTATACCTTTACCCCTAATGCAAATTACAACGGCGGCGACAGTTTTGTGGTCACCGTAACTGACAGTCAGGGCAACGTCAGTATTGCTACCATCAGTTTGGACATTATTGCTGTCAACGATGCGCCGGAAGCTGCAAATGTGGATTTCAGGACAGATGAAGACACACCTGTCAGTGGCCAGGTTGTGGCGAAGGATATTGAGGATGATGTACTGGGTTATACCATTTCCAGCCCGCCA